>JBBREI010000023.1:0-29936 GCA_038203035.1 Burkholderiales bacterium
TACCCGCGGCCTCGTTCACTCCGGGGATCTCCCGCGCCCCCGCCGCGGAACGCGGCGCCTGCCGGCGGACCCCGCACGCCACGCCCGCGAAGCGGCGGCCCGGCCCCCCGGCGCGCGCCGCCTCCACCGCCGCGTTCAACGCCAGGATGTTGGTCTGGAACGAGATGCCATCAATCACCGCGATGATGTCGGAAATCTTCTTGGACGAGGTGGTGACCTCCTGCATGGTTTGGACCACCTTGTTGACCGCTGCCCCGCCACGCTCTGCGGTCTGCGAGGCGCTGCCCGCCAGCGCGCTCGCTTGTCGTGCGTGGTCGGCATTCTGGCGCACCGTTGTGGTGAATTCCTCCAGCGTCGAGGCGGTTTCCTCGAGCGAGCTCGCATGCTCCTCGGTGCGGCTGGAAAGCTGCTGGTTGCCGGCCGCCACCTGGCTGGCCCCCACCGCGATCGATTCGGCGCCGGTGCGGATGCGGGTGACGATCCCGCCCAGGCCGCGGTTCATGTCGTGCAGGGCGCGCAGCAGTTCGGCAGCCTCGTCGCGGCCTTCGGGGCGAACCTGCAAGGTGAGGTCGCCGGAGGCAACGCGTTTGGCCACCTCGACCGCCTGCCCGATGGGAATCGTGATGCTGCGCGTGGTTGCCCAGGCCAGCAGCACCGCCAGCACCATAACGAGGCCCTGTGCCCCGTAGACGGTCAGGGCAAGCTGGTCGCCCGCGACACGCGCGGCGGTGACGGCGTCGGCCCCGGCGCGCTGCTGGATCACGATCAGCTGGGAGAGCTGGGCCAGCGATTGCTGGACCACCGGGTCGAGCTCGGTCATGAGGACCTTGGCGGCGTCCTCGTTGCGGAACATCGTGGACATGCCGATTGCCTGGCGGAACGGTCCGTCCACCTGCTTGTCGAGCGCCTCCAGGCGTTTGAGGGTTGCGCGCTCCGAGGGGAAGATGGCCAGGCGCGCCATCCGCCCGCGCGCCTCGTCGTAAGCCTTGCCGAGGGCTCGCGCGCGATCCTCGTCGGCGTGCATCGACTTGATGTCGCTGTGCAGGCCGATGTTGCGCATCACGCTCGACTGCTCGAGCACCAGCGCCTTCATCTCGCTTGCCAGGCGCTCCTTCTCGCTCGAGGCGGCAAGGGCGGTGGTGAGCTCGTTGCGGCTTTGCTGGGCGAGCAGCGTGCCACCCGCGGCCACCGCCACCATGACCAGCAGGATGGCGCCGAAGCCCACGGCCAGGCGCGGGCCGATCTTGAGATTTCTCAGCAGCACGGGGTCAATTCCGCGCCGCGGGCGAGCAAGCCGACTGGGATGACTGCATGCTGTCCATGGCTCCCCATTCAAGCGTCCAACCGCCGTATGTCGAGGGCCACCGGGCGGTCATCGGGGGACCTCTTGGACTGCGCGCGCCGGCCGTGGGGCTAGCGGCTGAAATTCACGTCTATTTCCACCAACCTGCCGGTTGTCCCGGCATTAAAACGCCACTGGGAAAGTGTCTTGACGACGGCGCGGTCGAACACGCGGCGCGGGTTCGATTCGAGCACTTCGACACGGGTTACTTCGCCGCTGGCGTCGATGGTCATGCGTGCCTTCACGATCCCCTTGTCGACGCCGGCCTGGGTAGCTTCGCGCGGGAATTCGGGATCGACCTTGGTGACGATTTGCGCCTCACTCGCCGCCGCCGCGGCCAATGAAGCGGCGCCCGCAAACACGGCTGCGGCGATGGATCGGTGCAACATGGTGAAGCTCCCTGATTTCTTGTCTGTATGCGTCGCATTCTATTGGCGCAGAACGATTTTCTCATGACGGGGCGATTACAGCCGTAACCCTTGCCGGGCCCGCCTCAGACGGCGCCCGATTGGCGCAACGCCTCGATCCGGCCCGGGTCCAGGCCAAGGACTTCGCGCAGGACTTCGGCGGTGTGCTGGCCCAGCACCGGGGGCGCACGATCATGGGTGATCGGGGTGGCCGAAAAGTGGATCGGATTGGCGACCATGGTGACCTCGCCGGCGGCCGGATGCGGGGCCGTTACCTGCATGCCGCGGTGGCGGACCTGCGGGTCCGCAAACACCTGCGCCAGGTCGTTGATCGGGCCGCAGGGAACCCCGGACGGCTCGAGCAACGAGAGCCATTCCCCCGCCGCCCGCGTGGCCAGGCGCTCGCCGATGAGGCCCACCAGGAGGTCGCGGTGGCGCACGCGCTGCGGGTTGGTGGCGAAGCGCTCGTCACGCGACCATTCCGGCGCGCCCACGACCTCGCAGAAGCGGGTGAATTGCCCATCGTTGCCGACCGCCACGACCAGGAAGTCGTCGGCCGCGCGGAACACGTGATACGGGACAATGTTCTGGTGCGCGTTGCCCATGCGCCTGGGCGCCACGCCGGAGACGAAGAAACTCGAGCTCAGGTTTGCGAGCATCGCCACCTGGACGTCGAGCAACGCCATGTCGATGTGCTGGCCCGTGCCGCTTTTCCCCCGCTCGAGCAGCGCCGCCAGGATGGCCGAGGTGGCGTACATGCCGGTGAAGAGGTCGGAAACCGCGACCCCCACCTTCTGCGGCCCGCCACCGGGCAGCTCGTCGCGCTCGCCGGTCACGCTCATCAGGCCGCCGAGGCCCTGGACCATGAAGTCGTAGCCAGGACGGTCGCGGTACGGCCCGTCCTGGCCAAACCCCGTGATCGAGCAATACACCAGGCGGGGGTTGTCCCTCGAAAGCGTGGCGTAGTCGAGCCCGTGGCGGGCCAGGTCGCCGACCTTGAAGTTTTCGACGATGACGTCGCTTTTCAGCGCGAGGCCGCGGGCCAGCTCGCGCCCACCGGGGCTTGCGATGTCGAGCGTGACGGACTTCTTGCCGCGGTTGCACGCCAGGTAGTAGGCGGCATCGGCGGTATCGCGCCCTTCACGGTCCTTGAGAAAGGGCGGGCCCCAACCACGCGTGTCGTCGCCCTGCCCCGGCCTTTCGACCTTGATCACCTCGGCGCCGAAATCGGCCAGGTTCTGAGTCGCCCACGGACCCGCAAGCACGCGGGTGAGGTCGAGCACGCGGACGCCGTCGAGGATCTTGCGCATGTGTTTTGTCGTGAAATGGAGACGGAATCGAGGTCAACGGAACCGGCGCGCAAAGCGTTGCATGATGCAGAAGCGCCTTGGGCCAAAGGGCGAATTATAGAGAACTCGACACTGTTGGGGAGAACATGGTCCGCAAGCACTCCATCGCGCTGTTCGCCGCCTGGGCGCCCGCGATCGCATTCGCCGCTGAACCCAACGGCACCGCGATCGAATACTTCAATTCCATCATCGGCCACTACTTCGTGACCGCCGATCCCGCGGAAGCCGGATTCATCGACGGCGGCGGAGCCGGACCGGGCTGGAGCCGCACCGGTGGAAGCTTCAACGTATTCCGCAACGCAAGCGATGCGCCGGGCCTGTCCCCCGTGTGCCGCTTCTACGGCACGCCGGGCATCGGCCCGAACTCGCATTTCTATACGTCGGAGCCTGGCGAGTGCGAACTGGTGAAGACCGATCGCGGCTGGAGCTACGAAGGCACCGCGTTCTACGTCACGCGCGTCAACGGCACGGCGTGCAGCGCCGGCAACACGCCGCTCTATCGCAGCTACAACAACGGCTACCTGCGTAACGATTCCAACCACCGCTTCACCACCGACGCCTCGCTCTACGCCAAGTCCCCGGCCTTCGGCTACCAGGCAGAAGGGGTCGTGATGTGCTCGCCGCTTTCCGTGGCGGACAACGCAGCGGACGCGGTGCGCCTCCTGCGGCAGGGCAGCTTCGGACCCACGCCGGCAGAAACAGCACGCGTCGCTTCAATGGGCGCGCCCGCCTGGGTGGACCAGCAGCTGGCGATGGCATCGACGCGGTACCCGGGCTACCCGTACGTCGCGGCCAATCGCCCCACGGCATGCGTCGACGACCGCGCACAGCCCATCCGCGCCGACAGCTTCTGCGCGCGGGACAACTACACGCTATACCCGATGCAGCTGCAATTCTTCCGCAACGCCGTCGCCGCGCCCGACCAGCTGCGCCAGCGCGTGGCCTTCGCGCTCTCGCAGCTCATGGTGACTTCCGGCGTGGACAACAGCCGCAACTACGCGATGGCGCGCTACCAGCAGATGCTCGCGGACCGCGCGTTCGGCAACTACTACGACCTGCTGCAGGCGGTGACGCTCTCGCCGATGATGGGCGACTACCTCGACATGGCCAACAACAACAAGGCCAGCGCCACCGCCAGGACCAAGCCGAACGAAAACTACGCGCGCGAGGTGATGCAGCTCTTCTCGCTCGGCACCTACGTGCTGGAGCAGGACGGCAGCAAACGCCTCGATGCCAGCGGCCGGACGCTCTTCACCTACGACCAGGCCACGGTGGAGGGCTTCGCCGCGGTCTTCACCGGCTGGACCTACGCCACCATCGCCGGCGCCACGGAGCGCAACAACAACCCGCGCAACTACCTCGGCGAAATGCGCGCGGTCGACGCGACACATGAGTTCGCATCCAAGGTCCTGCTGGGCGGGACGCTCTCCGCCTCGGGGCTCACGATGCAGCAGGACCTGGCGGGCGCGCACCGCAACATCTTCGAGCACCCCAACGTCGGGCCCTTCATCGGGCGCCATCTCATCCGCATGTTGGTGACCAGCGATCCGTCTGCCTCCTATGTCGCGCGCATCTCCGCGGTGTTCGCAAACAACGGCGCGGGCATTCGCGGCGACCTGCGCGCCGTCGTGCGCGCGGTGCTGCTGGATCCCGAGGCGCGAGGACGCAAGCAGGATCCGGCTTTTGGCAAGCTCACGGAGCCGGTGCTGTACCTGACCGGCATCGCGCGCGCCCTGGGTGCAAGCACGGATGGCGTGTACTTGCGCGCGCAGTCGGCCACGCTCGGCCAGTCGCTGTTCTACTCGCCGTCGGTCTTCAACTATTTCCCCGCGGGTTACGTCGTCCCCGGCACCGGCTTGCCCGGTCCCGAGTTCGGCCTGCTCAACTCGGCCACCGCGATCGCGCGCGCCAACGTCGCCAATACGCTGGTCTACACCACCGCGATCGCGCCGGACGCGAACCTCTTCGGTGCCATCGGCACTCGGCTCGACCTCTCGCGCTACCAGGCGTTGGCCACCGACGCGGCAACGCTCACGGACCAGCTCGACCGCGACCTGCTTGCGGGCACGATGGGCGGTGCGATGCGTAACGCCATCGTCACGGCGGTGAATGCCGTTGCCGCCTCGGACACCCTCGGGCGCGCACGCGCCGCCATCTATCTCGTAGTCACGTCTGCCCAATACCAGGTGCAACGATGAACAACACCCGACGTGATTTCCTCGCGCGCGCCGGCGCGCTGGGCGCCGGTGGCCTGGCCGCCAGGCTGGCCCCGCTCTGCGTCCTCGCCTACAGCGCGGGCGCCTCGGCGCAGGCGGCTTCCGACTACAAGGCGCTGGTCTGCGTATTCCTCTACGGCGGCATCGACGGCAACAGCCTGTTGATACCGAACGACACCCCGGGCTACGCGCAATACACCCTTGCACGCCCCGCGAATTCGGGGCTCAACATCGCGCAGGCGCAGTTGCTGGCGATCCAGCCCGCGAACACGGGCACGCCCTTCGGCCTGCATCCGGCGCTCACCGAAATCCATCCCTTGTTTTCGCAGGGCAAGCTCGCGCTGCTGGCGAACGTCGGCCCGCTCAACGCGCCCACCAGCAAGTCGAACTACCTCTCCAGCCGGCCGGACAACCTGTTCTCACACTCCGACCAGCAGGGCCAGTGGCAATCGTCGGTCTCGGCCGGACCGAGTGCCTCGGGCTGGGGCGGGCGCATCGCGGACGAAGTGATTCCCGGGCCATTCCCGGTGATCACCTCGATCGCCGGCACCAGCGTCTTCATCAGCGGCAACGCGTCGAGCCCGTTGTCGCTGCCGCCCACGGGCGGCCTCGCATTGCAGGGCTACAACGGCAGCACTGCGGCGAATGCGCGCATGGCCGCGCTGCAGCAGATCCTCGCCGCCAGTGGGGACAGCCGCTATGTCCAGGCCGCCAGCGGCGTGACAGCCAATGCGATCTCGCTTTCGGGCGTGGTCAATCCGATCCTCACTACCGCGAGCGCCCGGGTGGAGGCCGCATTCGCGGGCCAGACCACCGGCATCGCCCAGCAGCTGATGCAAGTGGCAAAGCTGGTCGAAGCGCAGGCGCAGACGGGCGCGCGCCGCCAGATCTTCTTCGTCTCGCTCGGCGGTTTCGACACCCACACCAACGAGCTGCCAACGCTCGACAACCTGCTGGGCCAGCTGTCGCCGGCGCTGCGGTCGTTCTACGACGCCACCGTTTCCATCGGAATGGCCGACAAGGTGACGACCTTCTCGCTCTCGGATTTCGGCCGCACCCTGCAGCCGGCTTCGGGTGGTGGCACCGACCACGCCTGGGGCAACCATCACCTGATTCTCGGCGGGGCGGTGCGCGGCGGCTCGCTTTACGGCACCTTCCCGACGCTGGCCCTCGGCGGGCCGGACGACGCGGAGTCGGCAGGACGCTGGATACCAACCACCTCGGTGGACCAGTACGGCGCCACGCTGGCGAAGTGGTTCGGTCTCGACAACGCCGCGTTGGCCCGTGTGTTTCCCAACCTGGCGCGATTCCCCGGGGGCACCCTCAACTTCGTCTGACGCAGGGGCCCCGGTAGAATGCCGGGGAGATGGCGACCAAGGTATTCACGACGGATCTCAAGGTGGGCATGTTTATTGCCGATCTCGACCGGCCGTGGGTCGACACGCCGTTCCTGCTGCAGGGCTTCCTGGTCGAGGACCAGGAGCAGGTCGCCGCGCTGCGCAGCCATTGCGAATACGTGATGGTGGATCGCGCCCGTTCGGTCGGCGACGAATACGTCTCGGCGCCCCCCACGCCCACCAGAACCGTGCCCCCGATCGGTGCGCGCCAGGGCCCGATGACACGCGCCGCCGTCGCCGCGGCCACCCCGTCCAAGGACCTGCCCGCCGTCGCCCCGCCGCAGCACCACGCGGTGCCGCGCGGCTTGCCCGCGCGTGAGGGGCGCCTCGTGAAACTGGAGGACATCTCGCGCCGATCGTCGGGGCGCTTCGACGCGGGCTTCCCCTCCCCCGAGGCCGGCGCCCCAGGCGAAGGCCTCATCGGTCGCGTGATGACGGGGTTTCGCGGCCTCTTCAGCCAGCGCCGCGAGAACCTCTCGGGCACCGGAAGCTTCACGACGCTTCCGGAGGTGGTCGCGGAGACGGCGCAGGAATTCGAGGCGCGCGCGGCGCTCCTGCCGCCCGGGCTCGAGGTCCAGACCTACGCCAACCAGACGACGGTGGAGGAAGAAGCGCCGCGCGCCCGCGAAGTGGTGGCGCAGGCCTCGGATCTGCTCGACAAGCTGATGGGCGACATCAAGCTCGGCCAGTCCTTCGAGGTCGAGCGTGTCGAGGAAATCGTCGACGACATGGTCGAAAGCATCGTGCGCAACCCACAGGCGCTGATGTGGGTCGCGCGGCTGCGCGAGCAGGACATCGCCGCCTACGGCCACGGGCTCCAGGTCGCGGTCTACCTCACCTCCTTCGGCCGCCACCTGGGTTTTCCGCGCGCCCAGCTCAGCAGCCTGGCGCAGGTCGGCCTGCTGCTCGACGTCGGCAAGATCCGGCTGCCGCGCGCGCTGCTCGACAAGCAGGGGCGCCTGACCGACGAGGAGTTCGAGACCGCCAAGACCCACGTCGACCTGGGCCTGTCGATCCTAGGGGAGGCCCCCGGGTTCGACACCGAGATCCTGCGCGGCATCGAGCAGCACCACGAGCGCATGAACGGCAGCGGCTATCCCCGCGCGCTGGTGGGCAACGACATCGGCGTGTTCGGGCGCATGGCCGGCATCGTCGACTGCTTCGCGGCGCTCACCAATCACCGCCCCTACGCGTCCGCGGTCTCGTCGTACGAGGCGCTGCGCAACCTCACCGCCTGGGGCGGGGAGTTCTTCCACGAGGCGCTGGTGCAGCAGTTCGTCTCGTCGGTGGGGGTCTTCCCGGTCGGCTCGCTGATCGAGCTGTCCACGGGCGAGGTGGCGGTGGTGGTGGAGCACAGCAAGGTGCGCAGGCTCAAGCCGCGGGTGCTGGTGGTGACCGCGCCCGACAAGACACCTGCAACATTCCCCACCATGGTGGACCTGCTGTATGAGCCCAAGATGGGCGGCAGCGCCCCGGCATTCATAAAACGCGGCCTCGCGCCGGGCGCCTACGGCCTCAACCTCGCCGACTTCTACCTCGCCTGAAAGAACGCTTGCCCTCCACCACTCCCACCGCAACCGACGCCCTGGAGCCCGACGCGCGCGAAGAGATGTTGCGATTCCTCGATCGCGAAAGCGCCATCGCGCGCGCAACCGACGGCCGGCTGGCGGTCCTGGTGATGGAGCTGCGCCGCGTCGACCGGTTGCAGGCGCTGCTCAAGGGGCCGGCACCGGCAACCACCATGGCCCTGGTGATCGACCGCATGCGGCGCGCGCTGCGTCCCGAGGACCGGCTAGCCGCGCTTTCGGACGAGCAGGTGTGTGTGGTGCTGCCGCGACTGGCGCATCCCAGCCAGGCGGTGCTTGCCGCGGTCAAGCTGCTGCGCGTGCTAGACCGCCCGATCGCCCACGAAGGCGGCTCGGCGGTGCTGCGCCCGTGTGTGGGCGTGGCCTGCCTGCCCGACCACGGCTTCGATCCCGCGGGGCTGCTGATGGCCGCGGACATCGCCCGCCATATCGCCGCCACGCGCGAGGAGGGATACCACGTCATGCAGCCCGAGGATCGCGTCGAGACCGAGGTGTACCGCGGACTCGACCTGGACCTCGAGCGTGCGATCCGCGCCAACGAACTCGAGATGCACTACCAGCCACAGGTCGAGCTCGCCAGCGGCCGCCCGGTGGGCATCGAAGCGCTGGTGCGCTGGCGCCATGCCAAGGCGGGCGAGGTCAGCGCGCAAACCGTGGTCGGCATCGCCGAGCGCACCGGGCTCATCGGCACCCTGACCTTCTGGGTGATGAACGCGGCCCTGCGCCAGGCGGCGCAGTGGCGCGCCGCGGGCATCACGCCACGGATCGCGCTCAACGTCTCGCTTTCCATGCTCACCGACCGCGAGCTGCCGGCCGTGGTCGACCAGAGCCTCAAGACCTGGAGCATCCCGCCGCAGGACCTGGTGATCGAGGTGGCGGAAAGCTCCACCCTGGTCGACGCGGAGCGCTCGGTGGCGATCCTCACCCGCCTCAAGGGCGTGGGCGTGCAGATCGCGATCGACGACTTCGGTACCGGCTTCACCTCGCTCGCGCACCTGCGCCGGCTGCCGGTCGACGAGATCAAGATCGACCGCCCTTTCGTGCGCGGCATGCTGGCCGAAAAGGGCGACATGGCGCTGGTGCGCTCGGCCATCGACATCGCCCACAATTTCTCGCTTCGCGTGGTCGGCGAAGGCGCCGAGGACGAGGCCACCGTGGCCGAGCTCACGCGCCTGGGCTGCGACGTGGCGCAGGGCCATGCGCTAAGCCCGGCACTGGCCCCCGACGCGCTGCAAGCCTGGTGGCCCAAGGCCTGAAGGCCCACGGCACCACCCCATGAAGCGCAGCTTCTACACCATCATGGCGGCCCAGTTCTTCTCGTCGCTGGCCGACAATGCGCTGCTGATCGCGGCGATGGCGATGCTGGTGCTGCTCGACGGCCCCGCGTGGCTCACCCCGCTGCTCAAGTTCAGCTTCGCGATCTCGTACGTGCTGCTCGCGTTTGCGGTGGGGGCCTTCGCCGACGCGATGCCCAAGGGCCGCGTGATGTTCATCACCAACCTCATCAAGGTGGCGGGCTGGCGTGCCGATGAATGCCCTGCTGCAGCATCGCGGCCACGTGTTGATGTCGGCCGGGCATTCGATCGCGGTGCAGAACTTCAACGAAAACGTCGGCATCCTGCTGATGCTGGCGCTTTACGCGGTGCTGCTGCGCCTCGAGTTGCGCATCCACTCGATCATCGCGCTGTTCGGCCTGGCCACCTGCCTGCTGGTCTACCTCATGATGCGCTGGAACGCGGCCAACCACCGGGCCGACCCCGGCCTCGACCGCCACATAGGCGACTCGAAGCGCTGAAAACGCGTTGGCGCATGGTATAAAACCCTCCATGAAAAAGGGTTTCTACACCATCATGGCGGCGCAGTTCTTCTCGTCACTCGCGGACAATGCCCTGCTGATCGCTGCCATCGCGATGCTGATCCAGCTGGACGCCCCGGCCTGGCTCACGCCGCTGCTCAAGTTCTTCTTCACCCTCTCGTATGTCGTGCTGGCGTTCCTGGTCGGCGCTTTCGCCGACTCGATGCCCAAGGGCCGGGTGATGTTCATCACCAACCTGATCAAGGTGGTCGGCTGCGGCTTCATCCTCTTCAACGAGTTCCTGCGCATCGGCGACATGCCCGCCTACTGGCTCGTGCTGCTGGCCTACGCCATCGTGGGCCTCGGCGCCGCGGCCTATTCACCCGCCAAATACGGGATCCTGACCGAGCTGCTGCCCCCGGAGCAGCTGGTGGTGGCCAATGGCTGGATCGAGGGCCTCACGGTGGCCTCCATCGTGCTGGGCACGTTGCTTGGCGGCATGTTGATCGGGCCGCGCATCTCGCACATGCTGCTGAGCTTCGACATGCCCTACCTCGATACCAGCATCAACACCGCGCCCGAGGCCGCAGTGGTGGTGATCGCCGTCTTCTACGTGGTCGCCGCGGCCTTCAACCTCGCCATCCCCGACACCGGCGCACGATATCCCCACCAGGCCCGCAACCCATGGCGCCAGCTGATGGATTTCTCCCAGTGTTTCGTGACGCTCTGGCGCGACAAGCTGGGCCAGATCTCGCTGGCCACCACCACGCTCTTCTGGGGCGCCGGCGCCACCCTGCAGTTCATCGTCCTCAAGTGGGCCGAAAAGAGCCTGAACCTGCCCCTGAGCCAGGGCGCGGCGTTGCAGGGCATCTCCGCGCTCGGCATCGCGATCGGCGCGATCCTGGCCGCACGCATGGTGCCGCTGAAGCGCGCGGTGAAGGTGCTGCCTTTCGGCGTGGCGATGGGCTTCGTGGTGATGGCGATGGTGTTCGTGCACTGGATGCCGCTGGTCTACGTCCTGCTGATCGTGGTCGGCGCCATGGCGGGCTTCTTCGTGGTGCCCATGAACGCGCTGCTGCAGCACCGCGGGCACGTGCTGATGTCGGCGGGGCACTCGATCGCGGTACAGAACTTCAACGAAAACGTGAGCATCCTGGTGATGCTGGCGCTCTATTCCGTGATGTTGCGCTACGACCTGCACATCCACTTCATCATCATCATGTTCGGCGCATTTGTCTCCGGGACCATGTTCCTGGTGATGCGGTGGAACGCCGCGAACCACCGCGCCGACCCGGGGCTCGACCGGATGATCGGCGAGGTGAAGCACTAGATTCACGCGGGGGCGGCAGGGGCGGGCGCAGCCGAGGATTCCTCGATGTCCGCCGTCGCCTTCGGCAGGAACATGTGCACGTATCCGCATCGCGCGCACACCGCGCAATGCGCCGCGCTGTCCGGATCGAGGAAGCTGAAGAACGGGTTTGCTAGCGAGACGTGTTGCTCCCAGAACACGTCGTGGCTGCAAACCATGCAGCGCAACGGCTTGCCCTGCACGGTCACGGGGCCGATCTGCCGGGTCATCGCGATTCCTTCGGCGGCTGGGTGGTCATGGGTCTTGGAGGCGCTTTTGCGTCCGGCGTTCCGAGGCGCTCGTATTCGGCGATCACCTGGGCACCCAGCAGCAGCAACGTCGCCGCGAGCTCCAGGCTCAGCAGCACCACAATCGCCGTGGTGAGCGAGCCGTAGACGACGCCCACCCTGGATAACGTCTGGAAGTACCAGAGCAGCAAGTGGCGGGTGACCTCCCAGAGCAGCGCGGCCGTCACCCCACCGGCCAGCGCCCGCCGCCACGAATGGCGGCCCACCGGCATCACCATGTAGATGGCGGTGATGATGAACACTTCTCCGGCCACACCCAGCAGGTAGAGCAGGCCGCCGGACAGCCCGCCCAGCCCCCAGGTGCGCCCGAGGAAGTGGATGCTGCGGTCGCCCATCGCCTCCAGCCCCGCCGAGACCAGCGTCACCATCAGGATGCCGACGCCGAGCAGCACGATGTACAGGTAGGGCAGCAGCGCCGAGACGGCGAAATGGCGCCGCCTGATCGCCACGCGGTGCACGAAGATCACCGACATGGCGTTCTCCAGCACGGTGAAGGCGAGCGAACTGAAGAACACCATGGTGAGCAGCAGCACCCAGCCCAGCACCTCGCGATGCTCGAGGAAGCGGGCGAATTCCGCGGTGAGCGTGCCGCCCTGCCCCGGCACCAGCCAGTCGAGGTAGCGGCCGGTCGCCTCCAGCAGCTCGCCGGCGCCGACAAAGTGCGACAGCGTGATGAGGATCAGGATCAGCAGCGGGATGATCGACAGCAGCGCGTAGTAGGCCACCGCCCCGGCCAGCAGCAGCCCCTGGTTGGCGCGGAAGGCCTTCAGCACGCGCCAGGCGAACGCCGCGGGGTGGCCGATGGCCGGGTTCATCGGGGAGTATCCCGCGGGCGCGAACGTGATTGCATCCACGATGGACGCCCGCCGCCCATGTTCAGTTCCTGCGCGCGACCAGCAATACGTTTTTGCCAAGAGGGGGATGCGCCAGGGCCTCGATCCGGCGCATGGGCGGAACCACCAGGCGGTCGTAGAGGGAAACACCGCCGCGGCGCATGCTTCCGCCCAGCAGCGTGAAATACACGTACCAGGGCAGGATGCCGGCGAAGTCGAAATAACGCGACTTCACGACCTCGAAGCCGGCGCCTGCCACCAGGCGCTCGAGCGCGGGTCGCGTATAGCGTCGGAAATGCCCCACTTCGCGGTCGAAATCGCTGTAGAGCCAGGCCAGGGCCGGGACAAAAACCAGCAGGTGGCCACCGGGCCGCAACGCCGCGTGGGCCGCGGCCAGCTCCACGTGCTCGTGCTCCACGTGTTCCAGCACGTTGATGTAGGCGACGGAATCGAAGCCCCCGTCGGCCTCGCCCGCGCCGAACAAGCCATTTATCGCGGTGGCCCGCGGCTCGCCGCGCACGGCCGCCGCAAGCACCGGGAACATGTTGAACGAAGGCTCGAAGGAAACCAGGCGATTGATCGGGCGCTCGAGCAGGATGCGCGTGATGCTGCCGATGCCGGCGCCGACTTCCGCGACCTCGACACCGAGGTACGGCGAAAATGAATCCACGATCCACCGGCGGTAGTGCTCCGCGGAGCTCATCGCCTCGAGCTCCTTGCCGGGATAGTGGTCGGGTCCCATCAGGTCATTCAGGCGGGCCCGCGAAGTTCAGGAACTGCTCGGGGCTCACGCGAATGGCCGCCCCGGTCGGGCAGGCGCGCACGCAGGCCGCGCCGCCGGGCAGGTCCTTGCACATGTCGCACTTCACGGCCTTCTTGGGGATGTCCTTCGACTTCGGCTTCGGCTCCATGCCCGGCTCCGGGCCCAGGCCCAGCACCAGCCAGGAAAAGAGGCTCGCCGGCTTGCGCCCGGGATCCACCGGCGCCAGCTGGATCACCCCGTAGGGGCAGTTCTTCTCGCAGTTGCCGCAGCCGATGCAGCTGTCGTCGACGAACACCTCGCCGTTGGCCGAGCGGTGGATCGCATCGGGTGGGCAATCCTTCATGCAGTGCGGATGCTCGCAATGGCGGCAGGACGTCGGCACGTGGATCTGCGCGAAAGTCGGCCCGGCCTCGCGATCGAGGCGCGAGGTGCCGTCGTGCACGTCGGCGCAGGCCTTCTCGCAGTTGTTGCAGCGCACACACAGCGACTCGTCGATCAACAGGACGTCGGTTGCCTCGCCCATGCCCTGCTGCATGAGGAACGAGATGATGCTGCCCGGGTCGCTTTGCGCCTCCATGGCGGCGTTGAGGCGCAGGCGGTCGAGGAAGCGCTGCTCCATGTCCTCGCGCCAGCGCGGGTTGCGGGCCAGTACCCGCTTGAACACGTCGGCATCCAGGATCACCGCCTCGGTGGTGACCGCGGCCTTCACCGTCGCGGTTCGCGGCGATTCCGTGAGCAGGGCCATCTCACCCACGTAGTTGCCGGCCGAGAGGTACGAAAGCACCACCTCGCGGCCGGCGATGGTGCGCGAGATCGTCACCGAGCCGCGCCGGATGAGGTACAGGCCGTCGGGCGGCTGGCCCTCCTGGAACAGCACCTCCCCGCCGCCGTAGCTCTTCACCCGCACACCTTCGGCCAGCAGCGCGTCGAGATCCGCGTCGGGCAGCATGGGCGCCAGGTAGGCGCGCACCGCGCGCTTGAGGAAGGTGTCGTCGATGCGCCTGCGCACCGACTCCACCGAGGCGATCAGCTTGAGCATGGCGCGGCGCGACGCCTCCACCAGCACGCAGTCGGCGCCGGCGCGCACGGAATTGGATCGCCGCCGCCCCGAGATCAGCCCGAGCTCGCCGAAGAATTCCCCCGCCCCGAGGACGAACCAGCCGGCATGCCGCCCATCCTGCAGGATCTCGATCTCCACCGCGCCGCCAACGATCATGTAGAACGAGTTGGTGTAGTCGTTGCGCTCGAAAATCGTCGCGCCGCGCGCGGGCGCGATCAGGTCGCTCTCGAGCATGAATTCGCGCAGCTGCAGGCGGTTGATGCCCTGCAGCAGCGGCATGCTGGACTGGATGTGGTCGAGGACCTGCGAGACGCTCATCATCTGCGCCAGGCTCGCGAACTTGCCCGCCAGCAGCGGCTCGTCGGCCGGGGCCACCGTGCGTCCCTGGGCGAACTCGACGACCTCGTAGCCCTGGTTCATCGCCTGCTTGATCAGCGGGTAGCCGCCGAGGGCGCCGATGATGTAGAGGCCCTTCACGTTCGATTCGTAGGTCTCGGAAAGCTCCGGGATCGCGGTCGGGTCGGCGCTGGGAAAAACGACGCCGAACCCCTCCACGAGCTTGCGCGGCGCAATGGCGCCCAGGCGCGCGATGATGCGGTGGCACTCGATCACATCGGGGCCCTGCGGCGTCTTCACCGCGAGGGCGAGCGGGCTTGCCCCCTCGCAGCGTTCGACCTTCATCGGAGAGGTGCCGTAGCGGCACTCGATGCGCCCCTCGCGGATCGCCGCCAGCACCAGATGCAGGTTTCCCTCCTTGCAGCGCGCGAACTCCTCGTTGCGGTTGAGCAGGACCACGCGATTGGTTTCGGCCAGCGCGAGCGCGTTTTCGATCGCCGCGTCGCCCGCGCCCACCACCACGATGGTCTCGTCCCGGTATTCGTCCGGGTCGTCCAGCTGGTACTGCACGCCCTCCAGTTCCTCGCCGGGCACGCCGAGCGAGCGCAGGTTGCCCTGCAGCCCGATGGCGAGCACCACCTTGCGGCAGAAATAGGAGCAGCCGCTGCGCGTCACGACCTCGAAGGCGCCATCGTAGCCGCGGATCGTGGCTACCTCGCTGCCGTGGCGCACGTTCACCTTGCGGTTCGCGACCTCGCGGTTCCACGTCTCGAGGATCGCCTCGCGCTTGCCGGCGGCGAAGGAGAGCGCGCTTCGCAGCGGCAGGACCTGCGGCTCCGCCATCACGTGTTTGCCCTTCTGGTACTTGTGAATCGTGTTCGAGACGTGCTCCTCGGCCTCGAGCAGCACGTGTCGGATACCCAGCTCCGCGGCATGCGCGGCGGCGGACAGGCCCGCGGGTCCTGATCCAATGATGCCGATGCCGTACCAGGCGATCTCGGTGCGCTGGTCGAAGGCGGAGCTCATCTGCGTTTTTCTCCCAGTGGGTCGGCAATGGCGCGAAGGTCCGCGAGGGCGGCGCGGAAAGCATCCGGCCGGTACTTCTCGTCGTTCTTCACCGTCTCGTGCAGCCGGTCCATGGCCGCGTTGGCCGCGCGGGCGTTCGCCGCCCCGGAACGGGCGAGGAACGACAGCAGGCTGCCGATCGCCATTGTCGCCTGTTCGGCTCCCGCGTAGTCGCGGTACTGGCCTGCCAGGCCATCGTCCACCAGGCCCATGAGCATCGCCTGGAGGTCGTCCCGCGCGAAGGCGCGCGCGGCGATCCGCCCGACCAGGCCGTCGAGGGTGGCGCGCATGGCGCGCGCGGCCTCGAGCGGATCGCCGCCGTCGCCCGCCACCGCCTTGTGCAGGTCGGTCACGCGCTGCGCGAAGGCGTTGGATTCCTCCGCCGGCAGGACGCGCCGGACGATGAGCCGCAGCATCAGCAGGTTGGCGTCGTTGAGCCGGATGCGACCCGGGCTGGTGTTGGTTCGCGGCGACCAGCGCACATCGGACATGGGGTGGTGGCAGGCGTGGCAGTCGAACACCACGAGCTCCGGGAACAGCCCGTCGCGGCTGCGCTTCGGGTCCAGCAGCACGTCGAGCAGCTCGGAGGCGGCGAGCGCCTGGCCGATGGCCCACACGCGCACGCTGTCGTAGCGGCCCTTGCGTCTTTCCCAGTCGGCATCGGGCACGTAGTGCGGCGGCTGCGTCTGCGCGAAGGTGTCGAGCTCGAAGCTCATGCGCGGGTGTCCCGCGCCCATCATCCGGTGGGTGACGAACTTGTCCTTGTTGCCGAAGTGGCACGACAGGCACAGGCGCGCCTGGGCCACCGGTTCGTTGGTGGGATAGAGGCCGTTCTTCACGTTGTCCGCGTGTGTGGCTCCGGGCGACACATGGCTGCGTATCCAGGTCTCCGACGGCCCGTGGCAGGCTTCGCAGCTCACCCCGTCGGCGACCTTGAAGCGCTCGCCGCGCTGGGCGGGGGCAGGGTTGTAGGCATGGCAATCGAGGCACACCCTGGCCTGGTGCGCCGGCTCCTTGATGCCCAGGTTGCGCGCGATCTTCTGCGAACGCTCCTCCAGCAGCACGTGATAGGCGCGCGTCGCGTGTTTGTCGACACGCGACCAGGTCACGTATTCGTTCTGCAGGATGTTGGCGCCCTTCCAGCTCGAAATGGCGCCGTGGCAGAGGCTGCTGGCGCAGGTGACGACACCGAGGTTCTGGCCTTTCGCGGCGTAGGGAAGCACCTGGGCGATGACCACAGTGGACACAGAGGCAACACAAGAGGAAAGGCAAAACATCGCCAGCACCCGGGAAATGAATGCCCACCCGCGAATTCCCCTCGGGTTTTGCTTTCCTCTTGTGTTGCCTCGGTATCCTCTGTGGTTAAACATCAGTCTTTCACCTTCCACGCGGTGCCATCAGGGTTCAGGTAGAACCGCCGTTGCTCATCGAGGGTAAACGGCCGCGAGCCGATGCGCCCGAAGACGGCGATCTGGTGCCCGGTTTCGTCCACGGCGCGGTCGCGGTCGAGGCCCTTGGCGAGCGCGTTCGCGGGCGACGCGGTTGCTTTCCACGCGATGAGCCGAGGGCGCGGCTCGGGGCTGAAGCCGTAGAAACGCGGCTGGGTGTCGGGCGCCGTGAGCTGGACCACCTTCAGCCCGTTGCGCCCGTCGGCCACGTAGGCGAAGAGCGACGCGTTGGTGGATCCCACGACCACGTCGCGCGCGTCACCGATCTTTCCACCCGCGTCGAAGCGCTGCAACAGTTTCGGACGCTCCGGCTTCTCCACGTCGACGATCGCCAGGCCCTCCTTGCCGGCCGCGACGTACGCGTACGTGCGCGCCACGTAGATGCCGCGCGCCTCGCCGAGCTTCACACCCGCGCCCGCCACGCGCCGCGCGCGTTCGGGCACCGTCACGTCGACGACCTCGAGGCCCTGCGCGGTGGTCACGAAGAGGTAACGGAACTGCAAGGCGCTCGCCCGCGCGGAGGCAAGCGGCACCTGCGCGGCGACACGCGGCTTGAGAGGATCGTCGAGGTCGACGATTACCAGGCCGCTTGCGGCCATCACGTAGGCGTAGTGGCCGCCGAGCGTCACGTGGCGCGCGCCGGCGAGCACGTTGCCGGGGTTCCAGGCGAGCGCGCGCTTGAGGAAGTTGTTGCGCGGCTCGCCGTCGGCCAGCGTGTTCACGTCGACGAGGATGAGGCCTTCCTCGCGGTCCGCGACCACCGCGTAGCCGTAGATCGGGTGGAAGGGCTGCTCCTGGTTCACGGTGCGCATGAGCTCGCCCGTGTTGCGATTCGGGTTGATCGGCTGGTTGGTCGGCAGCGCCACGCAGGCCGCGTCCTTCGAGGCGACGTGTGTGTCGTGGCCCAATGGCGAAAACGGCGCCGTCACGATGCGCTGCGAGACGCCCTTGTTGGCGATCGAGGCCACGTCGTAGACGCGCAGGCCGCCGGCGCCTTCCGCCGCGAACAGGTATTCGCCGCGCAGCGCGATGCAGCCCACGGCACCCCTGGCCGCGTGGTTGTGGGCCTCGCGCAGCTGCAGGCCGCGTTTCTCGTGGTCGGCGAACCAGTCGGGGTAGGCGTGGCGATGGAGGTAGCTGCCGATCACCGCCTGCGGCTCGTCCCACTCGGTGACCTGCACCGCCTCGACGTGGCGCTCCTCGCCCACCCACGCGTTGAAGCCCACGAAGTTCACGAAGTTGGTCCCCTGCAGCAGCAGCTGGGCCATGATCGCGTTGTTGTCGTTGGCGGCGGCGACGTGGCAATCGCTGCAACCCTTGGTCTCCGTCTTGCGCTCGGTGTGTGGGTAATGTGGAGCGAAGGCCTGCGAGGAGAAGCCGCTCGCAGCGACCGGCGCCTGCTGGATGTAGATGCGCTCGCGGTTGATGTTGGTCGAGGACAGCACCAGCGCCGAGGACGAGCGCACCGGCGTGATGCGGCCTCCCTTCACCGGTCCGTGGCGGCCCAGCTGGAACATGTCCTCGCGCGCCACCTGCGGGTTGTAGGTGGCGTAGTTGCGCGTCTCGCCTCCTTCGTAGTGGTTGCGCTCCGTTTTCCAGTTGGCCTGGATCGGCAGGTGGCAGCCGGCGCAGCTCGTGGTCCACGAGAGGTGGCACGAGAAACACGTCATCTTGTTGTTGCCGTGGGCCATCTGCGAGGACTCACCCGCGCCCCACTTCCCCCCGCGCCCCTCGGCGCCCGTGTGCATGAGCTTGGCGCGCGCGGCCTTCTCGTTGTACTTCGTGTTGCCCGGCGTCACCGTGTCCTTCACCAGCGTCATGGTCCACTCGAGCTTGGGATCGAGCGCCGAGCGCTGGATCAGCTTGCCGCCGACCCACTCGAAGCGGCGGCGCCCGTCCTGGGTGCGCAGCAGCGCCATGTCCATGCCGCCGGGCCGCGCCGCGGGCCCCGACGTGCGCAGGGTCGGGTACTTGTCCGCGGTGCCGTGGCAATCCGCGCAATCCACCTCCACCGCGGCGGCCACCTCGCCGTAGATGTGCCCGTTGCCGTGCATGTCCTGCGCGAAGTGGCAATCGACGCAGTGGAAGCCGAGGTCGAGGTGCGCGGAGGTCAGATGCACGCCCTTCTTGAACTTCCCGGGATCGTCGTCGGCGATCACCTGGCCCTGCTTGTCGAGCAGCGCGCCCTTGCGGTCGCGGCGATAAACCGCGCGGAAGTTCCAGCCATGCCCGTGGTAATCGGCGAACTGCGTGTCCTTTAGCGTGGGATTGAGGCTCGCCACGTTCTCGAGGAATTTCGGATCACCCCAGTTGCCGCGGATCGCTGCTTCCTCCGGGTTGCGGTCGAGGATCCTGCGCGCCTCCTCCGACGTCGGGTACTTCTGCTGCTTCGGCCACATCGACGGCGCGTCGGATTCGTAGTCCCACATGATTGTGCCGAAGAAACTGTTCACGAATACGTTGGGCTGGTGCATGTGGCAGACCATGCACTGCGACGACGGGATGGCGCGCGTGAACTCGTGGCGCACCGGGTGGCCCGATTCCCCCTTCGCGATCGTGGGATCCAGCGTCGCGGTGGCGCCCTTGTTGCCGTAGCGCGCGTAGATGGAGGAGTGGCGCGCGTCGCGATCGTTGGCATACGGCACGTGGCACGCGCTGCAGCCTGAGGATCGATAGTCGCCGGGCTGGTCGTTGGTGCCGAGGAACCAGAGATGCGGGTCATTCAGGCGCGTCTTGGTGATGTTGATCACCGGCACCGCGATGCGGCTGCCCGTGCCCGGACCGCGATTGGACTGGCGCAGATCCGGACGGCCCGGCTCGTCGAGTTTCTGGATCTGGCCCGCGTTGTTCGGCAGGCCGATCTCCGGAAACTGGCTCGAGATCACCTTGCCGCCGCGCTCGAACACGCGGAACACGTCGCCCGGCGGGATCGTCTCCCACGCCGGCATCGCGGTGACCTGCGGCAGGATGCCCTTCGAGAGCAGGAACGCATCCGGCACCACCGGATTGTCGAGGCGCGCGCCCTGCCCCTCGCGCGTGTACGCCTCGCCCAGGATCGAGCGCTTGTACGGCAGGATGCCGTTGTTGTACGCGGCACCGCCCCAGAACATCGCGGAGGTCGCCATCAGGCTGCGCTCGCTCGCGTGGATGATCGGCAGGTGGCATGCGCCGCAGGCCTCGCGCGCCACGCGCAGGTCGCCCGGGTTGATGAAGCGGATGAACTCCGGGCTCTCCTTGTTCAGCAGCGTGTAGGTGCGCACGGGATTGGCGCTCGAGGGCCAGTTCCAGGCCTTTTCGTCGCGCGGCATGACGTGAGCGCTGCGCAGCGCGGTGGTGTAGGCCGGATCTTCGCGCTGCACGCCTTGCACGAGAGTCACTTTCGAGTTGCCGCCATGGCAGTCCGTGCACCCCAGGATGACCGCCGGGTTCTGGTGCATCGTGTGGCGATCGGTGGCGGTGTGGCAGGTCATGCAGCCGGCGGACTTGGCGTCTGCTTCCGTCACCGTTTGGGAGGCGGGTGAAGGTGGAAACGCCGCTTTCAACACAGAGGACACAGAGGCTACACAGAGGACACAGAGGACTGCCAAGAACCTGAACGCTTTTGTGCTGGTTTCGACGACGGGCACGGTACATTCGAGGATTTGCCTTTCCTCTGTGTCCTCTGTGTAGCCTCTGTGTCCTTTGTGTTCCAAATCCATCGCCTAGAAAGTCGCGACCAAATTGACCAGCACCGAGTACTGCACCCCGCGCTGCCCTTCGTCGTAAAGCTGCTTCAGTCCCTTACCCGGCACCAGCGCGGCCGCGGACGCGCTCACCACCACGTTCTGGCTCATGAAGGGCCGCCACTGCACCGCGGCGGAAAGATCGACACCGATCTGCTTCGAAGGCGGCGCCTGGTTGCGCAGCACGCCCAGCACCTCGGTATTCACGAATTGCAGGTAGGACACGTTGGTGATCACGCGCACTTCGGGCGTGACATCGACGTCGGCGCCGACCCCAAGCAGCACCAGGCCCGGGTTCACGAAATTCGACTGGCCCTGGTCCTTGGAAGAGCGCAGGCTCGGCAACACGCCGTTGCGCCCCGAAAGCGCGACGCCACCGCCGCCCACCAGCGGCACCGCCTGGCGGATCCAGAAGCTGGTATCCGCGCCGGCGAACTGCGGGTTCTCGAGGATGGCGTCGAAGCCGGTGGCGACATTGTCGAACGGATCGCGGTCCGCGGAGGCGAGCAACACGTTGACGCGGATGCGCACCCAGCTGAAGTCCTTCGAGAGCTCGGCCGCCGCAAAGCCCGCGCGGATCCGCTGCGGGCGCTGCGATATCGGGTGGCGTTCGTCGCGGCCCAGTGCGACGTAGAGCGACGTGCTCAGGTTGAGGCTGCCGAGGTGGCCATCGCCGCTGTAGCCGAGGTAGCCGACGGTGTAGCTGTGCGCGCGGCTGTCACCCTGCACGGCCGGTCGCACCAGGAACCCGTTGGAATCGTAGAGCTGGCGGTTGTCCTCCCGGTTCACGTTCAGCACGGCGGTGGCCTGCGAGGTGAAGCCCAGCATGGGCCAATCCTGGCGATAGGCGTTGGCCACGAAGACATCTTCGCGGCGCGGGCGTGCACCCACGTCGTTCAACCCGGAATTGGTGTCCTTTTCCAGCCGGCGGAAATAGCCGAGGTTGTATTGCCACTGGTTGTTGTCGCGGGTGCCGAAGATGCGCACGCCGAGCGGCACGTCGTTGAACAGGAACCCGCGGAAATCCGAGATGAAGGGCTGGATGCCGATCCGGATCGAATCGAAGTCGTAGCGCGAGGAAACGTTGCGCAGGTGAACGTCGGCGAAAGCCTCCTGGAGGCCCACGTGGTTGTCGGTGCGGGTGCGGCCCTCGCGTGGATCGGCACGCAGCGCGCGAACCTCCTCGAGCTGCGAGCGGTTCACGTTGAAGACCGGCACCAGGCGCAACTCGTAGTCCGGCGGCTTGAAGGTGGTGTTCCCCTTGATCGCCGCCAGCGAGACGATGAGCGTCTGCGCCAGCGTCGACTGCCTGCCGCGCCCGAAGGCGTCGTTGCTGCCGGGCCGGTCGGTGGTCTGCGGCCCCACGGGCGTGGGCAACCGCCGCGCTTCCACCAGCGTGTCGGAGACAACACCCAGGTTCACGAACCAGTCCTTGAAGACCGGCAGGTCCCCCTTCAGGACGTTCTGGTTGTACGGATCGAACCACGGCGACTTGACCCCGAGCGCCTGCATGATCCGCCATCGATCGGTGACGGGCAGCGTCTCGCGCCGCGCCGACGGCGGCGGATACGGCACCTGCGAGGCGTCGACCGGCGGCGGGAAATACTGCAGCGGCTCGCTCGGGCCCGGACGGCGCGGGATCACTTCCTGGTCGGGCCCACGCTCGGGTGGCAAGCGCTCCTCGGCCGCCGAGCCCAGCGGCAGCGAGGCGATCAGCGCGGCGCTACAGGCCCGCGCAAACATTCTGTTCGGTGGAGTTGTTGAACGGCGATTGCGGGCACTGCACGTAACGCAGCCGCGAGCCCAGCGGCGCGAGGCGATCCGCCCGCCGTTCGTGCGGCGCATTGTCGAGGCCGGTGCCCAACTCGCGCCCGGCGTTGGCGACGGAGAGGAACGCAATCATGTCGTCCTGGTCCACGCCGTCGCCCGAGACCCCGATCGCGCCCACGAGCGCCGCGCCGCGATAGATCGGCATGCCGCCGGGGAAGATCTGGATTCCGTTGCGCAGTTGGGGCAGGCCCGCGTCCTCGACGGGACCGATCGCGGTGCCGACAATGCGCCCCGCGCAGCCAATCGAAAAATCGCCGCCCACCGCCTTGATGAGCTGGTTGTTGGCCAGGTCCAGCTGCAAGCCCACGTTGAACGGGCTCCAGCGAGCGAAATCGGTGGAGAGCGGCCCGGCGGGTGTGCCCTCGATGCCGTCGGGGAACAGCGGACGGTGAATGTTGCCCAGGGCGCGCGTGCTCCAGGCCGTGAGCCCCATGAATGGCGACGCATCGCCGAGGAATTCGCCCGTGCGCTGGACATAGGCGGCGAACGCCGGCGCGGAGCTTGCATCGAGGTAACGCGCGGACGGCGCCGCGGAGAGCCATGCTGCCGCGCCAGGATGGGAGAAGAACATCGCGGTGCGCGCCTTCTGCACC
This sequence comes from Burkholderiales bacterium, assembly GCA_038203035.1. GTDB lineage: Bacteria > Pseudomonadota > Gammaproteobacteria > Burkholderiales > Usitatibacteraceae > Usitatibacter. The sequence continues at coordinate 23,399 of JBBREI010000023.1, forward strand.
GCGACGTCGATGCCGAAAAGCGGGCCGTCGGGCGTGCGCGCGAGGGCGAGGATGTCGCCGCTCAGGTCGACCACCGAAATCGTCACCTGCGCGGAGGAGCCGAGCGGGCGCCGGATCTGCGCGCGCGTGCGCGCGGCGAGCCGGAGCCCCTGCGCGACGAGCGAGCTGGCTTCGGCGGCGGTGATGCCACCCGCGCCCGCGCGCGGCGTGTAGCGCGGGGTGCCGGCGGCATTGGCGAGCACCCAGCCCCCGGCCGCGGCGAACGCGCCGTCATCGGCACGCACACCCGAAGCGGCGCTCCCATAGGCGACACCCGCTCGCAACGACGCGGGCGTGAATCCGGCTACTTCCACCAAGGCGCCTGCTGCCTGCGAGAGCGATGGCGCCTGGGCGGGGCTCGTCACGAGCGCCTCGGAATCGACGTAGCGGAAGGTCCGGCCGTCGGCCGTGATGCGGTTGCCGCGGATATCGTCCGGCGCGTCGAATCCCGCCGCCCCCGCCACCGCGATGAGCTCCTCGGGATCCGAATCGACGTCGGTGATCTCGCGATCGACGCGATAGACGCCGTCGACCTCGACACCCACGCCGCCAACGAGCACCCCGTCCTTGTAGAGCGGAAGCCCGCCGGGATCCCCGGCGAGCCCGAGCGGCGCGACCTTCGGTCCCACCGCGCCATCCTCCATGCGCCGGTTCACGTCGGAGCACGGCAGCTGCGAGAACTGCACCCCGTAGAGCGGGCCCGACGGCTGCTGCTGCTCCCGGGGGTTGAAGTGCTCCTGGATGATCTGGCTCGCCGTGCGCGTCGAAAACGCATTGCCCTGCGAGGAGAGGTAGGCGCCGGTGAGGGCCTTGGAAATCGCGGACAGCGCCGCCGGCACCACCGGCATCGGCGTCTCGAGGCCGCCGCCCGTGCCCAGACCGCTGGTGATGCGAACGCCGGGGACAGCGCCTTGCATCGCGAAGACGCCGAGCACGTTCCCCACGCGGTCCACCACGGCGATGTGGCCCGCGAGGTTGCGCGCGCGCGCTTCCGCCACCGCCCGCGCGATCACGGCGCCCACGTCGTCGGCGGTGAGGAAATCCCGGGGCTGCGCGGGCGGCGGCGCGGTGCCGGAGCCGCCCCCTCCGCCGCCAGAACAGGCGCAGAGAACGAGCGCCACGGGTACCGCCATGAGCTTCCTCATGGCGCGCCCGCCACTTTCGCACCGGCGCGCGGCTTGAAGTTCGGATCCCAGGCATGCGCCGGATCGTGGAAGCCGTGGCACTGCATGCAGTTGGAGGTCACCTTGCCCTCGGCCGGCCTGGAGCCCCCGTGGCACTCGCGGCACGCCTTGATGGTGGGCATCGCGACGTCACTTGCCTCCTTCGACTGCGCCACCGCATGGCAATTGGCGCATTTCGCCTGCTGGTGGGACTTGTGGTCGAAGCGCGCGTGGGGCATCCATGTGTTGTTGGCGCGGACCGGCGCAACCTTCCAGTCGTCGCCGGCGCGCTCGATCGAGTGGCAGGTCTTGCAGACGCGCACCTCGAAAAGCTCCGTGCTCACCTGCTTCGCCTTCCGGCCGGCCAGCGCCAGGGCGTTCTGGCGATCAGCCGCGCTCGGCTCACCCACGCGGCGCAGCAACCCCTCCCCGGGGACACCAAACGCCTTCTGGAAGCTGTCCGGCACGCCCTTGAGGGCGAGGTTGGCGTAGAACTCCTCGATGACCGTGACCGCCTCGGCCGGCTTGCCGTGTGGCACCTCGCGCGTGGTGACCGCGGGCTCGAACTGCAGCGCGTGACATTCCTGGCAGTGTTTGCGCATGGAAACCGGCTCGAAGGCGCGGCGCGAGGCGTCGGGCTGGTGGCAGCTCCTGCATTCGAGCTTCATGCGGCCCTGCAGCGGCGAGCGCACGCCCCGCGCGTCCAGGTGCACCGAGTGTGGGAAGGTGAGGTTGGACATTTCCACGATCGGCCCGTCGCCCTGGCGCACGCGCTTCAGGCCCGTGGCGGTTGGCAGGCTGAGGCGGAACGGCGGATGGCTGGTTGCGAAGTCGGAGGTGTTGGCCGCCCGCGCGTCCTTCGCGCGCGACGGCAGGTCGCGGTGGCAATCGATGCACAACTTGTCGTCGTCGCGATGGGTAGCTTTCACGCCCTTGTGGTCGCGGTGGCAGGTGGCGCAGCGCGCGCCCTCGAACAGCGAGGCGGGTTTCATCCCGGCTCCCACGTGGTGCCCGATGGCCGAGTGGCACTCCAGGCATGCGCGGTCCTTCACGTGTTCGAAGGCCACCTCGTGGCAGGACGCGCAGCGCGCCTGGATCGGCTGGTGGGCCAGGATCAGTGCGCCCGGGTTCCAGAACCTGTCGCCGGTGCCCGCGACCTGCGCCGTGTCGCGCCAGGGCAGGTCGAGCACGCGCCCAGCCGGGATCACGAGGAACGCAACCAGCACCGCGAGGCCCAAGAGCCACGCCGCCCAGCGTTTGGTCAGTCCCAGCGAGGCCAGCGTGAGGTCGCGGCTCCTGAAGCCCGTCGCCTGCGGGAGCGGATGCGCGAGCTCGATCACCAGCGCGCCGTCGAAGCCCGCCGGCGGCGCCTGCGCCTCGATGCGATAGGGACCCACCTCGATCGGCTCGCCCACTTTCAGGCGCACCGAACGCACGGTCTTGCGCGTGATGTTCTGGCTGCCGCTTTCGCCTTCCAGGTACACGAGGCCGTCGCGGTTGACGATCATGCCGTGGTCGAGTGTCACGCGTGGATCGGGCAGGTGGATCTCGCACGCCGCGTTGCGTCCCACGCGCAACCACTCGCCGGTGACGGTCTTGCGGAGCTGCCCGCGCGGCCCGGCCTTGGTGGTGAGCAGGATCTTCAAGCGGCGCTCACCAGTAGATGAAAACCGAAACCACGTGCGCCACGAGCGCCGCCAGCAGCATGAAGGCCAGCGGCACGTGGAAGTAGAGCCAGAGGTCGAGGACTGCCTTGTGCCGCAGGTCGCGCCGCGCGCGCTCCAGAAGCTGATGCTTCTGCAGCAGCAGGCCGTAGACCTCCTTGTCCCGGCGCGACGCCTCGCCCTTCAGGCTCTTGGCGATCGAGGGCCACGCATGCACTGCCGCGGCCGTGGGGCAGGCGGGATCGCGCCCGCTCACCAGGCGCAGCAGGCTGCCTCCCAGGCGTCCACCCGACACCGAACGGTCGACCAGGACAAACAGGCGGTCGGGAAGCGAAAGCGCCTTCTCGCGCATCTCGCGATCGACGTCGGCGATGCGCAGCAGCAACGCTTCGAGGGTCTCGTCGCCCAGGTTCTGCGTCATGGCGCGCGGCACGCGCAGGTAGACGAAAACACCCCACATGCCGCTGAACACAACCACCAGCATCAGCACGTAGGCCAGCGTGTGCACGTTCCAGCCGAGCTCGAAGCCGGTGTGAAGCGTCACGATCACGACCAGCGCGGCTCCGAGGTAGACGTGGGCGGAAAGCCAGCCCTGCACCGTGCCCGAAGTGGAACGATAGCGGCGCTTGCGCACGCCGTAGTAGAGCAGCCAGAGAATGAGGGCAGCGCCGATGCTGCCAAGCGTGTAGCCGAGCCAACTGCCGCCATAAGGCTTGGGGGCCACGTCGTGCCAGAGGTACACGGCGGCCGAAAGCACGCAGGTTGCGATGGCCACCTTGAACCAGCGGAACCGTGCGTACTCAAGGATCGAATAATGCTTCAACCGGCCTTCTTCATGCTGTTCAGAGCGGTCGATTGTAGCCGCCGCCGCCCGAAACCGTCAGCGCGCCTGAAGATTGCGCGTCATCCCCATGATTTGTTGCGATTTGCGGGGATGAAACGGGGGTTCGGTCCGGTATAATTCGTAACCGCTCCCTGCTGGAAAATAACCCTTCGAATGGCAGTTTTCTGGATTCTGGCCGTTGTCATGACGGTCGTGGCGCTCGCTTTCGTGCTGGTGCCGTTGCTGCGGGCACGCGCCCGCAATGCTCCCTCCCGTGTCGAGGCCAACCTGGAGATCCTGCGCGGCCAGCGGCGCGAGATCGAGGCGGACGTGGCCATCGGGCTGCTGGCACCCGAGGCGCGGGAAGAAGCCCTTGCGGAGCTCGTGACCCGCGCGCAGGTCGATCTCCAGCCGGCAGCGGCGCCGGATTGCGCCGGCGGCAGGCCCTGGATCGTCGCGGCATGCACCGCGGTCGCCATCCCGGCCCTCGCATTCGGCATCTATGCGGCGACCGGCAATCCCGGCGCCTCCGACGACCAGGCGGTGGCGGCGCTGGCCAATCCAAAACCCGACGATGCCAAGATCGTGGCGATGGTCGAGGGCCTGGCGAAGAAGGTGAAGGAAAGGCCGGACGACATCCAGGGCTGGGCGTTGCTGGGACGATCGATGTCCGCGCTGGGCCGCTTCCAGGAATCCGCGGATGCCTACGCACGCCTGGCCAAGCTGGTTCCCAACGACGCGCAGGTGCTCGCCGACTACGCGGATTCCCTCGCCATGGCGCAGGGCCGCACCCTGATCGGCAAGCCCCACGAGCTGGCCCTCAAGGCACTCGAGATCGAGCCCGGCAACCCCAAGGCCCTTGCGCTCGCCGGCACCGCCGCCCTCGACAGCGGCGATTTCGATGCCGCGATCAAGCACTGGCAGAAACTCGCCTCCGTCCTGCCCCCCGATTCGCCCGACCGGGCCGAGATCCAGTCGATCCTGGGCGAAATCCGCACACGCGCGGGCGCCGCGGGCAAGCCCGTGTCGGGCGCCCCCGCCACGCAGGTGGCCGGCACCGGTGGCAAGCCCGATGGGAAGTCAGATGGAAAGTCGATCACGGGGCTCGTCTCGCTGGCCTTCGGCGTGTCAGGCCACGTGACCGGCGGTGAGACACTTTTCATCTTCGCCCGCTCCGAAGGCGGCCCGCGCATTCCGCTGGCCGTGATCCGCGCATCGTCTCGCGAGCTGCCGCTCAAGTTTACGCTCGATGACAGCCAGGCCATGTCGCCCACGGTCAAGCTCTCCGGGGCGCAGGCGGTTCGCATCGAGGCACGCATCTCCAAGAGCGGCAATGCCATGCCGCAGCCGGGCGACCTCGTCGGCTCCAGCGCGGTGGTGCGTCCCGGCGCGCGCGATGTCCCGGTGGTGGTGGACCGGGTGTTGCCGTGAGCCTGATCGAAGGCCGCGGCCTGGCCTGCACGCGCGGATTCGCCACGCTCTTCCGGGACGTCTCGTTCCGGGTCGGCGCCGGCGAATGGCTTGCCGTGCGCGGGCCGAACGGAAGCGGCAAGACCACGCTGCTGCGCTGCGCGGCGGGGCTTTCGCGGGCGGACAAGGGCGAATTCACGCGCGAAGGCGCCCTTCTCTACGGTGGCCACCTGCCGGGCATCAAGGACGACCTCACGACGCAGGAAAACCTCGAAGGCGCCCTCAGCCTGCGCGGTGTCGATGTGGAAGCATCCGCGGTGGCCGATGCGCTTGCGCGAGCCGGGCTCGAAAGGCGCCGCCACCTCCCCGCCCGCAGGCTGTCCGCCGGCCAGCGGCGCCGCATCGGGCTGGCGCGCCTGATGCTTGATCCCGCACCCATCTGGGTGCTCGACGAGCCGCTGACCGCACTGGACGACGAGGGGCAGCAGCTCTTCGCCCAGCTGCTTTCGCGCCACCTCGATCGCGGCGGAGTCGCGCTGCTCGCCACCCACCACGACCTCGCGCCTCGGCCCGCGCGCGAGCTTCGGATGGGCGCATGAGCGTGGCCGCATCCTCCCTGCCCATGGCCCGGCCCGGATCCTTCGCGGCGGGCTTCGCCTGGGCTTTCTCACGTGACCTCACGCTTTCGATGCGCCATCCGGGCGAGACGCTGCTGGTGGTGGCGTTTTTTGTGCTCGTGGCGACACTTTTCCCCCTGGGTGTCGGGGCCGATCCCCAGCTGCTCGCCCGCATCGGCCCCGGCGTGATCTGGGTGTGTGCGCTGCTCGCCGCCTTCCTGTCCCTGCCCGCGCTTTTCGCCGGCGACTACACGGACGGCTGCCTCGAGCAGATGATGTTGTCGCCGCACCCGATGCCCGGCTGGGCGAGCGGGAAGATCGCGGCCCACTGGGTTGCGTCGGGGTTACCGCTCACCGTGCTGTCCCCGTTGCTGGGCCTGCAATACGGGCTCGACGCGGGAACCCTGGGCACGTTGGCCGTCGCCCTCCTGCTCGGCACGCCGATCCTGTCGCTGCTGGGCGCCGCCTGCAGCGCCCTCACCCTCGGCGCGCGCGGCGGCGGCGTGCTCCTGGCGCTGCTCGCCCTGCCGCTCTTCGTTCCGGTCCTGATCTTCGGCGCCGGCGCAGCCGATGCCCAGGCCGCGGGCCTCTCCCCCGCGCCGCATCTCTCCCTGCTGGGCGCCGGCCTCATACTCGCGGTGATGGGCTTGCCCTTCGCGGCGTGCACCGCGATACGCATCGCACTCGATTGAAGATGAACTTCTACTACTTCTCCTCCCCGTCCTCGTTCTACCGCCTCGCCGGCGCCATGGCGCCGTATTTCTTCGCCGCCGCCATCGTGACGGGCATCGCGGGCATGTACGCGGGGTTCGTGGTCGCCCC
>JBBREI010000024.1:0-28999 GCA_038203035.1 Burkholderiales bacterium
GGGTTTTCCTGCGCCTGCACCATCACCGCCTCGGCGCGGATGCGGTCCTGCTCGGCCTTGGAGGCGGCCGAATTGAACTCCTGCAGGTTCTGGGTAAAGATGTTCTGCTTCTCGTCGATGTTGATGATCTCGAGCTCGCGCGAGAAGCGCACCAGCTCGGCCTCCGAATCCTCGAGCCTGGCCTTGGTCTGCAGCAGCTTTTCCTCGAGGAAGGTCTTGGCGTAGGCCGAAGCCTCGAAGCGGCGCTCGAGGTTGATGTTGATGAACGACTGGGCAAGCGTATTGACCGCCTTGGCCGCGAAAAACGGATCGGTGCTGTCGAAGTGCAGGCGCACCAGGCGCGAGCGGCGCACCGGCTCCACCGTGAGCGAGCCCTGGATGGCGCCGACGATGGCGTTTTCCTGCATCGTCGCCGGATCGACCTGGACCGGCGCGGGCCCGCGCAGTCGCACGAAGAAGTCGTGCAGGAAATTCCCGGTCTGCGCGTTGGGCTGGCCCGGCGCGGGTTTCGGTGTCTCGGTGGACTGGACCGCCGCCGCGCCCTTGCGCAGGCCCAGGTCCTCGACCGCGCGTTCGGCGATCGAGCGGCTCTTGAGCAGCTCGTAGTTGGTGTAGTAGAAGTCGCCGCCGTCGTAGTCGTAGGTCTCGGTCGGCTGCACGTCCTTGTAGGCCAGCACCTGCGGGGTCGAGCGCTCGATCTGGATCGTTGTCGAGGCGCGGTAGACGGGTGGGGCGAGGTAGGTAAGGACCACGGAGATCAGCGCCGAGATCACGAAGATCGCGAGGATCGTCCACTTGCGCTTGATGAAGATGCGCAGCAGGTCGCGCAGGTGCAGGCTCTGTTCGTCGTCGCCCGGGGCGTTGAGCGCCGCCGTCATCTCGGGTGAAAGCGCCATGCGGCGCGGCAGCGCCAGCGCCGTGCTGCGGCTGTCGGGCGATTCCTTCATCGGAAGGGGTTCACCGCGTCGAGCATGTCGCGCAGGATCGAATCCTTGAAGATCACCCGCGCCTTCGAGCGCTTGACCACGATCAGGTCGTCGTTGGCGACCATCGGGTCGTCCAGTTCGCCGGCGCGTATGCGGTCGACGTCGTAGACCAGCGTCTCGCGCTTGCCGGCGTTATCGGCACGGAACAGCATCACTTCGGTCATGTCGCTCAGGTTGGCCTGCCCGCCGGCCACGGCAAGCGACTGCAGCAGCGACGTCGGCCCGCGCAGTGGATAGACGCCGGGCCTGTTCACCGCGCCCTCGATCGTCACGCGCTGGCTGGTGTATTCCTTGATGAAAAGGCTCACCTGCGGATCCTGCAGGTAGCTGTCGGCGAGTTTCGCGACGATCAGGGCCTCGGCCTCGGTGGCGGTCAGGCCGCCCAGTTGCAACATGCCGATGAGGGGCAGCGAAACCTGGCCGCGCGAATTCACGCGCACAGTGCGCGTGAGCTGGTCGACCCCGAACACCTGGATCTCGATCAGGTCCTCGGCACCGATCCGGTAGTCGCGGATGCCGACCTGGCGGATCGCCGCGGCGGGCGCCGAGGCCAGCAACGGCGCCGGGACGGGCGCAGCCACGGAATCCCCGCCCGGGCCGGTCACTTCGAGGGCGCCACTCATCTTGAGCGCGAGGGTGGAGTTCGATACCCCACCGTCCGCGGCGGCGGGCCATAGGGCCATCGTAGCGGCCAGCGAAACAACCGCCCCCAGCACCTGGTACCGCCCTTGCAACATCCTGCGTGTCATCTTTCGTCTCCAACCCGCGTCCCGTCCGTCGCAGCGCACAATTAACAGATGCACAAAAACGGGCGTTTTCGCCAAAATCTCTATGAATTATGCATAGATACGTCACATGCGGCTATGCGCCAAAGCACCATCCCGGCCCCCCGGTTGCGGCACCATGACAACCCGCGCCGCCCTTCAAACGCCCTTTTCCTCCCCATGTGGGCCTTGCCTATCCCCACGTCCATGTCTAAGCCATTGATTTGTAGGTATTTATTTTCAACGCGGAGCGCCGCGTGACGGTTGCGGACCCCGGACTGGCCCAACGGCTGGGCAATGCGTGGTTACAGCTGCATTTCGCTCCGCGCGCCTTCCGCCTGGTCTGGGCGGCGTCGCGGGGCTGGACGGCGGCCTGGCTGGTCCTCCTGCTGGCCCAGGGACTGCTGCCGGCCGCGCTTGTCTACCTGACCCGCGACCTGGTCAACGGCTTGGCCGCCATCGTGGGCACGGGCGGCGCCGCGTCCGCCGAGTTGGCGCCCACTCTCGTTGCCGCCGCGGCCATCGGCGCGCTCCTTTTCCTCGGGGAGTCGCTGCACGGCGGCGCCGAATGGGTGCGAGCGGCACAAGCGCGCCATGTCGAGGACCACCTGAGCGGCCTGATCCAGGCCAAGTCCACCCAGGTGGACCTCGCGTTCTACGATTCGCCCGAATACCACGACCACCTGCACCGCGCGCGGGCGGAAGCGACCTACCGCCCGGTCGCGCTGCTGGAAAGCGCCGGCAACCTGCTGCAGAACGCCATCACGCTCGGCGCCATGGCCGCGGTCCTGGTGCCGTACGGCTGGTGGGTGCCGCTGGCCCTGTTGCTCAGCACGTTGCCGGCGTTTGCCGTGGTGGTGCGCTTCGCCGTCCGGCAACATCGCTGGCGCCAATCGGTCACGGCCGACGAACGCCGCGCCGCCTACTACGACTGGCTGCTGACCACCGGCGACGCGGCGGCCGAGATGCGGCTCTTCGGCCTCGGACCCCACTTCCGCGCCGCATTCACGGGCCTGCGGGCCCGGCTGCGCGGCGAGGAGCTGCGCCTGGCGCGCAGCCAGGGCGCGGCGGAGATCGCGGCGGCCGCGCTGGCGCTTGGCGTCTCGGCGGGTTGTGTTGCGTGGGTCGGCTGGCGTGTTATCGAGGGTCGCGCAAGCCTGGGCGACCTCGCGCTTTTCTACCAGGCCTTCAGCATGGGCCAGCGCCTGATGCGCTCACTGCTGGGCAGCGTCGGCCACGTCTACTACAACGTGTTATTCCTCGGAAGCCTGTTCGCCTTCCTCGACCTCGAGGCACGCGTGGGCGATCCGAAGGCGCCGCGCTCGCTTCCCCCCACACCCGCCGGCGTGGCGATCCGTTTTCGGGATGTCACCTTCACCTATCCGGGCTCCAACCGCGTGGCCCTTGCGAACCTCGACCTCGAGATCCCGCCCGGGCGCATCGTCGCCATCGTGGGCACCAACGGCGCGGGCAAGAGCACGCTGCTCAAGCTGCTGTGCCGCTTCCACGACCCGCAGGCCGGCAGCGTGGAGCTGAACGGCGTCGACGTCCGCGACCTGCCGCTGGACGAGGTGCGCGCGCAGGTCACGGTGCTGTTCCAGGAGCCGGTGCGCTACAACGCGACGGTGGCGGAGAACATCGCGCTGCATCCAGCGCTCGCGCGCGCGACACGCGCCGACATCGAGGCGGCCGCGCGCGCCGCGGGCGCGGAAGACCTCATCTCGCGCCTGCCGCGGGGCTACGAGACGTTGCTCGGCAACTGGTTCGAGGGCGGCATCGAGCTCTCGACCGGCGAATGGCAGCGCCTGGCCCTGGCGCGCGCCTTCATGCGCCGCGCGCCGGTGATCGTGCTCGACGAGCCCACCGCCGCGATGGATTCGTGGGCCGAGGCCGACTGGCTTCGTCGCTTCCGGGCGCTCGCCGAGGGCCGCACGGCGATGGTCGTGACGCATCGCTTCACCACGGCGATGCGCGCCGATGTGGTCTACGTGATGAACGAGGGCCGCATCTCGGAGTTCGGCACGCACGAGCAGCTGCTGGCGCTCGGCGGCGACTATGCGCGCTCGTGGCGCGACCAGATGCGCGCCGAGAACGGGGCGCCGCTGCGATGATGCCGGTCGCGAGCCGCGAGGCGGAGCTGCTGTTGCACTGCGCGCGCACGCGCCTGCCGCTGGCATCGCGCGAGCGCATCCGCGCGTTGTGCGCCCAGCCGCTCGAGTGGGAGGATTTCCTGTCGCTCGCCGCGCACCATGGGCTGATGCCGCTTTGTTACGAGCGCCTGAACGAAATCGCGCCGCAGGGCCCGCCCAAGGCGGCGATGGTGAAGCTGTGGGCGGCGCGCCAGCGCACCCTGGCGCAGAACAACGAGATGGCCGACGAGCTCTTCGGCATCCTCGGCGACCTCGACGCCGTGGGCATCCACGCGCTGCCGTACAAGGGCCCCACGCTGGCGCTCGACCTCTATGGCGACGTGGGCCTGCGCCAGTTCGGCGACCTCGACATCCTGCTGCACCGCGACCACGTGCCCCATGCCCAGGAGCGCCTGCGGGCGCGCGGCTACGTTGCGCAATTCCCGCTGGCGCCGGCGGTGGAACGCGCGTTCCTGCGTTCGGGCGCGCAGTACCACCTGGCCATGCGCCACGAACAACGCGGCATGATGGTCGAGCTGCACTGGCGCGTCGATCCCGACATCGCCATCGAGCCCGAAGCGCCCGGAGCCAAACGCTTCCGCTCGCGCGAGCTGCTGCTGGTGCTGATGATCCACGGCTCGAAGCACCGCTGGTCGAGCCTGGGCTGGCTGGTGGACGTGGCCGAGCTCATGGCGCGCGATCCGGTCGACTGGAAATGGATCGAGGCGAAGGCCGCAACGCTTCGTTGCCGCAGGCGCCTCGCGCTGGGAGTGCTGCTCGCGCAGGCGCTGCTCGATGCGCCCGCCCCCGGCGAGGTCGTGGCGCGCATGCGCGATGTGGAGGGCATGGAAAGCCTGTGCACGGCGCTCGCCGCGGAGCTGCTGGAAATCTCGCCCGCGGAGCCTTCGCCGCGCGCGATGCTGCGCGAGAACCTTGGCCTCCTCGATACGCGCGCGCAACGCCTCAAGCACCTGCTGGACACGGTCTGGAGCCCGAGCCTGGTCGAGTGGACCCGGTGGCCGCTGCCGCGCGTGTTGTTTTTCCTCTATCCGCCGTTGCGCCTGCTGCGCCTGACCGGCAAACACGGGGCCGCTACGATGCGCCCGAAAATCCCTGCTGCCGCCACGCCTCGAACACCACCACCGCCACCGCGTTCGACAGATTGAGGCTGCGGTTGCCGGGGCGCATCGGCAGGCGCAGCGTGCGCGCGGGATCGAACGCGGCGAAAACGTCCCCCGGCAAGCCGCGGGTCTCGGCGCCGAACACGAAGGCATCGCCGGGTTCATATCGCACGGTGTCGTAGGCCACCGAGCCGCGCGTGGACACCGCGAAGACGCGCCGTTCGCCCAATGCCGCGCGGCACGCCGGCCAATCGCGGTGCACCGTCACGCTCGCCATCTCGTGGTAGTCGAGGCCCGCGCGGCGCAGTTGCCGGTCCTCCATGGAAAAGCCGAGTGGCTCCACCAGGTGCAGGCGCGCGCCCGCGTTGGCGCACAGCCGGACCACGTTGCCGGTGTTGGGCGGGATCTCGGGCTGGAAGAGGATGACTTCGAACATGCGCGCTGGATTCTACTAGCGTGGACCGCCGGCCAGCGCGATGGCCCACGCGCTCACGCGTCCCGCCCCGGCTTCCTTCAACACGCGCGCCATCGATTCACACGTGGCGCCGGTGGTGAGCACGTCGTCGACGATGGCCACGTGCTCGCCGTGGAACACGCGGCGGCATTCGAACACGCCACGCAGGTTGCGCCTGCGCTCGCGCGCATCGAGCGTGGGTTGCGGCGGCGTCTCGCGCACCTTCACGAGGGCCGTGCGATCAACCGGCGCACCCACCACCCGGCCCACCACCTTGGCGGCCTCCAGGGCCTGGTTGAATCCGCGCTGTCGCAGGCGGGCGGCGGTCAGGGGCGGGGCGACGATACACGCGGGAGGCGGCAGCGCCCGCACGCGCGACGCGAGCTCGCGCGACAGCCACTTGCCCACCGCCAGGTCACCCGCGAACTTGAAGCGATGGACCAGCCGATCGACCGGAAAGCGGTAGTGGAACGCGGCGTGGGCATGGTCGAACGCCGCGCCGTGTAAAAGACCCTCCGCGGCATCGGGTTCACAAGCCGGCAAACCGGCCTCGCACGCCCCGCAAACGAGCCCGGCCGCGCCGCCGCCGCCACACAACAGGCAGTCCTGTCCCCCTTGGCCTGCCTTATCCTTGAGCAGCTGCAAGGCCCGGGTCTGCGCTGGAATTGACAACCGGCTAAAGATCACGAATTATCAGAGCCTTACGAAGGAGGATTTCTGGATACCGTTGTCGCTTTTCACCCGCCGGCGCGCGCCGCCGATCCCGCGCTGGATGTCCTGCGCGCCCAGGCCCTCGCGCTCTTTGCTCTCCCCTTCAACGATCTTCTCTTCCGCGCGCATACCGTCCACCGCGAGAATTTCGATCCCAATCGCGTGCAGCGCTCCACGCTGCTGTCGATCAAGACCGGCGGATGCCCGGAAGACTGCGGCTATTGTCCGCAGGCCGCGCGCTACCACACGGGTATCGAGAACGAGGACCTGCTCTCGCTCGACGAGGTGAAGGCCGCCGCGAAGGCAGCGAAGGAAAACGGCGCGACACGCTTCTGCATGGGTGCGGCGTGGCGCGGCCCCAAGGCACGCGACCTGGCACCGGTACTGGACATGGTGCGCGCGGTGAAGGACCTGGGCATGGAAGCGTGCTGCACGCTCGGCATGCTCAAGGATGGCCAGGCCGAGCAGCTGCGCGATGCGGGGCTCGACTACTACAACCACAACCTCGATACCGCGCCCGAACACTACGGCAACATCATCACCACGCGCGAATACCAGGCCCGCCTCGATACGCTCGGACGCGTGCGCGATGCCGGAATCCACGTCTGCAGCGGCGGCATCGTGGGCCTTGGCGAGACGCGCGAAAGCCGCGCGGGACTGCTGGCGCAGCTCGCCTCGATGCAGCCGCAGCCCGAGTCGGTGCCGATCAACGAGCTGGTGCCGGTGGAAGGCACGCCGCTCGCGGATACGCCCAAGCTGCACTGGACGGAGTTCGTGCGGACCATCGCCGTCGCGCGCATCCTCATGCCCGCGAGCATGGTGCGGCTTTCCGCGGGACGCGCCGCGATGAGCGAGGAGCAGCAGGCGTTGTGTTTCTTCGCCGGCGCCAACTCCATCTTCTACGGCGAGAAGCTGCTCACGACCGGCAACCCCGACGTGCAGCGCGACGACACGCTTTTCGCCGCCCTCGGCATCCAATCCGCCTGATCGGGCGATGAGCAGGCTCGCCGCCCGGCTTGCCGAGGGCCTCGCCGCGCTCGAACGCGAGGACCTCCACCGCAAGCGCCGCGTGCTGGAAGGCGCCCAGGGCCCACGCATCGTCATCGATGGGCTGGCGGCGGCCAACTTCTCGAGCAACGACTACCTCGGGCTCGCAAGCCATCCGCGGCTGCGCGCGGCCGCGCATGCGGCGATCGACGCGTTCGGCGTCGGCGCGGGCGCCTCCCCGCTGGTGAGCGGGCAGATGCGGGTCCACCAGGAGGCGGAAGCGCGCTTCGCGCGCTTCACGGGACTGCCGGCCGCGCTGCTTTTCCCCAGCGGCTACGCCGCGAACCTGGGTGTGCTCGCGGCCCTTTGCGACCGCCATGCCGAGATCTTCGCGGACCGCCTCGACCATGCCTGCCTCAACGACGGCGCGATCCTTTCGCGCGCGACCTTCACGCGTTATCCCCACCTCGACCTGGCGGCCCTCGACTCGCGCCTGGCCGCCTCGAAGGCCCAGGTGCGCGTCGTCGCGACCGACACCGTCTTCAGCATGGACGGCGACCTGGCGCCGGTGCCCGACCTGCTCGAGTTGTGCGAACGCCACGAGGCGTGGCTGCTGCTCGACGACGCACACGGCTTCGGTGTCCTGGGCGCCACCGGCCGCGGGACACTCGAACACTTCGGGCTGCGCTCCGATCGGGTGATCTACATGGCGACCCTCGGCAAGGCCCTGGGCGGATACGGCGCCTTCGTGGGCGCCACACCCGAGGTCATCGACTGGCTGGTGCAGAAGGCGCGAACGTATGTGTTTTCCACCGCGCTGCCGCCCGCCGTCGCGGCCACGGCCACCGCCGCGCTCGACCTGCTCGACGAGGAACCCGAACGCATTGCCCTGCTGCACCAACGCATCGCGCTTTTCCGGCAGGCCGCCGCGCAGCGCGGGCTGCCGTTGGCCGCCTCGACGACGGCGATCCAGCCGGTGGTGCTCGGCGATGCCGCGCGCGCCATGCGCGCCTCGGCAAGCCTGCTTGCGCGCGGCTACTTCGTTCCCGCGATCCGCCCGCCGACCGTTCCCGAAGGCACGGCGCGCCTGCGTGTCACGCTTTCGGCCACGCATTCGGCCGCCGACGTCGTGGGGCTCGTCGGCGCGCTTGCCGAAAGCCTCGCCCCGTGAGCCTGCATGTCGAAAGCACCGGCTCCGGAAGCGACCTCGTCCTGCTGCACGGCTGGGGGCTGCATTCGGGCGTGTGGGACGAAGTGCTTCCCGCGCTCTCCTCGCGCTACCGCGTCCATGCGATCGACCTGCCGGGCCACGGGCATTCGGCCCACGCCCGTGTCGGCACGCTCGACGACGCGTGCGATGCGATCGCCGCGATCATTCCCGAGCGCTCCGATGTCTGCGGATGGTCCCTCGGCGGGCTCGCGGCCCAGCGCCTCGCCCAGCTGCACCCCGAAAAGGTGGGCGCGCTCGCGCTCGTCGGCGCCACGCCGTGTTTCCTGCAGCGCTCCGACTGGCCCCACGCGATGCGCGCCGCCACACTGGATGAATTCGCCGCCGGCCTGCACACGCAGCGCGAGGCCACCCTGAAAAGCTTTGTGCGGCTCAACGCGCTGCACGGCGCCCACGGCCGCGAGGCGGTTCGCGCTTTCACCACGCGGCTGTTCACACGCGGCGTGCCGGACGAAGGCGCGCTGCGCGCGACCCTCGGGTGGCTGCGCGAATGCGACCTGCGCGCGCAGGCGGCCCAGCTGCCCCGTCGAACGCTGGTGCTGCACGGAGCACGCGACGCGCTGGTGCCGGCCGCCGCGGCGCGTTGGCTGGCGCAGTCCATCCCCGCGGCGCAGTTGCTCGAATGGCCCGACGCCGCACACATCCCCTTCTTCACCCATCGCGAACCCTTCGTGGCCGCCCTGGAGTTTTTCCTTGGCTGAGATCCCCTTTCCCGAAAAACACGCGGTTCGCCGCTCGTTCGAACGCGCCGCCGGGACCTACGACCGCAACAGCGTCCTGCAATGCGAGGTGGGGCTGCGCCTGCTCCGACACCTCGATCCGATCCGCATCGCGCCCACGCGCGTGGTCGACGTGGGCTGCGGCACCGGCATGTTTTTCAGCAAGCTGGCCGAGCGTTTCCCCGCCGCCGACCTGGTGGGCGTCGACCTGGCGCATCCGATGCTTTCGGTCGCGCGCAGGCGTACGCCGTGGCTCAAGCGCGCGCTGAAGCTGCGCCATCCGCGCCTGGTGTGCGCCGACGGCGAGCGCCTGCCGCTGGCGGCCGGCAGCGCGCAGCTGCTGTTCTCCAACCTCGCGCTGCAATGGATGCGCCCGGAGGTTGTGTTCGCGGAAGCCGCGCGCACGCTCGAAACCGGCGGGCTCTTCATGTTTTCCACCCTCGGCCCCGACACGCTGAAGGAGCTGCGCGCGGCGTTTGCGGCGGTCGACGGCTACCAGCACGTCAACCGGTTCATCGACATGCACGACCTCGGCGACGAGCTGGTGCACGCGGGATTCGCCGACCCGGTGATGGAGATGGAGATCATCACGCTCGAATATTCGAGTGTCGAGAAGGTGGCGCGCGACCTGAAGGCGATCGGCGCCAACAACTCGCTGCCCGGGCGGCCGCGCGGCCTGTCGGGGCGCAGCCGCTGGCGCGACGTGATCGCGCACTACGACAGGCTTCGCACCAACGGCGTGTTGCCCGCCACCTACGAGGTGGTCTACGGCCACGCGTGGAAGGTGGCGCCCAAACACATCGCCGACGGCCGCCAGGTGATCGACTTTCCGACGCGGCGGGGTCCGTGAGCCGCGGCGTCTTCGTCACCGGCACCGACACCGGCATCGGCAAGACCGTGGCCTGCTGCGCGCTGCTGCATGCGCTCGCGGCGCGCGGGATCGCGGCGATGCCGATGAAACCCATCGCCGCCGGGGCCGCCGAACACGGCGGGCGCTGGATCAACGAGGACACCGCCCTGCTGCTGGCCGCGGCCGGTCGCGATCCATCACTTGCCGGCCGGGTCACTCCGGTCCTGCTGCGCGAGCCGCTGGCGCCCCATATCGCCGCGGCGCGCGAAGGGGTCTCGATCTCGCTGCCGCGCGTGCTGGAAACCTTCGAAGCGCTCGCCGCCGGCGGCGACTTCATGGTGGTGGAAGGTGTCGGCGGCTTCTGCGTGCCGCTGGGTGACGGGCTCGACACCGTGACGCTTGCGCGCCGCCTGGCGCTGCCGGTGGTGATGGTGGTGGGCCTGCGGCTCGGGTGCATCAACCACGCGCTGCTGACCGCGCAGGCCATCGAGGCCGCCGGCCTGCCGCTGGCGGGCTGGATCGCCAACTCGGTGGATCCCCGGATGTCCGCGCGCGAGGAAAACATCGCCACGTTGGCCACGGCGCTGCGTGCCCCCCTGCTGGGCGTGCTGCCCCATTTGCCGCGGGCCGACACCCGGCTGATGGCTCGCGGCCTCGACTGCTCCGCGCTGCTGCCATGAAGGCGATCCTCTTCGACCTCGACGGCACCCTCACCGACCCGCGCGAGGGCATCACGCGTTCGATCGCCTACGCCATGGAGCGCATGGGTGTGGCACCGCCGCCGCTCGACGACTTGTGTTTCGCCATCGGGCCGCCGCTGCGCCCTACGCTGGGCCGGCTCATCGGCGACGAATCCCCCGCCGCCATCGAGCGCGCCATCGCGCTGTATCGCGAGCGCTTCGCCGACGTGGGCCTGTTCGAAAACGCGGTCTACGACGGCGTGGCCGAGACGCTGGCGGCGCTGGCCGCGACCGGCGCCACGCTGGTGGTGGCGACCTCGAAGCCGCGCGTGTACGCGGAGCGCATCGTGCGGCACTTCGCGCTCGATGCCCATTTCGCCGCGGTCCACGGCTGCGAGCTCGACGGCACGCGTGAGGACAAGCGCGACCTGCTGGCGCACCTGCTTGCCCATCACGGCTTCGACGCCCGGCAGGCCGTGATGATCGGCGACCGCGGCGCCGACATGATCGCGGCGCGCCACCACGGCGTAAATGCGCTGGGTGTGTTGTGGGGCTATGGCACGCGCGACGAACTTTCGGCCGCGGGCGCGCAGATGTTCTGTGATCGTCCCATCGACATTCCGGACGCCCTCGCATCGGCGGTGCGCGCACCAACCTGAAGACCGGGGGGACCCGGCTTTTCGCCACCGGGCGGAAAGTGGGGTCCGTCCCCGGTATGCCTTGGCCCGCTAGGCCGCGAAGGCCGCTCCCAGCAGCGCGACACCGTGGGCCCCATGGCGCCGCGCCGCGGGGATGTCGGTGCGCGCAAGCCCGCCGATCGCATACGCGG
Organism: Burkholderiales bacterium; assembly: GCA_038203035.1. Lineage (GTDB taxonomy): Bacteria > Pseudomonadota > Gammaproteobacteria > Burkholderiales > Usitatibacteraceae > Usitatibacter. The sequence continues at coordinate 11,459 of JBBREI010000024.1, forward strand.
GCATCGGGCAGCCGGCCACGAGTGCCGCGAAGCGCGCCCAGCCGATGGGCGCGGCTTCAGGGTGCGAGGCCGTGACCATCACCGGCCCGACGACGATGTAGTCGAGCCCGAGCCTGGCGGCCTGCGCGACCTGCGCTTCGTCGTGGCACGACGCACCCACGAGCGAGCCCGCGGGCCGCTCGCCCGCGGCCATCAGCAGCTTCGCGGAAAGGTGCACGCCGTCGCATTGGGGAAAGGTGCCGCAGTCGCCGTTCACCACCACGCGCGAGCCGAAGGCCTGCGCCCGCGCGAGCGCGCGCGAGAGCAGATGCTGCAGCTTCTGGCGGTCCATCGCCTTCTCCCGGATCTGCACCAGCACCCTCTCGTTGACCACGTGCTGCGACAACGCCGCGATCCAGTGATCGATGCCCCGCGCGGCGGCGTCGGAGACAACCATCACCTCGGGCAACGCCAGCGCCGCCAGCACCGGCGCGTTGGCCGGCAGCATCGGGCTGACGTCGGGGGCGCCCGCGCGCTGCCACTTGATCGCCTGGTCCTCGAGCGGCCGCGGCTCGCCCTTCCACCCCGTCACGCGCCAGAAATGCAGGCGCACCGTGGCGTGGGTGTATTCGTAGACGCGGGTGATCCAGGGCGAGGCGTCGGTGACTTCGATGTCGAGCTCTTCCTTCAACTCCCGCGCCAGCGCCTCGCGCGGGCTTTCGCCGTCTTCGATCTTGCCGCCGGGGAATTCCCAGTAGCCGGGATAGGGTTTTCCCGCCGGGCGTTGCGCGAGCAGGAATTCGCCCGGGCGTTCGATCACCGCGGCCGCTACTTCCGTGATTTTCGTCATCGGCTGGCGCGCTGCGTTCATCGGCGTTCAGGCTTTGGTTTTCACCCGGCCAACCCAGTCGCGCGCGAATTGCCACGCCACCCGCCCGCTGCGAAAGCCCCGCTCCAGCGACCAGAGCAAAGCCGCGCGGCGGGAATCGTCGGAAGGTTTGCCGCCGAGCGTGGCCACCCAGTGGTCGGCGATCTCGAGGTACTGGTCCTGGTCGAACGGATAGAACGAAAGCCACAACCCGAAGCGTTCGGACAGCGAGATCTTCTCCTCGGTGGTCTCGCCGGGATGGATCTCGCCATCGCGATGAAGCGCCTGCAGGTTCTCGTCCATGAACTCCGGCATCAGGTGGCGGCGGTTGGAGGTGGCGTAGATCAACACGTTTTCCGCGGAGCCGGCGATGGAGCCGTCGAGCACCACCTTGAGCGACTTGTAGCCCGCGTCGGAGGCCTCGAAGGACAGGTCGTCGCAGAAGATCATGAAGCGCTCCTTGCGCTCGCCCACCAGGTCGACGATGTCCGGCAGGTCCACGAGGTCGCGCTTGTCCACCTCGATCAGGCGCAGGCCCTTCGACGCGAACTCGGCCAGCGCCGCCTTCACGAGCGAGCTCTTGCCGGTGCCGCGCGCGCCGGTGAGCAGCACGTTGGTGGCCGGGCGCCCGGCGACGAACTGCGCGGTGTTCTCGCGCAGCCGGCGCTTCTGCTCGTCGATGTCCTTCAAGTCCGAGAAGCGGATCGAGTGCGGGTGGCGCACCGGCTGCAGGTAGCCGCCGCGCGGACCCTTGCGCCAGCGAAACGCGGTGGCCGATTTCCAGTCCGGCGCGGGTTCGGCCGCGGGCAGGATGCGGTCGAGCCGTTCGAGGAGCGTGTCCAGCCGGTCGAGGACCGGCTTCCAGTCGTTGGTCATTTGAGCGTGAAAACCATGAGCCAGTAATAGGTGAGTGATTCCATGTGGGCCTCGCGCGCCACCGGGCGCACGGCATCGGCCAGCTCGGCGGCGGTGGGAAAGTTCTTCAGCACCTCGAATTCCTCGCCGTTGGCCAGCTTGCGCATCTGGTAGGTGTTGCCCTCGGCGTCGCGGCGCGAAAGCGGCGTCGAGCTCCATTGGGCGAACTGGTTGTCGAGGATCACAACCATCGATCCCGGCTCCAGGCGGCGCGAAAGGTTGGCCACGAACTGCGTGATGCCGCTTTTTTTCACGTGTGACCACCAGAAACCGGCGAAGGCGCCGTTGCACCCCGGCGGCACGCCATCAAACGTCACCGCGTCGGCCTTGACGAAGGTCGCCTTGCCCTTCGCGATCGGCTTGTCGCGCGCGATCTCGAGCACCGCCTCGTTGATGTCGCCGGCGTAGATGTGATGGGCGGCCGGCGCGATGTACTGCGTCCAGTAGCCGGTGCCGCACGCGACCTCCAGCACCCTGCGGCCGCGCAGGATCTCCGGGATCCGGCGTCGCAGCCATTCCAGCTCGCGCTGGCGCTCGGGCTTTTCGTAGACCTGCTCGTATTCGGCGGCGCGCTTCGAGTAATACTTCTCCAGGTGCGGTGTCGTGCTACGGGGATCGTTCATGGCGGCTCCCTCAGCATTGGTAGACATCGGAACGGTGGATCTCCATGTAAGCGATGGACCACCCCGGGTTCGACCAGGGCGCGGTCGTCGCCCACGCGGTAGTCGTCGCGCTGCCACTCCATGTTTCGCGCCTTAGCTGCGGTAGTCGGCGTTGATCTTCACGTAGTCGTAGGAGAAATCGCAGGTCCAGACCGTGGCGGTTTCGATCCCGCGCCCGAGCGTGACGCGCACGGCGATCTCGGTTTCCTTCATCACGCGCTTGCCCTGCTCCTCGGTGTAGCTCGCGGCCCGTCCGCCCTTTTCCACCACGGTCACGTCGCCCAGCTGCAGGCCGACGCGCGCGGGGTCGAGGTCGGCCACGCCGGCATTGCCCACCGCGGCCAGGATGCGGCCCAGGTTCGGGTCGGAAGCGAAAAATGCCGTCTTCACCAGCGGCGAGTTGGCGATCGACTTCGCAACCGCGAAACATTCCTTGCGGCTGGCGCCCTCGTCGACGGTGATGGTCATGAACTTGGTGGCGCCCTCGCCGTCGCGCACGATGGCCTGCGCCAGCAGCTGCGCGACTTCGGTGACCGTCACGGCAAGGCGGCCGAATTCCGCGGTGCCTTCGCCCACGATTTCGGGATTGCCGGCCCTGGCCGTGGCCACCACCAGCAACGTGTCGTTGGTCGACGTGTCGCCGTCGACGGTGATGGCGTTGAACGTGCGGTCGGCGACGTGGCCCGCCATGTATTGCAGCGCGTCCTGGCCAATCGAGGCATCGGTGGCGATGATGCCGAGCATCGTCGCCATGTTGGGCTGGATCATGCCGGCGCCCTTGGATATGCCGGTGACGGTGACGGTGCGCCCGTCGATCTCGACCTGGCGCGAGACCGCCTTGGCGACGGTGTCGGTGGTCATGATGGCTTCGGCAGCCGATGCCCAATGGCCCTCGGCCAGGTCCTCGACGCAGGCCGGCAGCCCGGCCACGATGCGGTCGACCGGCAGCGGCTCCATGATCACTCCCGTGGACATGGGCAGCACCTGCCACGGCTGGATGCCGAGGGCCGTTGCCACCGCGGCGCACGTGGCCCTGGCGTTTTCCATCCCCGGCGCGCCCGTCCCCGCGTTCGCGACACCCGTGTTCACGACCAGCGCGCGGATGGCGGCCTTGTCCTCGAGGTTGGCCTTGCAGAGCAGCACCGGGGCCGCGGCGAAATGGTTGCGGGTGAAGACGCCGGCGACGCGGCTGCCCTCATCGAGGGCGACCAGCAGGAGGTCCTTGCGGCCGGGCTTGCGGATATGCGCCCTGGCAATGCCCAGGCGAACGCCCGGGATGCCGAGCAGGTCTTCGGGACGGGGCGGTACCAGGTTGACGGCCATAGGGGTCACATCCCAGTTCAAGCGGTTGCTGTCGTTGTCAGCGCCGGTCGCACGCGCTGGAAAAATCGGGCCCTGACCCGGTTATTGTATTCGACCGCGTCAGGGCGCCGGCTTCGGCCGGACCCGCGGCATGAAATGTGCGTCGACGTAGGCGCCGTTGCGAAGGGCATACGCCTCAGGTGAGCTCCAGGGGTCGGGGCCATGGGCCATTGTAGTTGCTTGGCGACAGGGTCCAATTGGAGCATTCTTCGGCGATGAGTGATCCCGCCGCTGCCGCCGCCGTCGAACAACCCGCGTGGCGGACCTGCCTGGATGTGGAGGGTCAGGCGGCCGACCACTACGACGACTTCGTCCTGACCCCGCTGTTCGACATCATGGCCCACGAGCCGGCGCGGGTGCTGGAACTGGGCTGCGCGGGTGGGGCTTTCGGGGCGGAACTCAAGAATCGTTTCCCGGCCGCGAGCGTCGTGGGCATCGACGCCGGGGCCGCGGCCGCGCAAAAGGCCGCCTCCCGCCTCGATCGTGTCATCCACGCGCGCCTTGACCAGTGCAACCTCGCGCAAGCGGGGTTGAAACACGGGGAGTTCGACACGCTGGTGGCCGCCGACATCCTCGAGCACCTGGTCAACCCGTGGGCGCTGCTGGAGCGGATCAAGCCGTTCCTGGCCCCCGGCGCGCAGGTGCTGGTGAGCATCCCGAACGCGCGCAACATCACGGTGGGATCGGAGCTGCTGGTGGGCGGGCGTTTCGAATACGCGCAACGCGGGCTGCTGGACGTGACCCACCTGCGTTTCTTCACGCTGGACAGCATCCGCCGCATGTTCGAGGAAACCGGGTACGTGGTGCAGGCGCAGCGGTCGATCCTGCTGCCCGCCCTGCGCAAGCTCTACGAGGGCTACTCGGGCGCGGGGCCCGTGACGCTGCGCTTCGGGCGCATGACGATTTCGGACGTGACCGCGCAGGAGGTGATGGAGCTTTGCGCGGCGCAGTTCGTCTTGCGCTGCCGCCCGGCCTGAGGGCCGCTTCCCGCAGGCTCGCCTACGCGAGCTTTCCGTGGCACTGCTTGAATTTCCTGCCCGAACCACACGGGCACGGGTCGTTGCGGCCGACCTTCTGCGTCGAGCGCACGAAGGTTTCCACCGCCTCTCCCGGGATGCCCGAGGGGATCTGCCGGGCCACGCCCCGGGTCGATATCTGCTCGGCCGGCTCGTCGCCCACGCCGGGCGAGAAATCCGCGTGCTGGTACTGCAGGTTCTTCAGGGCGCGCGCCGCCTCTTCGGCCTTGCGCTCGGCTTCTTCCACCTCTTCCTGCGAGCGCACCTGCACCGCCATCAGGTGGCGCGTGACCTCGCGCTTGATCGAGTCGAGCATCGAGCCGAAGAGCTCGAAGGCCTCGCGTTTGTATTCCTGCTTCGGCTGCTTCTGCGCGTAACCGCGCAGGTGGATGCCCTGGCGCAGGTAGTCCAGCGCCACCAGGTGCTCGCGCCAATGCGTGTCGATCGACTGCAGCATCACGGAGCGCTCGTAGTTGTGGAGCACCTCCGCGTCGATCGGGCCGAACTTGCCGTCGTAAGAGGCGGCGGCGGCCTCGATCACGCGCCCGGCGATGCCTCCCGCGTCGAGCTTGTCGTCGGCCGCGGCCCACTCGGCCACCGGGACGGTCAGGAAGAATTCGCCCGCCAGCTTCTTTTCCAGGCCTTCGATGTCCCACTGCTCCTCCACGCTTTCGGCGGGCACGAATTCCAGCACGATGGAGCCGAGCACGTCGGAGCGGATGGAGCGGATGGTTTCGGAGATGTCGCTCGTTTCCAGCAGCTCGTTGCGCTGCTGGTAGATCACCCTGCGCTGGTCGTTGGCGACGTCGTCGTATTCGAGCAGCTGCTTGCGGATGTCGAAGTTGCGCGCCTCGACCTTGCGCTGCGCGTTTTCGATCGAGCGCGAGACCATGCGCGCCTCGATCGCCTCGCCCTCGGGGATCTTGAGCGAACGCATGATGTTCTGCAGCCGCTCGCCGGCGAAGATCTTGAGCAGCGGGTCTTCGAAGGAGAGGAAGAAACGCGAGCTGCCCGGGTCGCCCTGGCGCCCGGACCGGCCGCGCAGCTGGTTGTCGATGCGCCGCGATTCGTGGCGCTCGGAGCCGATGATGTGCAGCCCGCCGGAGGCGACGACCTCGTCGTGCACCTTCTGCCAGGCCTCGCGCACGTCGGCGACGCGGCGCTCTTTTTCCGAGGGCGAAAGCGCTTCGTCGTCCTGGACCGCGCGGATGTCCGCTTCGGGGTTGCCGCCGAGCACGATGTCGGTGCCGCGGCCCGCCATGTTGGTGGCGATGGTGACCATCTTCGGGCGCCCGGCCTGGGCGACGATTTCGGCCTCGCGCGCGTGTTGCTTCGCGTTCAGGACGTTGTGCGGCATCTTCTCGGCCTGCAGCATGCCGGAAAGCAGTTCGGAATTTTCCACCGACGTCGTGCCGAGCAGCACCGGCTGGCCCTTGGCCATGCGCTCCTTGATGTCGTTGACGATCGCCTGGTGCTTTTCCTTCGAGGTGATGAAGACCTGGTCGTTGTGGTCTTTCCTCACCATCGGACGGTGCGTGGGGATCAGCACCGTCTCGAGGTTGTAGATGCTGGAGAACTCGAACGCCTCGGTGTCCGCCGTGCCGGTCATGCCGGAGAGCTTCTTGTAGAGGCGGAAATAGTTCTGGAACGTGATCGAGGCGAGCGTCTGGCTCTCGTTCTTGATCGAAGCACCTTCCTTGGCCTCGACCGCCTGGTGCAGGCCGTCGGACCAGCGCCGGCCGGCCATCATGCGGCCGGTGAATTCGTCGACGATCACGACCTCGTCGTCCTGCACCACGTAGTGCTGGTCGCGGTGGTAGAGCGCATGGGCGCGCACGCCGGCATGCAGGTGGTGCATCAGGATGATGTTGGAAGGATCGTAGAGGCTGGCGCCTTCGGGCAGCAGGCCCGCCTCGCGCATCAGGTCCTCGCCGTGTTCGTGGCCGACTTCCGACAACGTGACCGTGTGCTGCTTGAGGTCGACCCAGTAGTCGCCTTCGCCCTTCTCGTCGCTCTGCGGCACGAGCTTGGGTATCAGGACGTTGATGCGGCGATAGAGCTCCGTGGAGTCTTCCGCCTGGCCGCTGATGATGAGCGGGGTGCGCGCCTCGTCGATGAGGATCGAGTCCACCTCGTCGACGATGGCGAAGTTCAGGCCGAGCTGGAAGCGCTCCGAGACCTGGGTGGCCATGTTGTCGCGCAGGTAGTCGAAGCCGAATTCGTTGTTGGTGCCGTAGGTGATGTCGGCGCGGTAGGACTGCTGCTTTTCCACCGGGTCCATCTGCGGCACCACCACGCCCACGCTCAGGCCCAGGAAGCGGTGGATGCGCCCCATCCATTCCGCGTCGCGCTTGGCGAGATAGTCGTTTACCGTCACCACGTGCACGCCCTTGCCGGACAGCGCGTTGAGGTACGAGGGCAGCGTGGCCACCAGCGTCTTGCCTTCGCCGGTGCGCATCTCCGCGATCTTGCCCTGGTGCAGCGCGATGCCGCCAACCAGCTGCATGTCGAAATGGCGCATGTTCAGCACGCGCTTCGAGGCTTCGCGCACCACGGCAAAGGCTTCCGGCAACACCGCATCCAGCGTGGCGCCGTCAGCGACCTTCTTGCGCAGCTCGGGCGTCTTCGCCTGCAGTTGCTCGTCGCTGAGCTTCCCGAGGTCGCTTTCGAGCGCGTTGATGGACTCGACCTTCTTGCGATACTCCTTGAGGAGTCGGTCGTTGCGGCTGCCGAAGATGGCCTTGAGAGCGGTCGTGAGCACGGGAAGGGAGATAAAGAGGAAGCGAAAACCGGCCCTGGGTGGGCCGGCGAAGGGTCAATTATATAGGGAGATGGGGATGGGCCGCGCAGGCCTCAAGCCCCCCGCGCCCCGGCGCGGCTATTTGCGCCGGGTGGCGGTAGCCGAGGCCTTGATGACCGAGTCGGCCTTGGTATCGAGCGCGAAAAACTTGTTTGGGTTCAATGGGATGCCTTTCTCGCGCACCTCGAAGTGCAGGTGCGGCCCGGTGACGCGGCCGGTGGCGCCCACCAGCGCGATGTTCTGGCCCTTCATCACCACCTCGCCGACCTTCACGAGGCTCCTGGAGAGGTGCGCGTAACGCGATGTCAAGCCGTTGTCGTGGTCGATCTCGACCATGTTGCCGTATTCGGACACGAAGGAGACGGTCGAGACCACGCCGCCCGCGGCCGCTACCACCGGGGTGCCCGGGGGCGCGATCAGGTCGACGCCGGTATGGAAGGTGCTTTTTCCATTGATCGGGTCGAGGCGGTAGCCGTAGTTGGACGAGTAGTAGCCCATCGGCACCGGCATCGTGGTCGGGATGGTCTTGCGCGCCAGGCGGTCGTCCATCAGCAGGGAATCGAGCACGCCCAGCTTGTCGCTGCGGTCGTCGAGCACGCGTTGGATCTCGGTGAGCATGCCGGTGAATTCGTTCACGCTCAGCTCGCGGCCGATGGAGACCGAGGGCCCGCCCTGGCCGGGGGGCTGGTCGAAGCGGAATTCCTCGGGCTTGATGCCGGCCGCCTTGGCCAGGCGCTCGCCGAAGGCATCCAGGCGCAGGATGCGCGCCTGCAGCTCGCCCACTTTCACCGCCAGCGCGCTCATGTTGTCGCGCATTTCCGCTTCCGAGCGCTTGAGGTCGTCCTGGTGCAATGCCGCGAGCAATGTGCGCAAATAGGGGTTGCGCAAGTCCACCGCGAACTTCATCGTGACCATGTAGGTGGCCATGGCGAGCATGAAGCCCGCGACCATGATGCCGAACGCGATGAGGACCACCTGGGCCTGCGAGAGCGCCACGCTGCGGCTCTTTGCCAGGCTGTCAGAAACTAGAATGATGTTCACTCGATCTCCCCTGCTGACCAATGGCTGCCGAATCCATCTCCCGCCTGCTCGGCGATAACGCCGAGCTGCGTCCGCTCTCCGAGCGGCTGCTCTACATCAAGCGCCTTCAGAAGCGCTATCGGACTCTTGCACCCGGGAAGCTCGCCGATGCGAGCCGGGTATGCGCCATTGATGGTACGACCGTTGTGATCCGTGCTTCGTCGGGCGCTGTAGCCGCCGCCCTGCGTCACGTGGCTCCCAGGATACTCGAAGGCCTTACCAAGGCAAAACCTTCAAAATACTCAAGGGATCAGGAGCTTACTTCAATCCGCATCGAAGTTCAAGTCGACATCCCGGAGCCGGTGCCGGTAGTCAGGGCCCGCACCGAGATGCCCCGCGGCAAACTTGCCAGCCTCGCCGAAGGCCTCTCCGACTCCCCGCTCAAGGACGAACTCAAGCGCATCGGCGCTCAGAGCAAAAGCACCCGCTCGAAGACGTAAAGCAGTCCGAAAGCGACCGCCAGCAGCACCATCACCTGCACCGCCAGCCAGGCGATCACGAGGTAGCGCCGGTTCCGGGTGACCAGGTAGGCGCCGACGAGGCCCACCAGCAACAGGGCGCCGAGGCTGCCGATGATCCGCAGGACAAACATGAAACGGGTGTCAGAGACGACTTTCCGGGCCGGGCGACGGGCTCGTCACCGGTCCGGGAAAGTCGTCTCTGACACCGGATTCACCACTGCGGCTGCAGCTGCAGGTTGGCAAACGCCCGCGGCAGCAGGGCGATGTCGTCGAACACCACCTCTTCCCAGGCCGACGGATCGGCGATCAGCTTGCGCACCAGCAGGTTGTTCAGCTCGTGCCCGGACTTGTGGCCGAAGAAGGCGCCGATGATCGGCCGGCCCAGCAGGTAGAGGTCGCCCACGGCGTCGAGCGCCTTGTGTTTGACGAATTCGTCATCCATGCGCAGGCCGTCGGCATTGAGGACGCGGAAATCGTCGACCACCAGCGCGTTGTCCAGCGAACCGCCGCGCCCCAGGCCCCTGGAACGCATCATCTCCACGTCCTGCGTGAACCCGAAGGTGCGGGCGCGCGCCACTTCGCGCACAAACGACACCTCGCCGAAATCCACCTCCACGGTGTTGCTCTGCGCGTCGAACACCGGGTGGCTGAACTCGATGGTGAAGCCGACCTTGAAGCCGTCGAAGGGTTGCAGGCGCACCTTCTTGTCGCCCTTTTCCAGCTCGACCACCTTGAGGATGCGCACGTAGCGCTTGGGCGCCGCCTGCTCCTCGATGCCCGCCGACTGCAGCAGGAATACGAAGGTGCCGGCGCTGCCGTCCATGATCGGCACTTCCTCGGCGGAGACGTCGACAAAGGCGTTGTCGATGCCGAGGCCGAAAAGCGCCGACATCAGGTGCTCCACGGTCGAGACCCGGGCGCCGTTGTGCTCGAGCACGGTCGCCATCGTGGTGTTGGTCACGTTGGTGGCGCGCGCCGGGATCGCCGGGTTGCCGGGCAGGTCCGACCGGCAGAAGACGATGCCGGTGTCGATCGGCGCCGGGCGCAGGGCCATGGTCACCTTGGTGCCCGTGTGCAGGCCCACGCCGGTGGCCCGGACGATACTCTTGAGGGTGCGTTGCTTGATCATTTTGCCAATTTTATCAGGTGCTTAGCGATTGCGCCAGTAGGGGCCGGCCAGGCTGGGCGCCGAGCCACCCGGTGAACTGGGCACCCGAGGGGCGGGGAAGAGGCATCCCTGCTGGCGCGTGTGGGCGCGCGCGAGCCTGCCACGGGCAAACAAGCGCGGGCCCGGACACCTGTCCGGACCCGCAAAGCGCTGCGGACAGGCCGGCGGGAGACGCGCCGGCCCGCCGCCTAGTCGGCCTGCTTCCTCAGGAACGCCGGGATGTCGAGCATGTCGACCCCCGAATGCCGCATCGCCTCGATCGTCACGTCGCGCCGGCGGCGAATGGCCGTCGGCTGGTCGAGCTCCTCATAGTTGATGCCCGCCACCGCGTCGTCGGTGCCGGTGCGCTGGACCACTTGCATCACCGGCTGGGTACGTTGCGCGGCCGGTCCACCCAGGCCGGTGGCCACAATCGTCACGCGCAGGGCGTCGCCGATCGACTCGTCGATCACGCTGCCGTAGATCACGGTGGCGTCCTCGGCGGTGAACGACCGGATCGTGTTCATCACCTCGTGGACCTCCTTCAGCTTCATCGAGTGGCCGGCGGTGATGTTGATCAACACGCCGCGCGCGCCCGACAGGTGGATGTCCTCCAGCAGCGGCGAATGCACGGCTTGTTCGGCCGCCATCTGCGCGCGCTCGCTGCCCGAGGCCGTGGCCGAGCCCATCATCGCCACGCCGTTTTCGCTCATCACGGTGCGCACGTCGGCGAAGTCCACGTTCACCATGCCGGGGCAGTTGATCACCTCGGCGATGCCCGCGACGGCGCCATTGAGCACGTCGTTCGAGGCGCGGAACGCGTCTTCGTAGGTCACGTCCTCGCCGAGGACGGCCATCAGCCGGTCGTTCGGGATGATGATGAGCGAGTCGACGTGTTGCTTGAGCTGCTCGATCCCGATCGCCGCCACCTTCTGGCGCTTGCCTTCGAAGCTGAAGGGCTTGGTCACCACCGCCACCGTGAGGATGCCCATCTCGCGCGCGATCTCGGCCACGACCGGGGCGGCGCCCGTGCCCGTCCCGCCACCCATCCCCGCGGTGATGAAGAGCATGTCGGCGCCCTGCACCAGCTCGGTGATGCGCTCGCGGTCCTCTTCGGCCGCCAGGCGCCCGACCTCGGGGTTCGCGCCCGCGCCCAGGCCCTTGGTGGTGCCGGTGCCCAGCTGCAGCGTGGTCTTGGCGAGGTTGCGCTTGAGGGCCTGCGCGTCGGTGTTCATCGAGATGAACTCCACGCCCTGCACGCCGTTGTTGATCATGTGGTCGACGGCGTTGCCGCCGCAGCCGCCCACGCCCACGACCTTGATCACCGCATCCGGTGTCTGTGTATCAAGCAACTCGATCATGTCCTGTCTCCTTTTTTTGGATACCGCGCACACCAACCACGTTGTCAGAAATTGCCCTTGAACCAGCTCTTCATCTTCTCGAACAGATCCTTGAAACCCGCCCCCTGCATCCTGGCGTGCCGGTCGCGCTTGACCTGCTCCGTGCCCGCCATGAGCAAACCCATCGCCGTCGAGTAGCGCGGGTTGCGCACCACCTCGGCGAGCGGCCCGCTGTAGTTCGGAAGGCCCACGCGCACGGGCATGTGGAACACCTCCTCGCCCAGCTCGACCATTCCCTTCATCAGCGACGAGCCGCCCGTGATCACGATCCCCGAGGACAGCAGCTCCTCGAGGCCGGCCGAGCGCAGCTCGCGCTGGATCAGCGAATACAGCTCCTCCACCCGCGGCTCGATCACCTCGGCCAGCGTCTGGCGCGAGAGCTCGCGCGGGCCGCGGTCGCCCACCCCCGGCACCTCGATCATCTCGGTGGAGCTCGCCAGCTGGCGCAGCGCCACGCCGTGCGCCATCTTCAGTTCCTCGGCGTCCTTGGTCGGGGTGCGCAGCGCCATGGCGATGTCGTTGGTGATCTGGTCACCCGCGATCGGAATCACCGAGGTGTGCTTGATCGCGCCGTCGGTGAACACCGCGATGTCGGTCGTGCCGCCGCCGATGTCGACCAGGCACACGCCCAGGTCGCGCTCGTCGTCGAGCAGGACCGCGTCGGCGCTGGCCAGCGGCTGCAACATGAGGTCGCGCACCTCGAGCCCGCAGCGGCGCACGCACTTCATGATGTTCTGGGCGGCCGACACGGCGCCGGTCACGATGTGGACCTTCACCTCGAGGCGCATGCCGCTCATGCCCGCGGGCTGGCGCACGCCGCCCTGGCCGTCGATGATGAATTCCTGCTCGAGGATGTGCAGCACCTGCTGCTCCATCGGGATGTTCACCGCGCGCGCGGTCTCGATCACGCGGTCGATGTCGTACTGCTGGACTTCCTTGTCCTTGATCGCGACCATGCCGTGCGAGTTGAAGCTCTTGATGTGGCTGCCGGCGATGCCGGTGAGCACCTCGCGGATCTTGGCGTCGGCCATCAGTTCGGCCTCCTCGAGCGAGCGCTGGATCGCGTTCACCGTGGATTCGATGTTCACCACCACGCCTTTTTTCAAGCCCCGCGAGGGATGGCTGCCCATGCCGATGAGCTGCAGCGTGTCGTCGGCGGTGATCTCGGCCACCAGCGTCACGATCTTCGAGGTGCCGATGTCGAGGGCGACGAGCAGGTTGCGGGTATCGCGGGGGCGCGTGGTGATCATTTCGGTTTTCCCCCTCGGGCCGGTTCGGCGCCTGCGGTGGGCGCGGGCCGGGCTGAGGGCGTGCGGGCTGGTGGGAGGGCCATGGCGGTGCGCAGGGCGAATCCGTTCGGGTAGCGCAGGTCGGCGTAACGCGAGGCGCGCGCGCCCTCCGCGACGCCTGCCCACGCGGCGGTGAATCGTTGCGCGCGCGCCCGCCAGTCGCCGCGGCCCATCGCGATGGTCAATCCGCCCTCGAGCATCACCTCCCGGGCGCCGCGCGCGGACAGCCGCAGCTCCGCCACGGGGCTGCCGAGCGGGGCGAGCGCCGCGACGACCTGCGGCAGCTCCGCGGCCAGCAGCGCGGCCGAGCCGTCGGGGCCGCGCAGTCGCACAAGTTTGCCGGCGCCCTCGGCGGTGAACACCTCGCCGCGCACGCTCACCAGCTGGTGGTCGTTCCATCGCGCGTAGGCCTGGTGCGCCTCGAAAGTGATCTCCACGATGTCGGGGTAGATGCGGCGGACCTGGGCCGAACGCACCCACGGCACCTTGCGGGCGGCCTCGCGCACCGCATCGAGGTCGGGGCTTTCGGCCGCCTGCACCGAACGCGACAACGCATCGAGGTCGGCCTGCGCCAGGCGGTCGAGATCACCCGCGAAGAGCACGCGCTGGAACGGCCTGGCGAGCACCGAGCGGTAGCCGTGCCAGCCCGCGCCCGCGATGGCCGCCACGACGGCGATGCCCGCGGCGGCGGACAGCAGGCGATAGCGCCATTTCACCGGGGGCTGGACCGGGGCGTTCATGCCCTCGCTCCGGTCTCGAGCGCGGCGGCCTCGAGGATCTTCAGGCACAGGTCGGGATACGGCAGCCCGGCCGCGCGCGCGGCGATCGGCACCAGGCTGTGGCCGGTCATGCCGGGCGAGGTGTTCATCTCCAGGAACGAATAGGTGCCGTCGGGGCGCAGCATGACGTCGGCGCGCCCCCACCCGCGGCAGCCGAGCACGCGGAAACTCTTCAGCGCGACGGCGCGGATCTCGTCCTCCAGGCCGGGGCGCACGCCGGCCGGGCAGTGGTACTTCACCTCGTCGGTGAAATATTTGTTCTGGTAGTCGTAGTTGCCTTCGGGCGCCTCGATGCGCACCAGCGGCAGCGCGACCTCGCCCAGGATGCTTGCGGTGAGCTCCTGCCCGGCGACGAATTCCTCCGCGATCACCAGCTCGTCGAACTGCGCCGCCAGCTGGTAGGCCGCCACCAGGTCGGAGGGCGCGCGCACCCTGGTGAGCCCGATGGTCGAGCCCTCGCGCGCGGGCTTCACGATCAGCGGCAGCCCCAGCAGGTCGATCAGCTTGTCCCACGCGGTGCCGGAATTGATCATCGCGAAACGCGGCGTGGGGATGCCGGAGGCGTCCCACACCAGCTTCGTGCGCCACTTGTCCATCGCCAGCGCCGAGGCCATCACGCCGCTGCCGGTGTAGGGAACGCCCAGCACCTCGAGGGCGCCCTGAACCGTTCCGTCTTCGCCGAAGCGTCCGTGCAGCGCGATGAAGGCGCGCGCGAAACCTTCGGACCGCAGCTCGAAAAGCGAACGCTGCGCCGGGTCGAAGGCATGGGCGTCGACACCCTTGCTGCGCAGCGCCTCGAGCACGGCCTTGCCGGAGATGAGCGAGATCTCGCGTTCGGCCGAGGGCCCGCCCATCAGCACCGCCACCTTGCCGAGGGCGCTCATGCGGGCCTGCCGACGATGCGCACTTCCTTGACCAGCTCCACGCCGGTGCGCTCGCGCACCGTGGCCTGCACGCGTTCGATCAGCAACTCGATGTCCGCCGCGGTGGCGCTCCCGGTGTTCACGATGAAGTTGGCGTGTTTGGGCGAAACCTGCGCGCCGCCGATGCCCGTGCCCTTGAGCCCGCACGATTCGATGAGGCGCGCGGCGTGGTCGCCGGGCGGGTTGCGGAAGACGCTGCCGGCATTCGGCTGGCCGAGCGGCTGGGTCGCCACGCGGCGCGAGAGCAGCTCGCGGATTCGCGCCATGGCGACGTCCGCCTCGCCTTCCTCGAACCTGAAGAGCCCGGAGACAAACCATTCATCGCCGTGCGCGCGCGAAGCGACATGGCGGTAGCCCACCTCGAAATCCGCGGGCAGGCGCTCGTGAAGCACGCCGCGCCGGTCGACGGTCTGGACGCTGACCACGTGGTTCCAGGTCTCGCCGCCATGGCAGCCCGCGTTCATCGCGAGCGCGCCGCCGATGGTGCCGGGCACGCCCGCCAGCCACTCCGCCCCGGCGCCCCCGTGCCGCGCGACGAAGCGCGCGAGGTACGGGGACGGCACGCCCGCGAGGGCGCGGAAGCCGTGGTCTTCGGCGACGATGCCCACCAACACGTGGTGGGTGAACACCACCGTGCCGTCGAAGCCGCCGTCGCGCACCAGCAGGTTGCTGCCCAATCCGACGAAGAGCAGCGGCTCCGAGGGGTCCAGCAACGCGAGGAAGGCGCAGAGGTCGGCCACGTCCGCCGGCTGGTAGAAGGTTCGCGCGCGGCCGCCCGCACGCCAGCTCACGTGCCGCGACATCGGCTCATCGCGGCGCAGCGTGCCACGCAAGTCGGGGGAGGAGTCGCGCGCTTCGCTCATGTCCATCAATCCTGTCCCCGCGCGGCGGCACCGGGCGGGACGGCGAGTTCGGGGGCGAGGTGCCCGATCGAGCCCGCGCCCATGGTGATGACAACATCCCCGTCACGCACCCGGCCGAGCACGGCATCGCGCATCTGGCTCGTGCGCTCGACAAAAACCGGCTCCACCTTGCCGACGACCCGCACCGCGCGCGCGAGCGATCGCCCGTCGGCGGCCACAATCGGCGCCTCGCCCGCCGGATAGACATCGGCGAGCACCAGCTCGTCCGCGGTCGACAACACCCGCACGAAATCCTCGAACAGGTCGCGCGTGCGGGTGAAGCGATGCGGCTGGAAGGCGAGCACCAGGCGGCGGCCGGGAAACGCCCCGCGCGCGGCGGCGAGTGTCGCGGCCATCTCCGCCGGGTGGTGGCCGTAGTCGTCCACCAGCGTGAAGTGGCCGGCGCCGCCGGCCAGCGCGATCTCGCCGAAGCGCTGGAAGCGCCGCCCGACCCCGGTGAACCCGGCCAGCGCCCCGCTGATCGCGGCATCGGGCGCGCCCACCTCGCGGCCCACGGCGATCACGGCAAGTGCGTTGAGCACGTTGTGCATGCCGGGCAGGTTGAGCGCCACATCGAGCGTGGGCAGCCCCTTGCACACCGCGTCGAAGCGCATGCGTCCCGCGTCCCAGCGCACGTTTTCGGCGCGCAGGTCGGCATCACTTTCGATGCCGTAGGTGAGCATCGGGCGCGTGATCGACGGCATGATCGCGCGCACGTGGGGATCGTCCTTGCACACCACCGCCAGCCCGTAGAACGGCAGGTGGCCGAGGAATTCGACGAAGGTGCCCTTCAGCTTCTCGAAGTCCTGGCCGTAGGTCTCCATGTGGTCGGCGTCGATGTTGGTGACAACCGAAATCACCGGCTGGAGATAGAGGAAGGAGGCGTCGGATTCGTCGGCCTCGGCGACGAGGAACTCGCCCTTGCCGAGCTTCGCGTTGGTGCCGATGGAGTTCAGCCGCCCGCCGATCACGATGGTCGGATCCATTCCCGCCTCGGCGAGCACACAAGCCACCAGCGACGTGGTGGTGGTCTTGCCGTGGGTGCCCGCGATGGCGATGCCCTGCTTGAAGCGCATGAGCTCGGCCAGCATCATCGCGCGCGGCACCACCGGGACGCGCGCGGCCCGCGCCTGCACCACCTCCGGATTGTCGGCCGTCACCGCCGTGGAGGTGACCACGGCATCGGTGCCCGCGATGTTCTCGGCGGCGTGGCCGATGGTGACCTTGATGCCCATGGCGCGCAGCCGGCGCACCGTCGGGCTTTCGGAGATGTCGGATCCGCTCACCGTGTAGCCCAGGTCGGCGAGCACCTCGGCGATGCCCGACATGCCCGAGCCCCCGATGCCGACGAAATGGATGCGCTTGACCTTATGCCGCATGGGCAAGCTCCTCGCACAGGTCGGCGCAGCGGCGCGTCGCGTCGGGTTTTCCCAGGCCGCGCGCCCTGGCCGCCATTGCCAAGAGGCGCGCGCGGTCGAGCCCGCGCAACAGCCGAGCCAGGTCCTCGGGGCGGGTCTCGAGCTGCTTCAGGGCGATGCCCGCGTCGCGATCGGCCAGGAAAGCGGCGTTGGCCGCCTGCTCGTCGGCCACGAACCACGGCAGCGGGAAGAGGATGGCGGCGATGCCCGCGGCGCCGATTTCGGCCACCGTGATGGCGCCCGAGCGGCAGACCAGCACGTCGCACCACGCGTAACGCGCGGCCATGTCCTCGACGAAGGGCAACACCTCGCCACGCACGCCGGCGCGCCCGTAGGCCGCGCGTAATCCGTCGAAGAGTTTCTCGCCCGACTGGTGGACGATGTCGGGGCGCTCCTGCGCGGCCATCGAGGCCACGGCCGCGAGCACCAGGTCGTTCATGGTCTGCGCGCCGAGGCTGCCGCCGACCACCAGGAGCCGCAGCGCGCCGGTGCGCCCGCTGTAGCGCTGGCCGGGATCGGGCAGCGCGGCGATGTCCTCGC
>JBBREI010000025.1:0-27983 GCA_038203035.1 Burkholderiales bacterium
AGCTCACGGACCTCACAATGATCGCGGCCTACTACCTCGCGTACGGCACCATGATCAAGGGACTGCGCGTCGAGCTGGAATCGAAAGACAAGCTCGACATCGAGATGAAGTGGCAGAAGGCGCACATCGAGCGGCAATGAGCGCCACCTCCGGGAAGGCCGCCTGCGACTGGCTCGCCGCACACCGCGGCGAGATGGTCGAGCTGCTCGAAGCCGCCGTGAACATGGACAGTGGCAGCTCGTACAAGGCGGGCGCAGACGGCATGGCGACGCTGATGGAGTCGACGCTCAAGGGGGCGGGCCTTGCCACTCAGCGGCATGCGATCGCCACACACGGCGATTGCGTTTCCGCGCAGTCGGCCCGTGGTGAAGGCGCTCATGTGCTGCTGCTGGGCCACATGGACACGGTATTCCCGGTCGGCACCGCCGCGCGCCGGCCCTTCCGCATCGACGGCGACCTGGCCTACGGGCCCGGGGTGGCGGACATGAAGGCGGGCCTGGTGATGAACGCCTTCGTTGCGCGCGCGTTGGCCGAGGTGGCGGCTGAAGCCCCACCCATCCAGCTGCTTTTCACGGGTGACGAGGAAGTGGCCTCGCCCGCATCGCGCCATCTCACGCTCGAGAGGGCGCGTGGCGCCCGTGCGGTGTTCAATGCCGAACCGGGGCGTCCCACGGGCAACGTGGTCACCGGCCGCAAGGGCGCGTTTTTCATCGACTTCGAGGTGGGAGGCGTTGCGGCGCACGCGGGCGTGAACCCGCACAAGGGCGCCAGCGCCATCGACGCCATCGCCCGCAAGGTAGTCGAGCTGCACCAGCTCAACGATCCGGCCAACGGCATCTCCGCCAACGTCGGCACGATCCAGGGCGGCATGACGGTGAACACGGTGGCCGACCATGCGCGCGCGCAGCTGGACGTGCGTTATCCCGGCACCGTCGACCGCCAGGCGCTGCACGCGAAGATCCTCGAGATCATCCAGCGCTCCAGCGTGAAGAACACACACGCCCACGTGACACACGAGGGCATATTCTTCGCGCTCGAACCTTCGGCGCAAAGCCAGGAGCTGCTGGCGCGTTACCAGGCCTGCGCGGCGCAGCTGCAGATGAAAGTGGAAGGAGAATTCACCGGCGGCTCGGCCGACAGCGGCCTCACCGCGTCGGTGGGTGCGCCGACGCTCTGCGCCACCGGCCCCGTCGGCGGCGACGTGCACACCGATCGCGAATGGCTGCGCATCGACAGCCTCGTGCCGCGCGCGCAAGCGCTGGCGCTCACCATCCTCTCCCTATGAAGCGACTCATCGCCTGCGTCACCTTCGATTTCGACGCCATGTCGGGCCTCGTTGCCCGCGGCCTCACCAGCGCCACGCCGGTCTCGCGCGGCGAGTTCGGCGCCGTCGCGCTGCCTCGCCTGCTCAAGCTGATGGACCGTTTCGGCATCAAGACGTCGTTTTTCATTCCCGGCGTGGTGATCGACACCTACCCGGAGCTTTGCGAGCAGATCGTGAAGGCGGGCCACGAAGTGGGGCACCACGGCTGGACCCACGTGCCGCCCGCAAATCTCAAGCCCGAGGAGGAGGAAGAAGGCCTGGTGCGCGGCATCGAGCGCATCAAGCAGCTCACCGGCAAGGCGCCCGTCGGCTACCGCTCGCCGTCGTGGGATCTCAGCGCCGACACCGTGAGGCTGCTCCTCAAATACGGCTTTTATTACGAGAGCAGCATGATGGGCAACGACCACGAGCCCTACCGCGTGCGCCAGGGCGACAAGGTGCACGCCGACCGCGGCGTGGAGTTCGGTGCGCCCACGCCGTTGGTCGAGATGCCCATCAGCTGGTCGCTCGACGACTTCCCCGCCTTCGAGTACCTGCGCCTGCCCACGACGGTGGTGCCGGGCAACATGAACGCCTCGGGGCTCCTCGAGAACTGGCTCGGCGATTTCGAATACATGCGCCGCAACTGCGACTGGGGCATCCTCACCTACACCTGCCATCCCTATGTGATCGGCCGCGGGCACCGGATGCTCATGCTCGAGCGCCTGCTGGAGGGGCTGGTGGAGAAGGGCGCCACGTTTGCGACGCTCGAGGGTGCGGCACGCGAATGGGACGCGCGCGTGCCCTTCAAGTCCTGATGCGTTACACCCGGCTCGGCGCCACCGGCCTGCAGGTCTCGCGCCTGGCCCTCGGCATGATGAGCATGGGCGCGCCGCAGTGGCGCCCGTGGGTGCTGGGTGAAGACGAGGCGCGGCCGCTGTTCCAGCGCGCGGTGGAGCTCGGCGTCAACTTCATCGACACCGCGGACACCTATTCGGCCGGCGAATCCGAAAAGCTCGTCGGCAAGCTGTTGCGCGAAGTGGGCCGGCGCGACGAGATGGTGGTCGCGACCAAGGTCTACAACCCGGTCACCTTCGAGTTCAAATCGGGGCAGGACCTCGCCTCTCTGGAGCGCGCGCGCAAGCCGAACATGCAGGGGCTTTCGAGAAAACGCATCTTCGCCGCCATCGATGCCTCGCTCAAGCGCCTGCAACTGGACCACGTCGACCTCTACCAGATCCATCGCTGGGACTACGCGGTGCCGGTGGAGGAGTTCATGGAGGCGCTGCACGACGTGGTGAAGGCAGGCAAGGCGCGCTACATCGGCGCCTCTAGCATGTGGGCCTGGCAGTTCGCCAAGGCGCAACACGTGGCCGAACGCCACGGCTGGACAAAAT
This sequence comes from Burkholderiales bacterium, assembly GCA_038203035.1. Taxonomy (GTDB): domain Bacteria; phylum Pseudomonadota; class Gammaproteobacteria; order Burkholderiales; family Usitatibacteraceae; genus Usitatibacter. Next base: position 2,701 of record JBBREI010000025.1, read on the forward strand.
TCGTCTCGATGCAGAACCACTACAACCTCGCCTACCGCGAGGAAGAGCGCGACATGTTGCCGATGCTGCGCGACATGGGTGTGGGCTGCATCCCGTGGAGCCCGCTTGCGCGCGGCTTCCTCACCGAGGACCCGGATGCGCCATCCACCAGTGCGCGGCGCGATGCCGATCCCCTGCGCAAGCAGTATTACGCCGGCGAATCCGATCGCGCGGTGGCCGCGGAGGTCGGGCGCGTGGCGCGGGAACGCGGCGTCACGCGAGCGCAGGTCGTGATGGCGTGGCTGCTCTGCCCGCACGCGAAATCCGGTGGCGTGACGGCGCCGATCGTGGGCCCGCAATCGGTCGTGGAGCTCGAGGACCTGGTTGCAGGCACCGAGCTCGATCTCACGAATGACGAGGTCCACCGCCTCGAAGCCGGGTACCTGCCCAAGCCGGTGATGGGGCACGTCTAGTGAGATGATCACCGTCCACCATTTGAACAACTCGCGCTCCCAACGCATCCTCTGGCTTCTCGAGGAGCTGGGCCTTCCCTACGAAATCAGGAAATACCAGCGCGATGCAAAAACCAGCCTCGCGCCACCGGAGCTGCTGGCCATCCATCCGCTCGGCAAGTCACCGGTCATCACCGAAGGCGACCTCACGCTGGCCGAATCGGGCGCGATCATCGAATACCTGGTGGATCGCCACGGCAAGGGGGCGCTGGTCCCGCCCGCGGGGTCGAAGGACCACATCCGCTACAAATACTGGATGCACTTCGCCGAGGGTTCGGCCATGCCGCCGCTGGTGATGAAGCTGGTGTTCAACCGCATCGAGAGCGCCCCGATGCCGTTTTTTGCCAAACCGATCGCGCGGGCGATTTCGAAGAAGACCAAGGATGGCTTCATCGAACCCAACATCGAGCGCAATGCGGATTATGTGGAGCGGGAACTGGCTCGCGGGGAATGGTTCGCGGGGAGCGAATTTACCGCGGCCGACATCCAGATGAGTTTCCCGGTGGAGGCGCTGGTCACGAGGGCAAGCAGTGCGGACCGGCCGAACATGAAGCGTTTCCTGCACCGCATCCACGAACGCCCCGCCTACAAGCGGGCGCTGGAGCGGGGTGGCGAGTTTTCGTTGCTGAAGTAGCGCGGTTGAAAAACACGCTTCAGCAGTAGGCGCGGGCGCTGGAGACGCTATCGGCGACGTTGGCAACGATGGCGCCAAAGAAGGCGACGGTCACGAAGGTGAAGAAGGCGGTGATCATTTGTGTGGCTCCCGCTGGGTGCTGCGTTGTTGATGAACGCAATCTACGCAGCCACACCAGCCCGGACCACCCCAAAGCGACGAATTGCAGGAAAACCGGGCTGAAATGCCGAAAAGGGGCCGGGGCGCACTTCTCCCTCTCCCTTGGGAGAGGGCCGGGGTGAGGGTCAGCCCTGCCGGGAAAGTGAAAAACTGAACGTCGCCCCGCCCCCCACCGATCCTTCCGCCCACACGCGCCCTCCGTGGCGCGCCACGATGCGGCTGACGGTGGCCAGGCCGATGCCGGTGCCTTCGAAATCGGTGCTCGAATGCAGGCGCTGGAACGGCGCGAAGAGCTTCGAGGCCTTGGCGGAGTCGAAGCCGGCGCCATTGTCGCGCACGTAGAACCCGGGTCCCTGGTCCGCGGTGACGCACCCGACCTCGATACGCGCCCCCTCCCGCTTGCGGGTGAACTTCCAGGCATTGCCCAGCAGGTTTTCCAGAACGATGCGGGTGAGGCCCGGGTCCGCCCACGCCTCCAGTCCCGGCGCCACTTCCAGGACCACCGCGCGCGCGGGTTGCGCCCCGGCGAGGCCCGTGTTGATGGACTGGACCAGCGCGGTGACATCCACCACGGCGCGGCGCAGTTCCCCACGCGAGACAGTGGACAGACTGAAGAGGTCGCGCACCAGCTGGTCGATATGTTCGGCGGAGTTGACGATGCGCTTGACCAGGTCGCGGCCGTCGTCGTCCAGGTGCTGCGCATGATCATTCGCCAGCATCTCCGCGAACCCCAGGATTCGGTTGACCGGCGCGCGCAGGTCGTGCGAGATGGAGTAGTCGAAGGATTCCAGCTCCTTCATCGCGGCGTGCAGCTCCAGCGTGCGCTCGGCCACCCGGCGCTCCAGGTCGGTGTTGAGGCGGCGCACCTCTTCCTGCGCCTGCACACGGGCGGTGACGTCCTGCAGCGTGCTGAACCAGCGTGTCACCTTGCCGGGGCTCGCTTCGGCGACCGGCTCGATCACGTGGAAAATGTTGATCCAGCTGCCACCGGCATGGTGCAGCAGGTATTCGACCTCGGCGCGTGTCTCCAGGCGGGACGCCTGCAGGGTGTGCGCGCGTAAGGTCGCCTGGTCGGCCGGATGCACCAGATCCAGCCACGCTCGGGTGGATCTGGGCAGGTGCTCGTCGTCCAGGCCGGTCAGCTCGCGCAGGGTCTCCGACCAGCTCTCGAAGGTGCCATCGGAGCGCGACACCACGTGCGCCAGCCGCGCCACGCGCTGCGCGCGCAGCAGCGCGGCCTCCTGCGCCGACAATTTGTCCGTCATCAGCTGGAGGTGGGCGCGATCGAAGGTGGTGTTGAGGCCCGCCGGTGCGTCGGCGGCGTCGAGCGCGATCGCCTCTTCCACGGCCTGCAGCAGGACTGACGGCTTGCACGGCTTCGACAACACGCGGATGACCCCGGCGATGCGCGCCAGCTCACCCGCCTCGTGCTCGTGGTAGGTGGCGGTGCAGAAAATCACCTTGGTGTGCGCCACCGCCGGGTCGATGCGCAGCTGGCGCACGAATTCGAATCCATCAACGGTGGGCATCAGGATGTCCGAGATGACCAGATCCGGGACTTCCTTGCGCACGATGGAAAGCGCCTGCGCGCCGTCGTTGGCCTCCAGGGCACGGTAGCCGGCACGCGTCATCATGCCCACCAGCAGCTGGCGGTTGAGGGGGTGGTCGTCCACCACGAGGATGGATTTCTGCGGGTCGGCCATTCAGTCCTCTTCTTTGGTCAGCTTCCCACCGGCCCATTGTCCCAGCATCCCGCAAAAGGCGCAGGCGCCGCTGGCAGTCGCCACAAGCGTGGTGTGCTCCGGCGCGAAAAGGCTACGATAAGCGCCTCGAATCCAGGGACCGGTACCCATGAAAATCGATTTCACCCGAGCCGCCGCCGCCGCGCTTGCGCTGCTGGTTGCGCCCGCCTTCGCACAGCAGGATTTCTCGAAGGTGGAAATCGTCGCCACGAAGCTTGGCGACACCGGCGAGCAGATACGCGTCACACACTTGCCCAACGCCCACACCGACGGCGATGCCATCGTGCATTTCACCGGCAGCGACGTCATGCACATGGGCGACATCTTCTTCAACGGCATGTACCCGTTCATCGACTACTCGGGCGGCGGTTCGATCGAGCGCGTGATCGCGGCCGTCGACACGGCGATCGCGATGACCCTGGAAACCACGAAGGTAATGGGCAGGCGCCCCATAAAAACGGAGGGACCATGACCCGTACGTGTATCGCTTCCCGCGCCACCGCCACCAGCACCGCCTCGCAGGTCGTCGATGGGGTCGCGAAGCTCGCAGCCGGCTCTCGCTACTTGGAAGGAAACGGTCGCCGCGAAGTGATCAGGACCTTCCGCCTCCTGGCGCTGGCATCGTTGCTGGCTGGCTGCGCGTCGCTGGGCGGCCTGCCAGCGCCCGGCGAGCGGGATTTCGCGCGCATCCAGGACGGCATGACGCGTGACGACACGCGCCGCCTGCTGGGTGCGCCTTTCGAGTCCATGCGATTCCCGCTATCGGGCAACGAATCCTGGGACTACCGCTACCAGGACACCTGGGGCTACCTCGCGGCCTTCTCCGTGATCTTCGGACCGCAGGGCACGGTGGTGGGGCACGTGACGCAGCGCCTCAATGACGGCGGGGATCACGGCAAATGATCGCTCCGCCCCGGCGAAAGGCCGGCTCAGGTGCCGCGCCGGGCGCTCGAGGTATTTGCGATGATGTTGGCGATGAAGGTTGGCACGCCTTCGTCGGCGTTGCTGGCATCCACGATCCGGCGCAGCGATTCGCGCGTCGCGTGCAGCTGCCTGCAGTCCGGGCACAACATCGAGTGCGCCTGCAGCGCCACCCGAGTCGAGCCGTCGACTTTGCCGTCGAGCCAGCAGCCGAGGAAATGTCCAAAGGTTTCGCAGTTCATCCCGGGCACGTTACCCCGCCTGCGTGACAGGCGGGTGACGCTCATGACAACGCGGGCATGACACCTACTTGAACGCCAGCCGGTCCTGGCGGATGTAGCCCTCGAACGCCGCGCCCGAAGGGGCCCTGGCCTTCCACCACTCGTTGCCGGTTTTCTGCACCAGCACGATGGCGCCGGGATCCAGCGTGGTGACCAGCGGCCCGGCAATGTTGGGCGTGCCGCGAACGTTGGTCTTGCCGTTGGCGACCGTGCGCACCGATTGCCACGACGCGTCGGCGGTGGGCGCGGGCTTGGCGGCCACGAGCGGCGCAGCCGTTGTGCCCTTGGCCGGCGCGGGAGCGGGAGCCGGCACGGGCGCCGCCGCAAGTTTCGGGGGCGCCGCCGTGGGCGCGTACGCCGACTTCTCGCCACACGCCACGAACACCGCATCCAGTTCGCGGTTGTAGGGTGCGATCTCGAATTCCACACGCGCGCTTTTCTGCGTCCAGCCCTTGGGCAGGGCCACCTCCTGCACTACGGCAATCGAGGCGCATTCACGCAGCGGGAAGGGGCGGAAGCCCTTGGCCAGGGCGTCGCCCAGTTCGTTGAAATCCCAGGTTGCCAGCAACTCCTCGCGCACCATCTTGTTGTCGGCGGTGGCGCGATTACACAGCAGGCGCGGGTCGGCATTGGCCTTGAGCCCGCCTGGATCCTCGGGGCCGGTGGCGTTTGCAAGCTCGATCGCAAGCTTCTTGCTGCCCTTCTGGCACGACAGGTACGCGCGCGAATAGACCTTCGCATTGCCCACCGCCGTTTCCACGGAACCCTTGAGCACCGCGAAGCGGATGTCGCCCAGGATCGGGTGGCCGGCGTCACGCACTTCCCACTGCAGGGGTGACGCGGCGGCGCGTTGCTTGCCGAGTGTTGTCGCGGGGGTTTCAGATTGCGCCGGCAGCACGGCCAGGCAGAGGAGGGCGGCCACGAACCGGGCGCCTTTCACGTGCGTCACGCTCAAAACCTTTCGTCCTTTCGCAGGTATCGCCATTGTCCCAGGGGCAGCTGGCCCAGGGGTACGCCGCCGGTGCGCACGCGCTTCAGCCCGCTCACCTTCAGCCCCACCATCTCGCACATGCGCCGGATCTGGCGCTTGCGCCCTTCGCGCAGCGCAAACCGCAGCTGGTCTTCGTTCGCCCACGAGACGTGTGCGGGCTTGAGCTTCACGCCATCGAGCTCCAGGCCGTGGCGCAGCAGCTTGAGGCCGTCTTCGTCCAGCGTGCCTTCCACGCGCACCAGGTATTCCTTTTCAACGTCAGTGTCCGCGCCGATCAATCGCTTGGCCACGCGCCCATCCTGCGTGAAGACGATGAGGCCGGTTGAATCGATGTCCAGGCGCCCCGCGGGCGCCAGGCCGCGCAGGTGCGCCGGCAGGAAGCGGGTGCGCGACGGATCTTCGGCCCAGTGGTTGTCGGGGCGGATCAGGTCCATCGCGGGTTTGTGGCCGTCTTCCGGTTGGCCGGAGACGTAACCAATCGGCTTGTTGAGGATGATGGTCACCTGCTCGTTCTGGTGGTTGGCGGCGGCCGGGTCGATTTCCACGCGCGCTTCGCGCGGGATGCGCGCGCCCAGCGTATTCACCACCTTGCCGTCCACCTTCACCCAGCCGTTTTCGATCCACTCGTCGGCCTCGCGCCGCGAACACAGGCCCAGCTCGCTCATGCGTTTGGAAAGGCGCGGGTCTTCGGGGTTTTCATGGGCGGGTGCGGGCGCCCGGGGCTTCGACGACGGCGGGCGCGGTGGCGCGGTGGGGCGCGGCGACTTGCCACGGATGGGGCCCGGCGCGGGTTTGCCCCGTGATACACCGGCCTCGGGACGCGCGCGCCGCTGCGTCGTTTCGGTTTTCTTCAGCGGTGGTGGTGCCGCGGGTGTGGGCGCGGGCGCTTGCACCTTGGGTGTCGACGAGTGCCGCTGGGTCTGCTGCGCCGCTTGCCGGCCGCGCGCCGTCGACGGGGGTGCATTCCGGTCCACGGGCCTTGGAAGCTTCAGGGTGATTCGAGCCATGGGCTGATTTTGAGCGAAATTGCCGCCATGCGCATCCGCTTCGACCGCGTGACCTACTTGAAGACCAGCCGGTCGCGGCGAATGTAGCCTTCGAAGGGCACGCCGGAGGTGGACTTCGCCATCCACCAGTCGCCGGCAGCCTCCTTGGCCAGGATGGCGGCACCGGGATCGAGCGTGTCCACGATCGCGGAGTCCAATTTCGGCGCGGCTCGCACGTTGGTGCGCCCGCCCGTCGTGGTGCGCGCCGATTGCCAGCCCTCGTCCGGGGCCGCCGCGGACGGTGGCGTGACCTTTGCCGGAGCCGGAGCCGGCGCCGGCGCCGATGCGACATCGATCGCGGTGGCCGGCGTGCCGTATGCCGAGACCTCGCCGCAAGTCGCGAAGATCGAGTCGATTTCGCGGTTGTAAGGATGGATCAGGAATTCCACGCGCGCCGTCTTCTGCGACCAGCCCGCGGGAAGCGTCACGTCCTGCTCGACGCGAATGGCAACACACTCGCGCAGGGGGAACGGCCGGTAGTTCTTCGTCAGCGCCACGCCGCTCGCACTGATCTCCCAGCTGACGAGCATCTCCTCGTGCACCAGCTTTTCATCAAACGAGGTCATCGGCCGGCTGCAGTAGAGCCGCGGTTCGCCGCCCGGCTTGAGGCCGCTGGCCTCGGCCTGCGTGGTGCCGCTCGAGATCTCGATGGCGAAGCGCCGGTTGGCTTTCTGGCAGGACAGCGACGCGCGCGAATAGACCTTGCCGTTTCCGGCCGCGGTCTCGAAGGGCTTGCGCAGGAAGGCGGACCGAAGCGGGCCCAGCACGGGATGGGAGGCGTCCCGGGTGTCCCACTCCAGCGACGAGCTGGCGGCGCGCTGCATGCCCAGCGAGGCCGAAAGGTCCTGGGCCCCGACCGGCACGAAAGCCAGACACGCCGGAAGGGAGAATGCGCCGAGGAGAGACTTTATTGTTCTATTTGCCACCCCGAAATCATACCGGGTGGTCCCGGGTTTCAACGGCGGTCAGCCCATAATGCAGAATCAGCACTCCTTCCCTAACGCCCGGGATGAACCGCCGCCATGAACAAGCCCGACCGTCCCGTCTTCCCGCCCGGAGTCCTCGAGGCGCTGAAGAGCGGCAACAAGCTGGAAGCGATCAAGCTCATGCACCGGGCCACGAAGGGTGGCCTGGTCAACGGCAAGACGATGGTGGAAGCGCTGCGCAAGGCGACGGTGACCGTGGCCGAGGCGCGCACCACGGCCCGGCCCCCCGCCTCCATCCGGGCGCACCATTCCATGCACGGGCAGAACCTGCCACGCTCGCGGTCCGGCCTTTCGCCCGGCGAGGAGCCGCGCGCGGGCAGCCAGTTCGGTGGGGTGATCGTGCTGCTGGTGGGCGTGGTGGTGGTGATCTGGCTGGTGAGCTCGGGCGTTACTTACGTGTAGCCTTGCGGATCATCGCCAGCGAAGCCGGCCGGTCCTTGTAGCCCTCGGAAAGCGCCTTTACCTTGTCGGGCGGCATGCGGTAGCCCGCCGCAATCAGCTCCTCCAGCCCGTCGTGGGCGAAATACAACCCCATCTCGAAGGGCGTGAGGCCCGCTCCGTTGGTGGCGTTGACCTTCGCGCCGGCCTTGATCAGCGTGCCCATCACCTCGCGATCGCACCCCTTGCTGGCCGCCTCGCTCAACGCGGTGTTGCCGTTCTTGTCGCTGGCGTTCACGTCGGCGCCGCGTTCGAGCAGCAGTTTGGCCAGCGCGGCGGTCTCGGGCTTCGTGGGCCGCTGGCTGGCCGAGCAACCCCGGCTCGCGAAAAACATCACGCGGATCGGCGGGCCGTGGTCCAGCAATGGGGTGCTGGCCGACATCCCCGCGTCGAGGAAGGCGCGCGCCAGCTCCACGTCGACCTTCTGCAGGGCGCTGAAATACGAAGTGGCATCGAAGGACACCTTGCGCGAGCGCAGCACCTCCATGCCGGCGGCCTCGTTGCCGGTGGAGGAGGGCGTGGAAGGCGCGGGCGTTGCCACGGCCGCAACGGCCGTTGATCCGGCGCCGCCCAGCTTGCGCAGCGCGCCCTTCGCCTCGTCGCGCACGTCGGCCTGCGCATCGTTTTCCGCGGCGGCGACCAGGGCCGGGCGCGCGGCGGTGGCGATGCGCGCCTTCGAAGCGGCGGGAATCGCCTGCGTCGATTCACCCATCTCGCCCAGGGCGCGAGCGGCGCTTTGGCGCACCGATTTATCCGTGTCGCCAAGCGCGGCCACCACGGCATCGACGTGCGCGGCGGCCAGTCCCGCGGCGCTGCCGAGCGCCCAAAGCGCCTCCGAACGCACGGAGGCGTCGGGGTCCTGCAACATCGCCGCAACGCGGGGCACCCACGCCGTGACCTCCTTCTCCGTCTTCACGTAGCGCAACTGGCCGAGCGCGGCGTAGCGGACCCTGGGCTGCGGCGCGTCGAGCTGCCCGATCAGCAGTTGTGTCCAGTTGTCGGGTTTCGGATCGAACAGGCCCAGCGTCCTGATGAGCGGGATCTCGCCGCCGCGGGTGTCGGCAAGGGCCGCGACCAGCGGGGGGATGAGCGCGCGGTCCTTCGAATTCTTCACCAGCCGTTCGAGCGCTTTTTCCACCATCTCGACGTTGTTGCGGTTGCGATCGGAAAGGCTCCCGGTGTAGCCCTGCACGTTGCGCTCGAGGTACACAATCATCGCCTCCACGAGCTTGCCCGGCGATTCGTAACCCACCAGGTTGCGTGCGGCGAGGAAACGCGAACGCTCCGAGGCGCCGGAGGCGAGCACGCGCTTGCGGGCCGGGGCCAGCTCCGCTTCCTTCATGCCCAGCGCCTGCACCGCCCCGGCCGCCTGCGCCACCACGTTGGGATCGGTGTCATCAAGCGCCGCGAGCAGCTGCGGGCGCGCGGCCTGCGCATTGTCGCGCCCGCGCCAGAGGGCGCTTGCAGCCGCCTCGCGCACGCGCGCGTCGCTGTCCGAGGCGAGGGCGGTGGCCAATGCGGCGACGGCTTCCGGCTCGCGCTGGGTCGCGAGCCAATCGGCCGCTTCGGCGCGCTGGCGCGGATCGCGGTCGCCGGCGAGCTTCTGGATGTATTCCTTGCGGGCGTCCTGGCCGTGTTTTTCGATCAGCTTGTCGCTCCACCGGTCGAGGAAACCCTGCGGGTGGGCGGGCAGCGCGGCGAGCGCCAGCGCGGCAACAATCAGGCGTGTGTGAATCATGGGCCTCCCGGCATGTGCCAGACACCATCGGTTGCGATGAGGGCGTCCGCTTCCCCGGGGCCCCAGCTGCCGCGCGCATAGGTTATCGCACGGTGATGATTCTTGAGCACGGGCTCGACCACCGCCCATGCGGCCTCCACCGCGTCTTCGCGCGTGAAAAGCGCGGCATTGCCTGACATCGCTTCACCCAGCAGGCGTTCGTAGGGTGTCTCGTCGTCGGGCCTCTCGTCGAGGAAGGCGAGCTCGCGCGCCTCGCCCAGGAATTCCTTGCCCACGCGCTTCACGCGCGCGCCGAGCGCGAGCCCCGAGCCGGGAGACAGGCGGAAGCGCAGGTAGTTGCCCGCGCCCGTGGCGGGGTTCGAATCCTCGAACAGGCGCTGCGGCGGCGGCTTGAGGCGCACCAGCACCTCCATGGCATTGCGCGGCAGGTACTTGCCCGAACGCAGGTACCAGGGCACGCCGCCCCAGCGCCACGAGTCGATGAAGAGGCGCAGCGCGCAGAAGGTCTCGACATCGGAGTCCGCTGCAACGCCGGGTTCATCGCGATAACCCTCGTACTGGCCGCGCACCAGGTCTTCGGGGCGCAGCGGGCGCATCGCCTGGAAGACATCGGCGGTCTCGCCGTGTACCGCGCCGAAGCCGCGGTAGGTCGGCGGCTCCATGGCCAGCAGCGCCACGATCTGGAACAGGTGGTTTTCGATCACGTCGCGCATGCAGCCCGCGGTTTCATAGAAGCTGCCACGCCCCTCGATGCCAAACGATTCCGACAGCGTCACCTGCACGCTCGCCACGTAGTTGCGGTTCCAGATCGGCTCCAGGAACGAGTTGGCGAAGCGGAAGTAGAGGATGTTCATGATCGCTCCCTTGGCCAGGAAGTGATCGATGCGGAAGATCGAGTCTTCGGGGAAAACCGCGGTCGCCACGCGGTTGAGCGCGCGGGCGGAGGCGAGGTCGCGGCCGAAGGGTTTCTCCACGATCACGCGCGCGTCGCGGGCCAGGCCCGTGGCGCCGAGGCTGGAGATCACGGTCTCGAACAGCGCCGGCGGGATGGCGAGGTAGAAGGCGGGGCGCTTCGCGGCGCCGAGCGCCTGCCTGAGCGCGGTGAAGGTGGCGGTGTTGTTGTAGTTGCCGCTCACGTAGCGCAGTGAGGCCAGCAGCCTTTCGAGCGCCGTGGGGTCGTCGGGCGCCTTCGCCGCCTTGAGGCTTGCGACCACGCGCTCCTGCAATTGCTGCAGCGTGAGCTGCGACGACGCGACGCCGACCACGGGGAAATCCAGCACGCCCTTGCGGGCCATGGCGTAGAGCGCCGGGAAGATCGACTTGCGCGCCAGGTCGCCGGTGACGCCGAAGAGGACCAGGGCGTCGGAGCGCGGCTTGTGATCGCCGGCGTTCGGCGCTTCGCGGGACGGGTCGGAGAGGCCGGGCATGGGCACCAGTCTACTGCGAGCCGTGGCGCGGGGGTCTGCGGCGCCGCGCCTTGCTCAGCGCTTCGTGCGCGCCGGCCCGCTCGACTGGCGTGCGACCAGGGAGATGGGAAGCTCGGTCGCCACGGTCGCGACCTCCTCTCCCAGCATGCCCAGCAGCATCTCGCCCGCGTTCCAGCCCACCTCGGCCATCGGGAAATGGACCGTGGTGAGCTCCGGGGTGACGACCCGAGCCATGGGCATGTCGTCGAAGCCGGTGATCGAGACATCGCGCGGCACCGCGATGCCGCGCACCCGCGCCTCGCGCAGGGCGCCGAGGGCCAGCACATCGTTGCCGCAGATGACGGCCGTGGGCTTGCGGCGAGCGCAAACCAGCGTCGCCAGCGCCTCGGCGCCGGCCTCGAGCGAGTAGGGCCGCTCCATCACGGCGGAATCGGGCAGGGTCACGCGTGCGGATGCCAGGGCCTCGCGCACGCCCGCCAGGCGCGCCGAGGCGCGATCGTTGCCTTCCGTGAGGCCCGCGATCATGGCGATCTGGCGGTGGCCCAGCGACAGGAGGTGCTCGGCCACCAGGCGGCCCGCGTGGCGATTGTCGAAGCCCACGTTGGGCTGCCGGCCCTTCGCGCTGCTCCAGGTGAAGACGTGGGCCACGCCGCTGGCCTGCAGCCGATCGAGCGTCGCGCGCGCATGCACCTGTCCCACCAGCACCACGCCGTCCACGCCGCGGTTGAGCATCGCCTCCAGCGCGCGGGTCTCGGCGTCGAGGTTGAACTCGTGGCATGCCACCAGCAACACGTAGCCCGCGCGCTCCAGGCGGCGTTCCAGGGCGTTGGTGCTGACCGCGTAGATCGCGTTGTCGAGCGTCGGGATGATGGTGCCGACCGTTCGCGTGCGGCGCGTCGCCAGGGCACGCGCGACTCCGTTGGACACGTAGCCGAGGGCGGCCATCGCGGCGCGCACGCGGGCGGTAGTTGCGGCCGAGATCTTTCCGGGATCCGAGATGGCGCGCGAGGCAGTGGCCTTGTGCACGCCGGCCTTGCGCGCGACGTCGGCGAGCGCGCCCCAGGCCATCAGCTACGGGGAAGCGATTCCTGCCGCAACGCCACCGCCTGGCGTAGCTCGCGGGTGTGTTGCGCCACCTCGCCCGGCGCCGGGGCCTTGCGCGCGAGGCCGGCGGCGATGAGGGCTTGCGCGGTGGCCTCCGCAACGGCCGGGTAGAGCGTGCCGGACAGCGGCGAGGGCAGGATGTTGTCGCTCGCCATCGCGGGGTCCGGCACGTCTGCCGCGATGGCGCGTGCGGCGGCAAGGCAGACGAGGGGCGGGACACGCAGCGCCTTGGTGTCGAGGGCGCCGCGCAGCAGGCCGGGGAAGGCCAGCACGTTGTTGCACTGGTTTGGAAAGTCGAATCGCCCCGAGGCGGCGATGCTGGCGCCGGCGCGCAGCGAATCGTCGGGCATGACCTCCGGCACCGGGTTGGCGAGGCTGAAGACCACGGGCGCCGGCGCCATCGAGCGCACCATCGCGATCGAGACGATCCCGCCGACGGACAGGCCCACGAAGGCATCGGCCCCGCGCATCGCATCGGCCAGCCCGCCTTCGATGCCCGCCTTGTTGGTGGTTTCCGCGAGCCACTGGCGATGGGGATCGCGATGGGTCCCGCGCCTGGACAACACGCCGGCCAATCCGACGACGGTGATGTCGCCCACGCCCATCTCCTGCAGCAGGTTCACCGTGGCGGTCCCGGCGGCGCCGTCGCCGCAGACCACGACGCGCTGCCGGGCCGCATCGCGCCCCAGCAGCTTCCAGGCGTTGATGAGCCCCGCCGCGATCACGGTGGCGGTGCCGTATTGGTCGTCGTGGATGATGGGCACCTCGAGCCGCGCCTCGGCCAGGCGCATCACCTCGAAACACTCGGGTGCGGCGACGTCTTCCAGGTTGAAGCCGCCGAACGACGGTTGCAGCGCCTCCATCAGCGCCACCAGCTCCCCGGGCGAGCGCGTGTCGACGCACAAGGGGTAGGCGTCGATGCCGACCAGCAGCTTGAACATCGAGGCCTTGCCCTCCATCACCGGCAGCGCGGCTTTCGGGCCGGCGCGTCCCAGGCCCAGCACCGCGGTGCCGTCGCTCACCACCGCCACGGTGTTGTCCCTTCCCGTGAGTTCGCCCAGGGCCTCGGGGCGTGCCAGCACTTCCTGCACCAGGTATCCCACGCCCGGCGTGTAGAGCGCCGCGATGTCGTCGAGCGAAGTCACGCGGAACCGCGGCAGCACCTCGATCTTGCCGGCGCCCATGCTGCGCATCATCGCGAAGGCGGCCGCTTTTTCGCGCGCCGTGCGCTCGGCGGCGCTCACGAGACGAGCCCGGGGGCGGGCAACACGTTGCGCTGGGTGTCCGCGTCGAAGAGATGCACGCGCAACGGATCGAATAGCAGCCAGGCGCGCTCGCCGGCCTTCACCGGCACCACGGCATCAACAATCACCGAAAGCATGCGCCCCGCGGCCGTGACCTCCACCAGCTTCTCCGGGCCCAGCAGCTGCACCATCTGGACCTCTGCCGCCATCGCATCGGCCACCGGCGACAGCGAGAGCGCGATGTCCTGGGGACGGATGCCGGCCGTCATCGCGCGGCGCGGCAGCGCGGCGGCGAAGCGGTCGATTCGCAAAACCGGTAGCGTCACGGGTTGCGCTCCACCCGCCACCAGCCTCCCATCGGACAGCGCCACGTCGGTGATGAAGTTCATCGGCGGGCTGCCGATGAAGCCGGCCACGAAAAGGTTGGCGGGGTGCCCGTAGATCTGCTCGGGTGTCGCGAACTGCTGCACGAAGCCCCCGTCCATCACCGCGATGCGGTCGGACATCGTCATCGCTTCGAGCTGGTCGTGGGTGACGTAGACCGTGGTTGTTTCCAGGGCGCGGTGCACGCGCTTGAGCTCGCTGCGCATCGTCACGCGCAGCTTGGCATCGAGGTTGGAGAGCGGCTCGTCGAGCAGGAAGAGCCAGGGCCTGCGCACCATGGCGCGCCCGAGCGCCACGCGCTGGCGCTGCCCGCCCGAAAGCTCTCGTGGCTTGCGCTCGAGCAGGTGCGAGATCTCCAGGACCTTCGCGGCTTCCCCGACGCGCCTGCGGATCTCGTCGGCGGGGGTATGGCGCACGCGCAGGCCGTAGGCGATGTTGTGGAACACGTCCATGTGCGGGTAGAGCGCGTAGCTCTGGAACACCATGGCAATGTCGCGGGCGCCCGGCGCCAGGTGCCCGATCGGCTTGTCGCCGTGCCATATCTCGCCGGAGCTCGGCGTCTCGAGCCCCGAGAGGATGCGCAGCAAGGTCGTCTTGCCGCAGCCGCTGGGGCCGACGAGGGTGATGAACTCGCGCTCGGTGAACTCCAGGCTCACGGCGCGCAGCACCTCGGTTTTTCCGAAGCGCTTGGAGATGTTGTCTACGCGGATCGTCATCGCGGGTTCAGCCCTTCACCGCGCCGGCGCCGAAGCCGGCGACCAGGTGGCGTTGCAATGCCATGAAAAGGACCGCCATCGGCACGGTCATGAGGACTGCGGAGGCCATCATCAGGCCCCAGTCGACGTGCACGCCCTCGAAGAAGAGCATCACGCCCACGGTGAGCGGGTAGTGGTCCACCGAGTTCATGAAGACGCGCGCGAAGAGGTAGTCGTTCCAGGACACGATCATCGAGAAGATCGCCGCGGCGATGATGCCCGGCAGCGCGGAGGGCAGGACGATCTCGCCGAAGACGCGCAGGCGGCTCGCCCCGTCGATCATCGCCGCCTCCTCCAGCTCCACCGGGATGCCGCGGAAGAAAGCCCACAGCAGCCACATGCAGAAGGGCAGCGTCGTGGAGACGTAGCCCAGGGTGAGGCTCCAGAGCGAATCGGTGAGCTCCAGGCGCGTCATCACCATGAAAAGCGGGAACACCAGGATGATCGACGGCACCATGTAGCCCAGCAGGCTGAAATACGGCACCGCCATGCGGCCCTTGTAGCGGAAGCGCGTGATGCTGTAGGCGGCGAGCGTGCTGATGACGATGCTGATCACGGTGCTTCCCAGGCTCACGATGATGCTGTTGCCGAACCACGAGAGGAAATACTGGGGCGGCGCCGTGGTGGGCTGGTATTCGCCCGAGCCGCCCGCGAAGTACTGGCTCTTTCCGGTGAGCAGGTGGCGGTAGTTCTCCAGCGTCGGCGCGTGCGGCACGAGGGTCGGCGGCGTGGAGAGCTCGGACTTGGGCTTGAGCGAGGTGGAAAGCGCCCACATCAGGGGGAAGCAGATCGCCAGCGTGATCGCCACCAGCGTGGCGTAGGCGCAAGCCTGTCCCAGCCAGCGGCGGGCACGCACGCGTGACATCGGGGTCATGTTTCGTCCTGGAAGCGGAAAAGGCGCATGTAGAGGATGCTGCCCAGGAACAGCATCAGCATCATGATGACGCCGGTGGCGGCGCCGACGCCCATGCGCAGGTTGGCGATCGACTGCTCGAAGGAATAGATCGCGAGGTTGTAGGTCGAGGTCCCCGGCCCGCCGCGCGTGAGGAGGTAGATCTCCTCGAACTTGTTGAAGGTCCAGATGGTGCGGAACACCACCACCACGGCAAGCACCTCCGCCAGCTGCGGCAGCGTGATGTCGGTGAAGCGGCGCAGCACCCCCGCGCCGTCGACCTTCGCCGCGTCGTAGAGCTCCGTCGGCACGGTCTGCAGGCGGGCGAGCACGCAGATGGTCACGAACGGCGTGTATTTCCACACGTTGAGCATGATCGTGGAGAGCATGGCCATGTCCGGCGAGGACAGCCAGTAGATGTTTTCATCGATGATCCCGGCGCCCCGCAGCGTGTGGTTCACGATGCCGATCTCGGGGTTGAGCATCCACTGCCAGCACAGCGCGATCACGACGGTTGGCACGATGTACGGGAAGAGCAGCAGCCCGCGGAAGACCGAGATCCCGCGCAGCGGCAGGTGCAGCAGCAGCGCGATGCCCACGCCCGCCACGGTCTGCAGGATGGTGGAGACAAATGTCCAGTAGGCGGCGTTGCGGAAGGAGGACCAGAAAAGCGGGTCGCGCAGGACGGTGCCGAAGTTGTCCAGGCCCGCGAAGCGTTGCGCGTCCGGGTTGAGCGGGTCGATGTAGTAGAAGGCCATCCGGATGCTCTCGAGCACCGGATAGACCATGAACACCAATGCCGCAACAACGAAGGGCGCGATGAAGAGCAGGCCGATGCGGTTGTCGGCCGCGCGCCAATGTTCGTTTTTTTGCATGGGAGGGCCGGCAGCCCCTGGAGGCCGCCGGCGAGGTGCGTCAGATCACCAGCGAGAAATGTTCCTTGCGGACCGACTCGAGCTCCTTGGCGCCCCACTTGGCGGCGTCGGCGGGCTTCATGTTGTCGATCACCACCTTCTGCACCGTCTGCGCGAGGATCGAGCGGCCGTGCACGATGCCCGCGAGCGGGTTCACGCCGCCCAGGAGCTCGTTGGCGGTGCTGCTCGAATACTTGAGCGATCCGGTGTAGTAGGTGTCGATGGTGCGTTTCTTGGTTTCGAAGAACGGGTGCTTCTGCAGTTCCGGATCCGCGGCCGTGTCCTTGTAGACGGGCGACACGTTGGGCACCAGCGACTGGCAGTAGCGCACCGGCCACACCTTGGAGGTCTGGTAATAGGCGAGCGCGGCCTTCACCTCCTTGATGTACGGGTTGTTGGCCTTCGGGATGCACCAGCCCTGGAAGTCGTTCCAGTTCGAGCGGTTGCCGGTCTTCGGGTGGCGCGCGTGGTTGTACGCCTCGAGGTTCTTGAACACTTCCTTGTTCTCGTCCCAGGCGCGGCCGTACGGGCGGCCCCAGTAGAACGCCATCGCCGCCTTGCCGGTGACGATCGAGTCGACCACTTCGAGGAAGCTCGCGCTCACCGCGCTCTTCGGCATGTACGGCAGCAGCGACTTCACGTATTCGAGCGCCTCGACGGTGTTGGGGCTGTCGAACACCACCTCGTACTGCTTCGAGGGATCGAACATGCGCCCGCCCGCGCTGTGCAGAAGGGCGGCGAAGTGGTAGTCGGTGCAGAGGTTGCGCCCGAGTGCCAGCGAGATGCCGGCCATGCCGGGCTTCTTTTCGGTGATGGTGCGCGCGGCGTTAAGCAGGTCGTTCCAGTCCCACTTGTCGGGGTCGCCGAGGCCCAGCTCGTTGATGACGTCCTGGCGCACCAGCAGCAGGTGCGGCTGGTGGTGCGCGGGCAGCACGTATTGCTTGCCCTTCCACGCGCCCCAGTATTCCCACTTCGCCCCGTCGATGAGGCGCTCGCGGCCGACCTGCTTCACCACGTCGTCGATCGGCTCCAGCAGGCCCTGCGCCATCAGTTGCATGGCGATGGGCGATTCCACGCTGATGCAGTTGGCCGGGCGGCGCGCCGCGAGGTCGGTCATCAGCTTCACGTACACGCTGTCCCACGACAGCGACTCGATCTGGAACTTGAGCCCGGGGGCGAATTTCGCGGCCCATTCGTTCATGCCGTCTACGGCCACCCCGCCGTACGGCCCGGGTTCACCCCAGACACGAACGGTGCCGGTCGCCTTCGACTTGGCCTGCGCGAACGCAGGCAGCGTGGGCAGCATCGAGCCGGCGACGGAACCCGCGGCCAGCAGCGAAACGTCCTCGAGGAACTTGCGGCGCGAGCGTGCTTCCTTGTTGTCGTCCATCTTGCCCTCCTCCTTATGGTTGGGTTCGGTTCGCCGGCTGGTGCGGCGTTTGGTCAGTCGTAGCGGATGGTGCGTACGTCGGCGGTGAACTTGTGGGCCATCATGCCCTCGGCCTCGCAGATGCGCGAGACGATGGGCGCGATGGCGTGGCTCGCCTTCTTCGTGAGCTTCTGGTAGGTCACCGTCTTGATGAACTTGCCCACCCAGAGGCCGCCCGTGTAGCGCCCGGCGCCGCTGGTGGGCAGGGTGTGGTTGGTGCCCACGCCCTTGTCGCCGTAGGCGACGGTGCTCTCTTCCCCCACGAAGAGGCTGCCGTAGTTGCGCAGCTTCTCCAGGTAGTAGTTGTTGCGCCGCGTCTGCACTTCCAGGTGCTCGGGCGCGTAGCGGTCGCTCAGCTCGATCGCCTCGTCGTCGTCGCGCGCGATGACGACCTCGCCGTGGTCGCGCCACGCGGCCTCGGCAAGCGCGCGGGTGGGCAGGGCCGGAAGCTGGCGTTGCACCTCTTCCATCACCTTGAGGCCCAATGCGCGCGAGGTGGTGACGAGCCAGGCGGGGCTGTCGGGGCCGTGTTCGGCCTGGCCCAGCAGGTCGGTGGCGACCAGGGCGGGATCGGCGGAATCGTCGGCGATCACCAGGATTTCCGTCGGCCCGGCGAGCAGGTCGATGCCCACCAGCCCGAAGAGCTGGCGCTTGGCCTCGGCGACGAACGAGTTTCCCGCGCCCGTGACGATGTCCACGGCGGGCATGCCGAGGCAGCCGTAGGCCATGGAGGCGAACGCCTGCACGCCCCCGAGGTGGTAGATCTCGTCGGCGCCGGCCGCGTGCAGGGCGTAGAGGGTGTGGGGATACATTCCCGAGGCATCGCGCGGGGGCGCGCATGCCACGATGCGTTTCACCCCGGCGACGCGCGCCGTGCCCACGCTCATGATGGCGGAGCTGATGAGGGGGTACTTGCCGCCCGGCACGTAGCAGCCCGCGGTGGAAACCGGGATGTGTTTGTGGCCCAGCGTCACGCCCTCCGAAATCTCGGTCTCGAGCTCGTGCATGGTCTCGAGCTGGCGCTTGGCGAACTCCGTCACCTGGCGGCGGCAGTATTCGAAGTCCTGCTTGAAGGTTTCCGGAAGCTTCGCGGCCACCGCGCGGATCTCGTCCGGGGTCACGCGGAATTCGGGGCGTTCCCATTTGTCGAGTTCGCGCGCGTAGTGGCGCACCGCTTCGTCGCGTCCGGAGGCGATGCGGTCGAGCATGCCGCGCACCGTCTCTTCCAGCTTGCGCCGGTCCTGCGGCGCCTTCGGCTGCGCCTGCTTGAGGTATTCGGCCATCGCGGCTCCTGTCTGTGCAACCGGTTGCATGATAGGCAGGCTCGCGCGCGGGACGCAATGTGCGGTGCAGCAATCGATTGCGCCCGCCGGGCGGGGAAGGTGCCGACGTAGAATTGCCACTTGAGCGCCCCATCGCCCCCCGCGGGCCGTCCCACCGCCACCGTCGCGGCCGCCGTGCTGTTCATCTGCTTCGCCTGCAACATGGTCGGGCGCGGCGTGGGCGATTCCTACATCGTTTTCCTCCTGCCGCTTTCGGAGGAGTTCGGATGGGGCCGCGCGCAGGTCTCGAGTGTGTATTCGGTCTATCTCGTGACCTCGGGGCTGGCCGCCCCGCTCACCGGGATGATGGTGGACCGCTGGGGCGCGCGTGTCGTCTACGCCACCGGACTGGCCCTGCTCGGATCCGCGTGTGTTGTCGCCGGCCACCTCACCCAGTTGTGGCAGTTCCACCTCGCGGTTGGCGGGCTGGTGGGCATGGGGGTTTCGATGCTGGGCATGGTGCCGGCGACGATGCTCATCAGCCGCTGGTTCCGCGACCGCATGAGCAGCGCGATGGGTGTGGCGTACGCGGGCTTCGGCACCGGCACGCTGGTGGTGGTGCCGCTGGCGCAATATTCGATCGAGCTGCAGGGCTGGCGCGGCACCTACCTGCTGATGGGGTCCGTGGTGCTGGTGCTGCTGCCGCTGATCTTCCTGATGCCGTGGAAGGCGATGGCGGGATCGCGCCGCGCGCGCAAGGCCGATGCTCCCGATGCCGCGCTGCCTTCGCCGCTGCGCGCGGCGGTGCGCTCGCGCCCCTACTGGCAGATCGTGCAGGTCTTCAGCTTCACGGCCATCGGCATGCATTCGATGATCGTGCAGGTGGTGCCGTTCCTGGTGCAGGTCGGGCTCACGCCGCTATCCGCGGCCACGTCGTTCGGCATCGCGGGCCTGCTGTCGGTTTTCGGGATGATGGCTTCGGGCTGGTCGACGGATCGCGTCGGCTACCGCTTCACCGCCACGTCGAGCTTCGTTGCGACTCTCCTCGGCATGGGCTCGCTGGTGCTGCTTTCGTATTTCGGCGCGCACTGGCTGGTGGTGCCCTTCGTGCTGCTTGTGGGCATCTCCATGGGCGCGCGCGGGCCGATCGTCGCGACCCTTGCGGCGAAGCAATTCGCCGGCGCCGGCTTCGCCACCATCTACGGCACCATTTTCGCGTGTATGTCGACGGGTGCCGCGATCGGCGCGTGGACTTCCGGCGCGCTCTACGACCTGAGCGGCGGCTATCGCGTGGGGTTCCTGTTTTCCATGACGTGTATGTGTATCGCCGCGGCGCCGTTCTGGATGCCGCGGCCGCTCGGGGCTCGCGCTTCAACTTTTGTTTGAAGGACTCCCCAGGGAACGCCGATGTCCGCCGATGCCACGCCGATGGCCGCCGATAGCCCTTGAATCTGTGTGTTTCGTGCCAGGGTTTCGCGCTTTCGGGGATCTGGGCAGGGCACTCCGATGTCCTTGCATTTATCGGCGGCCATCGGCGTGGCATCGGCGTTCCGATTTAACCGCAAGCGCAGCGTCGGCCGGCAGCTGATCTGACGTGGTTCTAGGCTACTTCGTGCGGCGGCGCATTCGGTTCAGCAGGATGGCGCTGGCCACCAGGCCGATGCCGTGCACCAGGTTGGGGTTCTTCTTGTAGAAGTCCGAGGCCTGGGTGACCATCGAATTCGCGCCGGCACGGATGGTATCGGTCGTGGGCAGCGTGACAGGGGTGGTCGTCGTGGCTTGGTTATTGCGGGTAAAAAATCCCATGTTGTCCTCCAATCTGGCCGAGCACTTGCTCAAAGACATCATCGGCAAAAGCGTGGAGTTCCGCCGTAGTCCTGTTCTGCATCGGGTGTGGGACATACACTGACGCGCCGTCGAAGCCGATCGCCTGGCACTGCATCGCGAAGGGGTTGCGGAATTCCGTGGTGAGGATGCTGACCCCGGCCAATCCGCGGCGGTCCAGGTCCACCAGGTCGTGGGTGCTGCACGACGTGCACGAGCCGCAGTCGGAAAGCGCAATGGCCACCACCTGGCATTCGGCCGCGATTTTCTGCAGCAGCTCCAGGGGCGCGGTGCGGGTGTTGGTGGGCTTGCGGTAGCGGCGCGTGGCGATGCCGCGCTCGCGGAAAAGTGTTTCCAGCCGATCGATGAATTCCTCGCCGCGCATCTTGCCGATGTCCATGAGACCCACGGTGAGGCCTTCGAGGCTGGCGGGTGGCGCGCGCCGGGGCCGCAGCGCGGAGGCGGCTTGCGCGGTGGGATCGCGCATCGTGGTGGGCTTCATTCGCGGATCTCCCGGGTCACCGGTTGCGACTGGTCGCGAAACCTCCCGCCGGTCCACCCGGCGAGGATCGCGGAGAAAAGCCCCGCTTCGCCCCCGGCACGCACGATCAGCAGGCCTTCATCCCAGAATTTCGGCACCATCTCGGCCGCGCGCGCGGGATCGATGCCTTCTCCCACGCCGTGGGCGCCCTTCACCAGGTCCGCGCCCGGGCGCAGCAGGGCCTGGTGCAGCTGCGCGGTGATGCGCGCGCGATCCCAGCCCGCATCGCGGTAGATGGCGTAGTGCTCGGGGCACAACACCAGCATGGCGTTGGTGAACTGGCACAGCTTCGGGTGGCCCACGGCGGCGAGCGACATCGCCAGCGAATGCGTGAGCTCCTGCGGCGTGCGCGAGCGCTGGTCGATGAAGCCCTGGATGCCGTCGCCCTGGAAAAGTGTCACGGCGTTTCTGCCATCGCGCACGCCGCGCGCGGCCGACAGGGGCTGCCAGGTTTCGTCCGATTCGTCCTCCGCGAAGCAGAAGGTGTATTTGCCGGGGCCGCCGAGGGTGGATCGATCGAGCTCGCCCGGCCGCCCGCCGCCCACATTGCGCACGATGAGCTGCAGCGCCCGCCCGATGGTGGCGTTGGCCCGGTTGCCCTGGCCGAGCGCGTTGATGCCGCTGTTCATGCCGATGCGCCGCGCGATCTCGCCGTTGACGACAATCACGGGGCTGGAGAAACACGTGGTGCACAGCAGCCCGTGCATCGTGAATATGGGCTCGAGCGCGGCTTCCAGCGCCGCGATCACCACCGGCATGTATTCGGGCCGGCAGCCCGCCATCACGGCGTTGATCGCCGCCTTCTCCACGGTGCACGGCAGCAGGTTGGGCGGCACGTTGCCGATGGTTTCCTGTGGGTCGCGGCGCGTGCCGGCGAGCATGCGCAGGATTCGATCGTCCGTCGGGGGCACCACGGGCAGGCCGTCGGACCAGCCGCGGTCGTAACAGGCCTCGATTTCGTCGTCCCACGCGCCCACCTCGATGCGGCGCGACTGGATGCCGGTATCGCCGTAGCGGGCGACCAGCTGCTCGTGCACGCCGGGTTCGCGGCTCTTCGACCCGCAGCCGGGACGGAATGCGGGCAGGGCCGCGCCCAGATCCGCCACGCCGGAAAGGGCGCGCCACTCGTCGCGATGCCAGCCCACGGAACGCCCCACCTCCCGGCCCGCGACGAAGCGGATCAGCGTGGGCACGGTTTCGATGTCGTGGCGAAAGGAGCGCTCGAGCTGCGTATCGTCCAGCGCGCCATCGAAGAACGCCGGGTCATCCTGCGCCAGCACCACGGCCGCGGGCATCCCGGCGAGCAGCGGCTTGACCAGCACACACGTTTCGCATTCGCGTTTCGCGAAGACCGCAAGCCCATCCAGCGGCATGTCCATGGCGGGTGTGCTCGCCACGCTCAGACGTGGATCTGGCGCGCGCCGCCGAAGGCCCAGTTCTCCGAGGTCGTTTCCTTGAATACCGGCACACCCGGGCGGCGGGCGCCTTCTTCGAGGCGGAACTGCGGTTCGGGCGGGTACATAAATGCCATCATAGAGCAGGAGGACCGATGCACATCACCACTTTCCGGAACATCATCCTTGCCGCCCTGGCAATGCTGGCGGTGGCCGTGGGTGCCGCGGAGCCGCGCCGAATCGATGAGCTGATGCACAAGTCGGGCCTGTGGACCCAGCTCGGCCAGGCGCAGGAACAGATCCGCACCGGCGCGCAAGAGGCGCAGGCGCAGGCGTTGGCCGGCAAGGGCGGCCGAAAGTTCAGCAACGACGACTTCGCGCGGCTCATCGCCGCGATGAACGCCGCCTATGCGCCGGACAAATTGCGCGCCGCGATGGTGAAGGAGCTGGAGGCGCACCTGTCCGCGCAGGACGAAGGCGTGGTGCTGGAATGGCTGTCGTCGGACCTCGGCGTGCGCCTGACACGCATCGAGGAGGCTAGCGGCGAGCTGGAAGCCTCAATGGCCGCCGAGCGCGAGGCGCCCGCCCATTTCACCTCGGTGCCGCAGCCGCGCATCAACAAGGTCAAGCGCATGGTCGCCGCCATCCGGATGGGCGAGGCCACCGCCGCCATGGTGATCAACATGACCACCGCCATCGGTTTCGGCATGGCCATGGCAAACGCCGCCGAAGACCCCGCCGCCGTCGCGCAGTTGATCCGCGATCGCATGGAGCCGGGGCGCGAGCGGATGGTGGAAGCGTTCAACACCCGGGCGGTGCAGAGCTTCGCCTACGTCTATCGCGACGTCACCGACGCGGACCTGGAACGTTACGTGGCCTTTTCGGAATCACCCGCCGGGCGCAGGTACCACGAGGCGAGCGTGAAGGGCATGGACAACGTGCTGGCGCGCGCGGGCATCCAGATGGGGCGCGAATTCGACGCGCTGATGCGCGAGCCCGCGCGCCGCTCCTGAGGGTCAGTCCGGGTCGCCGCGCTTGCGGCGGTCATCGCGCGCATCGCGGGCCTTTTCGCGCCGCTCACCGCGGGATTCCTGGCGGTCCTGCCGCCGCGTTTCGCGCGCCTCTCGCAGCTGGCCGATCGCCGCCTGGATGCGGGCGTGGCGGCCTTCGAACAGGCGTTCGTGGCGCGAGCCGCGAAAGAAACGCGGGGTGCGGTCGAGCAGCCGTGGGCGTTGCGCCGGGTTCGCCGGCGAAAAACCGACGCGATCGCCGGCCGCCACGTCGACGCGCGCGCCGCCGCTGGAGCTGATGAACGTCGCGCCTTCGTAGACCTTGCTGTAAAGGCTCGCCTCGCCGTCGGCGTCGGAGGCAAGGCGCAACTGCGTCTCGTGGTCGGTCCCACGGAGGCCGACCGTCGCGATGCTGGTGCGGACCTGGTAGGCGCTGGCGTTGTATTTTCCGATCCAGCCCGTGACCACGCGCAAGCCGCCTTCCAGCAGGCCCAGCGCGCTGGTGTCGCCTGCTTCACCCGTGGCCTGGAACCGGGTGACCTGCATTTTCGTATTGGGCCGCACTGCGAGATAGCCGCCATCCTGCATCGTCAGGTGCAGCTCGCCATCGGGCCCGGTGGCGACGGAATCGCCCTCCGAGACGGTGTCGCCGACCTTTGGCGCCACCCGGGAGTGGTCGGGTCTTTCGATCACCACCGTGCCTTCCGCCAGTTCCACCTTGCCGGCGGCGTTGCGTGGCGCGGGCGCCGCATCCGCGTTGGTGCCGGCGAAAAGGAGGCACGCCAACAGTGCGGCGGCCGGTGTGACGATGCGTGCGCTCGCGTCCACGGCCATACCTTAGCAGCAGCCCACTGAACCATGGGCGCCTTTGGCGGCAGGCGCGCCGACGCACCAATGAAAGACCTCACGACCGGCCCCATCTCGCGCCACGTGGTGCAGATGGCGATCCCCATCGCCATCGGCACGTGATGAATCCGCCGGTGAGCGCCGATGAATGGGGCAAGTGGGAGTGGTTGGCAGGGGGTCTCAGATTGATCGCCTTCCGGGAGATAAGGACGGACTGCCTAACGGAAAACCGCGAAATCGAGACTTGGGATTTCCTCAATGGGGGCGGGGATTTGCCGTTGACCCGCGTTAGTTTCATCGGGAGAATGGTTGCCTTATCAGGACAGAAAATGTCCTTAACGGAACGAACCAAATATCGTTAAGCGGCACTAAGGAGAAATCGTGGCTGGCGACAAAAAGGGATACACCTCATTTCGCGCAAGCGGCCTACCTGCCGGTCCATTTGGCGAGACTTACGTGATCGTTTCAACTGCCGACGGCACCAACGGAAGTCGTTGGATCGAGTATTTCATTGTGTCGAAGCGACATGAGCCGCACCTCCATCACGAGGCGTTCGAGTTTTTCCCTAACGACGTGCCTGAAGAGCTGCTGGCGGCCGATTCGAGCTTCTTCCTCACCGAAGGTCGGCAGCACGCGGAAAACTACCTCTGGGAAGCCCTCTATCAGCTCGCCGAGAAGCACGGTGACCACCGGCGCGCGTCAAGGTAGTTGTCGCCTGGTTCATGCGGCCAACGACTGTTTATCGATGCGGCTCGATTGCGCCTTGATGATCGAGTCACGTTCCGGATTGAGCGTCACGGCGCTGATTGGCGACCAGTTGCGAGTGGCGC
>JBBREI010000026.1:0-27252 GCA_038203035.1 Burkholderiales bacterium
CAAAACGGGGTGCATTAGCTGACTTGTGGTGCGGGCGCCACAGGGCCCACCCCCAAAACGTGTTCCCTGACACCTTTTTTACGCCCGGCACCCTTTCTACATCTGCTTGAAGAGGTGGGTGAAGGCCCGGGAAACAACCAGGCTCTCCCGGCACTCCCGCAGGGTGATTTCGGCCTGGTCCTTGAGGCCGCGCTTCACGGTTTCGATATGGTCCACGTTGACGATGGTGGAGCGGTGGATCTGCCAGAACTTCGCCGGATCGAGCTCGTCGAGGAGCTCCTTGATGGGCTTGCGGATCAGCGCTTCGGATTCGCAGGTGACGACGCGGGTGTATTTTTCGTCGGACTGGAAAAACAGCACCTCCTCCACGGGGATCAGGCGCACGTTGCTGCCGACCGAGGCCTTGATCGCTCTTCACGCCCCGAATGTAACCCGGCCCCTTTTATCGAGGCAAAGGGGGTGCGACGAAATGCGCTTTCGGGGTGCCGGGCGCGCCGGCCGGGCAATAAAAAGCCCGGCTTGCGCCGGGCGAAGACACTTCCTGGGGAAAGTGAAGGGGTATCAGCCGGCGATGCGGCGAGCCTCGACCACGATGGTCTCGCGCGCTTCGGCCGGGATGTGGTAGACGGAGGTGACCGGCGCCGGGCGCGCGGCCTCCAGCGTGGCCTGCGAATGGTTGTCGCTGAGGATCGCCCCGGTCGCAAGCACGAACCAGGCTGCCGCGAGGACGGTCACCCCGCTGGCGACGTCGGCGCTGCTGGGCAGTCCGGAAAATTTGTAGGCTTTCATCACTTCTCTCCTTGGCTCGTCGGCACCGGCGTCGTTGACATGGACGCACTTTAGGCACGCGGCCATGACGGCAAAAGGACAAAGCGACGAAATGCGGAAAAAGCGGCCCGAAACGCCTCCTGGCCGTTGTGACGAGGGCCGCGAGCAAATCAGGCCGTCGCGGGCCGCTGCAGGTCCTTGAAGATCAGCGAGCCGACGATCATCCCCGCGAAGGCTGCCACCAGCCCCGCGAGCTGCGGCGGGACCAGGCCGTCGGCGCCGTAGCGCTCGAAGCCGATCCAGATCGCCAGCCCGAAGATGATCGCGAGGGTGGCGCCGAGGTTGGTCGCCCGCTTCCAGTAGAGGCCCATCACCAGCGGCACGAAGGCGCCGACAAGGGTGACCTTGTACGCGTTCTCCACCATCTTGTAGATGCTGGCGTCGGTGCTCAGCGCAAACGCGGTGACCAGGATGGTGAAGCCGACCAGCACCACGCGCATGAGCAGCAGGAAGCGCTGGTCGTTGATGCCGGGCAGCAACGGCTTGAGGATGTTCTCGCTGAAGCTCACCGAAGGCGCGAGCAGCGTGGCCGAGGCGCAGCTCTTGATCGCCGAAAGCAGCGCGCCGAAGAACATGATCTGCGCGAAGATCGGCACCACCGGCGACAGGATCAGGTTGGGCAGGATGAGCTGCGTGTCCCCGCCTTCCTTGAGCGCGCCCTCGACCATCGATGGGTCGATCAGGCTCGCGGAATATGCGAGGTACATCGGGATGAAGGCGAAGAGGAAATACAGGCAGCCGCCCAGGATCGAGGAGCGCGCCGCGGTGTTTTCGTCCTTGGCCGACTGCACGCGCTGGAACACGTCCTGCTGTGGGATCGATCCCAGCATCATCGTGATCCACGCGGCAAGGAACCAGAGGATGTCCTTGAGCTCCGGCTTGGGCAGGATGTGGAACTTGTCGTTGGCGGCCGCGTGCGCGATCACCGCGGACGCACCCCCGGGCACGATGCCGCTCACCGCCCAGCCGATGTAGAGCATGCCGAGCACGATGATGATCATCTGGATGAAGTCGGTGATCGCCACCGAAAACATGCCGCCCAGCACCGTGTAGACCAGCACCGTCGAGGCGCCGATGATCATGCCCCATTCCTGCGTGATGGCACCGTCGGACACCACGCTGAACACCAGGCCCAGGGCCTTGATCTGCGCGCCCACCCAGCCGAGGTAGGAGATCACGATGCACATCGTCGTGAGCATCTCCACCGGGCGGTTGTAGCGCTTGCGGTAGTAGTCGCCGATGGTCAGCAGGTTCATGCGGTACAGCGGTCGCGCGAAGAAGAGGCCGACCAGGATCAGGCAAAGCGAGGATCCGAACGGATCGGCGATGATTCCCGAGAACCCTTCCTTCATGAAGGTCGCGGGGATGCCCAGCACCGTTTCGGCGCCGAACCAGGTCGCAAACACCGTGGCGGTGACGATGTACATCGGCAGCCGGCGCCCGGCGATCGCGAAATCCTTCGAGTTGTGCACCCACCTGGCCGCATAGATGCCGATGGCCACGGAAATGATCCAGTAGATGATGACGAACCAGAGCAGCATGGGGCGGATTCCGGGCTGGATGGGGGCAGGCGCCATTTTAGGAGAAAATGCGCCGGTGTCATCCATCCAGCTAGAGAACATTTCCAGGCATTGGGGAGAGTCGCGCGCACTCGACGGCATCACCTTCGAGGCCGCGGCGGGTTCCTTCGTGGTCCTGCTGGGCCCTTCGGGTTGCGGCAAGTCGACGACGCTGCGCCTGATCGCGGGCCTGGACTACCCCACCGCCGGAACCATCCACATCGGCGGGCGCGACGTGACGCGCCTGCCCCCCGCCCAGCGCGGCCTGTCGATGGTGTTCCAGTCGTACGCGCTTTTCCCGCACCTGAGCGTGGCGGAGAACATCGTTTTCGGCCTGCGCGTGCGCAAGGCGGAAGGCATCGACGCGAAACTGAAACGTGTCGCCGACATGCTCGGCCTGGAGAAGCTGCTTCAGCGCAAACCGTCGCAACTGTCGGGCGGGCAGCAGCAACGCGTGGCCCTGGGCCGCGCCATCATCGCCGAAGCCCCGGTATGCCTGATGGATGAGCCCCTTTCGAACCTCGACGCGCAGCTGCGTGGCGAGATGCGCCGCGAGATCCGCGCACTGCAGCAGCGCCTGGGTGTGACCATGGTCTACGTGACCCACGACCAGACCGAGGCGATGACGATGGCCGACCGCGTGGTGCTGCTGCGCGCGGGGCGCATCGAGCAGGTCGGCTCGCCCGAGGACCTCTACGAGCGCCCCGCCACCGCGTTCACCGCAAGCTTCATCGGCGCCCCGCCCATGAACCTGCTTCAGCTGGAAGGCGAGCGCGACACCGTGGGCGTGCGCCCGGAAGACGTCCACATCGGCGCCGAAGGACTGGCCGCGCGCGTGGGCGCGGTGGAATACCTTGGCGCCGATTCACTGGTCGCGGCCAGGGCGCAGGGGCAGGACCTGCTGGTGCGAGTGCCCGGCCGCGCCGCGGCGCGTGCCGGCGACAACGTGCGCATCGCCTGGGACAGGGGAAACGAGCATCGATTCGACTCACAAACCGGAGGAAGAAAATGAAAACAGCGTTGAAACTCATCGCCGCGGTGCTCACCGCCGGCACATTCGGCGCGTTCGCCGCGGACACCGAGATCACGTTCTACTACCCCGTCGCCGTCGGCGGCCCGATCACCAAAACCATCGACCGGATGTCGGCGGACTTCGAGAAGGACAACCCCGGCATCAAGGTCAAGCCCGTGTACGCGGGAACCTACCAGGACACCATCGTGAAGGCGCTCACGGCGCACAAGGCCGGCACGCCGCCGACCACCGCGGTGCTGCTGTCCACCGACATGTTCACGCTGATCGACGAGGACGCGATCGTGCCCTTCGATGGCGTCGACGCCAGCGTCTACTACCCCGCCTTCATGGACAACAGCCAGACCGGCGGCAAGACCTGGGGCATCCCGTTCCAGCGCTCCACCATCGTCCTCTACTGGAACAAGGAGCTCTTCAAGGAAGCGGGCCTCGATCCGGAGAAAGCCCCGGCCAGCTGGAAGGAGATGGTCGAATACGCACAGAAGCTCACCAGGCGCGATGCCGCGGGCAACGTCACCCAGTGGGGCGTGCAGATCCCCTCCTCGGGCTTCCCGTACTGGCTGTTTCAGGGCCTCACGACGCCCAACGGCGTGAAGCTCATGAATGCGGAAGGCACCGAGACCTACTTCGACAAGCCTGAAGTGGTCGAGGCCCTGCAGTACTGGGTCGACCTGGGCCGCAAGCACAAGGTGATGCCCACGGGCGTCATCGAATGGGGCACGACGCCGAAGGATTTCTTCGAGAAAAAAATCGCGATGATGTGGACCACCACGGGCAACCTCACCAACGTGAAGAACAACGCCAAGTTCGACTTCGGCGTGGCGATGCTGCCGCAATCGAAACGCCGCGGCTCGCCCACCGGCGGAGGCAACTTCTACGTGTTCAAGAAAGCCTCGAAGGAGCAGCAGGCGGCCGCGGTGAAGTTCGCGCAGTGGATGACCACGGCCGATCGCGCCGCGCAGTGGGGCATGGATACGGGCTACGTCGCCGTGCGCCCCGACGCGTGGAAAACCGCGAAGATGGTTGAATACACCAAGGGCTTCCCGGTGGCGCTGGTGGCGCGCGACCAGCTGGCCTTCTCGGTGGCGGAGCTGTCCACACACGACAACCAGCGCGTCACCAAGGCGCTCAACGACGGCATCCAGGCGGCGCTCACCGGCGCCAAGGAGCCGGCCGCGGCGATGAAGGATTCGCAGGCGGAAGCGGCGCGCATCCTGCGTTCGTACAAGAAGTGACCCCCTCCCCTGGGATGGGGAGCAATGACACCCTCTCCCCTGGGAGAGGGCCGGGGTGAGGGTAGGCCTCGTGATCTTCGACTGCGAGGGCGTGCTCATCAACTCCGAGCCGATCGCGAATCGCGTGTTTCGCGACCGGCTCGCCGCCGTGGGCCTGCGCCTGCCGCTCGAGGAAGTGATGCGCACGTTCATCGGCAAGACGCGCGCCGGCTGCATCGAGGTCGCGCAACGGATGCTCAAGCGCCCGCTGCCCGCGGATTTCGTCGCGGGTTGGGATGAGGCGCTTTATGCCGCATTTCGCGCCGAGCTCAAGCCCGTTGAAGGTGTACCGGAGCTATTGGCCGCGATGACCGTTCCCTATTGCGTGGCGTCCAACGGCGAACCGAAACGGATGTCGATCGCGCTTGAGGCCGCGGGCCTCATGCCGTTCGTGCGCGATCATCTCTTCACCGCCTCCGAGGTCAAGCACCCAAAACCCGCGCCGGACCTCTTCCTGCACGCGGCACGGCACATGGGCGCGAAGCCGGCCGATTGCGCGGTGGTCGAGGACACGCCCACGGGGGTGAAGGCGGCCGTTGCGGCGGGCATGAAGGTGTTCGGGTTTGCGGGCGCGCCGCACGCGGATGCCGCCAGGCTGCGCTCGGAAGGCGCGACACCCTTCACCGCGATGCGCGAGCTGCCCGCGTTGCTGGAGCGCGCGTGAGCCGCAACGCGGTCCACGGCTGGTTGCTGCTGCTCCCGGCCTTTGCGCTGCTCGCCCTTTTCACGCACTGGCCGGTGATCGGCACGATCTGGGACAGCTTCCACGCCACCCCGAAGGGATCGAACCCGGCGCCGTGGGTGGGGCTCGAAAACTACCAGGTGATGGTGTCCGACGAGGTTTTCTGGAAGTCGCTGCGCAACAACCTCTGGTACGCGCTCGGCACCGTTCCGATTTCGATCGCGCTCGCCATCGTGATGGCCCTCTGGGTCAACTCGAAGATGGTGGGGCGCACCTGGCTACGCATGGCCTTTTTCACGCCGACGATCCTGCCGATGATCGCGGTGGCCAACATCTGGCTGTTTTTCTTCACGCCGCAGTACGGCCTGCTGGAGCAGGTGCTGCGGCCCTTCGGTATCGCGAGCCGCAACTGGCTGGGGGATCCGGAGACGGCGCTCGCCTGCGTGACGCTCGTGGCGATCTGGAAGGAATCCGGCTTCTTCATGATTTTCTATCTCGCCGCGCTGCAGTCGATCCCGCCCTCGCTGGAGGAAGCTGCTCGCGTGGAAGGTGCTTCGCGCAGCTACTACTTCCGGCGCGTGGTGTTCCCGCTGCTGATGCCGACGACGCTCTTCGTGACGATCAACGCGGTGATCAACTCGGTGCGCCTGGTCGATCACATCTTCGTGATGACCCGGGGCGGGCCCAACAACGCAACCTCGCTGCTGCTCTTCCACATCTACCAGGTGGGCTTCAACTTCTGGGACACGGGTTACGCCGCCGCGCTTACGCTGGTGGTGTTGTTTTTCCTCGCGCTGGTGGCCATCGGCCAGTTCGTGTTCCTCGACAAGAAGGTGCACTACCAGTGAGGCGCCTGGAGACCGTCGCGGCGTGGATCCTCGGCTTTCTCTGGATCCTGCCGCTTCTCTACGCGTTCTGGACCGCCTTCCATCCGGCGGAGTTCTCGACACGCTTCGAGTTGCTGGCGCCGCTCACGCTGGATAACTTCCGCCGCGCGTGGGAAGCCGCGCCGTTCGCGCGCTACTTCCTCAACAGCTTCCTGCTGGTGACGATGGTGCTGGTGGGGCAGTTGGTGTTGTGCACGCTGGCCGGCTACGCCTTCGCGCGTTTCGAGTTCCCGGGCAAGGACATCGCCTTCGTGCTGGTGCTGATGCAGCTGATGATCATGCCGGACGTGTTGATCGTGGAGAACTACCGCACCATGGGGCGGCTCGGAATCCTCGACACCATTCCCGCGATCGCGCTGCCGTACATCGCATCCGCCTTCGGCATCTTCCTGCTGCGCCAGACCTTCAAGACGGTGCCACGTGAGCTGGATGAAGCCGCGCGCGTGGAGGGCGCGAGCTCACTGCAGATCCTGTGGAAGGTCTACGTCCCGCTCGCCCGCCCGGTGTACCTCGCCTACGGCCTGGTGAGCGTGAGTTATCACTGGAACAACTTCCTCTGGCCGCTGATCGTCACCAACTCGGTCACTTCGCGCCCCGTCACCGTCGGCCTGCAGGTGTTCTCCTCCGGCGACCAGGGCATCGACTGGTCGATCATCACCGCGGCCACGGTGATGACCTCCGCCCCGCTGCTGATTGCGTTCCTGCTCTTCCAGCGCCAGTTCGTGCAGTCGTTCATGCGCGCGGGGATCCGCTAGCCGTCATTTCTTCGTGCAACCCGGCCCCGGCGGCGGATTGCGGTGGGGCGTCTGATGGACAAGACGTGGGCCCACGGCAAACCACGACAGGACTAGCGGGGCAGCGCTCCGGCTTGCTGCAGGATCGGGCGCGCGATCTCGAAGCGGTCGGCGCGGCGTGTCTTCGGATTGGGCTCGATGTTCATCGCGAAATAGGCTGCGGGCTTGCCCTTCTTCTCGATCCAGCCCACCCACCACTCCACGGGCTCACGCGTGCGCCCGGAGCTGCCGGTCTTGGCGAAGAGCGTGTATTCGCGCGTCTTGTCGACCACCAGCGCATCGCGCACCAGCTTCTGCGCGCGCTGCGTGGCGGGCAGCCGGCCTTCGGCGAGGCGATGGAGGAACTGCACCTGCTCCATCGCGCTGATGCGCAAGCCGCCCTGCAGCCAGAAGAGGTCGATGCCACCGCCCATGTCACGGTTGCCGTAGTCGAGGCGCGCGAGCCATTCGCGCATGTGCGCCTTGCCCGTGTGCCGGGCGATGTCCTGGAACATCCAGACCACGCTGTCGCACATGCCGGTGCCCAACGTATGGTCGCGCTCCAGCTCGGGACGGGATTTCGGCTTGCCGTCCCACTTGAAGACCTCGTTCTCGTCGGCGATCGAGCCCACCTCGAGGCCGATGAGCGCGTTGGGGATCTTGAAGGTGGAGGCGGGGAGGAAACGGCGCCTGGCGCGCGCCTCGTCGAGGATCGAGTAGCGGTCGAGGGCGGGCTCGAACAACACGAAGGTGCCCTTGACACCCTTCGCGTCGAAGCGCGGCTGCCAGTCGGGCCGCGCGACGGTATCCGCGGCATGGGCGCCGAGGCTCGCGAAGAGCATCAGCAGCGGGGAAGATAGTCGGTCCATGTTGGGAGACTGCCGGGTAATTCTGGCAACATTCTGGCGATGCGACGCTCAATTCCGGCATGAAACTCATCACCTGGAACATCCAGTGGGGCTGCGGCATCGACGGCCGCGTCGACCTCGCGCGCATCGTGGAGACAGCGCGTGCCATGGCGGATTTCGACGTGATCTGCCTGCAGGAAGTCGCCGACAACTTCGCCGGGCTAAAGGGGCTGGACGACGCGGACCAGTTCGCGCAGCTCGCCGCATTGCTGCCGGGATACACGCGCATCGAGGGCTACGGCGTCGACGTGGCGGGTGAGGGCGGGCGCCGGCGCCGCTTCGGCAACGCGATTTTCTCGCGCCTGGGCGTGCTCTCCGCGCGCCGCCACGCGCTGCCCTGGCCCGCCGACACCGCGAAAAAAACCATGCCGCGCGTGGCCGTGGAGGCGACGCTTCAGACCTCGATGGGCCCGCTGCGCGTGACCACCACGCACCTCGAGTACTACTCCAACGTGCAGCGCCAGGCGCAGGCGCGGCGCCTGCGCGGCATCCACGATGAGGCGTGCCAGCGCGCGCCGCTGCCCGGCGAATTCACCAACAAGGAAAGCAACGTGACCTTCGACCCCACGCCCCAGACGGTGGACGCCATCCTCGCCGGCGACTTCAACTTCCCTCCGGAAAATCCGGCCTACGGAGAAATCCAGGCGCCGCTCGCCCGCGGCGGGCCCGCGTATCGCGACGCATGGGTGATGGCAAACGGGCACGAGCCGCACCCGCCCACCTTCTGCCTGCACGCGAAGGCCTACGCGAAGCAGCCGTATTGCTGCGACTTCATCTTCGCAAGCGAGAGCCTTTCGCGGCGTGTGCGATCAATCGGCGCGAACCTCGAGACGCGCGATTCCGACCACCAGCCGATGCTGCTGGAACTGGACGACCGCTGATGTCGAGCAAGACCCTGAACCTCACCGCGCCGGTCTACGAATACCTGCTGGCCCACTCGCTGCGCGATACGCCGGTGCTGCGCGAACTGCGCGAGGTAACCGTGAAGCTCGAGCATGGCCGCATGCAGATCTCCCCGGAACAGGGCCAGCTGATGGCGCTGCTCGTGAAGCTGATGGGCGCGCGGCGCACCATCGAGGTCGGCACCTTCACCGGTTACAGCGCCCTTTGCGTGGCGTTGGCGCTGCCGGAGGACGGGCGCGTCGTCGCCTGCGACATGAGCGAGGAATGGACCGACGTGGGCCGGCGCTACTGGGCGCTCGCGGGTGTGGCGCAAAAGATCGACCTGCGGCTTGGCGCCGCCGGACACACGCTCGATGGGTTGCTGGCCGAAGGCGGCGCGGGAAACTACGACTTCGCCTTCATCGATGCGGACAAGGGCAACTACGCGACGTATTACGAGCAGTGCCTGCGGCTGGTGCGCGCGGGCGGCCTCATCGCGGTGGACAACACGTTGTGGTCGGGCAGCGTGGCCGATGCCGGCGCGACCGACGACGACACCGTGGCGATCCGCGCGCTGAACGACCGGATGCACGGCGACGCCCGCATCGAGCTTTCGATGTTGCCCGTTGGCGACGGCCTCACGCTGGCGCTGAAGAAATAGGAAAGGCCGCCCCCAGGGCGGCCTTCCGGATCGCGGCGCGACCTTACTTCTTGGGCGGGGCGCCCGGGGGCACCGGCGCTGCCTTTGCGCGGTCGGCGGAGATCTTCGCCTTCGCGGCGGCGTCGAGCTCCCTGGTGTTGTCGACCGGGCGCTCGATGGGCTTCTCCGGGGCTGCGACCTTGGCCTGGTGGAGCACCTTGCCGTTGCCGGCGTCGACCAGCACTTCGGTCTGCGTCTTCTCGGCGTCGTTCCTCACCTGGAACGAATACACGAGGCAGCCGTCGAGGTTCCGGATGTTGCCCTTCGCAACCTTGGTGCCCTTGGAGGCGTCCACGGCGATGGCCTGCGCTTCGTCAGGCTGTACCTTGGCCTGCGCGATCAGCTCCGACTTCTTGCGGGTCTCGGCGACCTTCGTGCTGCACTGGTCCATGACGTTGGGCGGCGACGCCGCGAGGGCCGCGGCGGGGGCCGCGATGAGCAGTGCGATGACGATGCGCTTCATTGGGGGTTCTCCTGTCGAGTTGGGTCAAGGCTGCGGTTTTGAGCCGCTTTTTACGGCAAAGTTTTCACCACGGGCGCGTCCTATCGCAACAGCAGCCCCAGGACTAACGCACCAAGGACAATTGCGATGACCGCCAGCACCCGGGTCTGGCGGCGCTGGGCTGCCTCCAGGCGCGATATCGCGGCTTCCAGCCTGCGCGCGGGCATGTCGGTCAGCAGCCGGTGCGCGAGACGGGGCAGTTGCGGCAGGGTTCGCGCCCACAGCGGGGATTCCTCGCGCAGGGCCCGCACAAGGCCTCGCAGGCCCACCTGCCGGCTCACCCAGCGCTCCAGGATCGGTTGCGCGGCGCTGCGAAGGTCGAGGTCGGGATCGAGCTGCCGGCCCAGCCCCTCGACCTGCAGCAGCGTCTTCTGCAGCAGCACCAGCTGGGGCTGGATGTCCATGCGGAAGCGGCGCGAGACTTCGAACAGGCGCATCAGCAGCCGGCCGAAGTAGATCTCCTTGAGCGGGCGGTCGAAGATGGGTTCACACACCGAGCGGATGGCCCCTTCGAATTCGTCCACGCGTGTATCGGGCGGCACCCACCCCGCCTCCACGTGCGCCAGCGCCACGCGGTGGTAGTCGCGCTTGAAAAACGCCATGAAGTTCATCGCGAGGTAACCCTTGTCCTCGTCGGACAGGGTTCCCATGATCCCGAAATCGACGCCGCAGTAGCGCCCGTCGGGCGCCACGAAGATGTTTCCCGGGTGCATGTCGGCGTGGAAGAAGCCGTCGCGGAACACCTGCGTGAAGAAGATCTCCACCCCGTCGCGTGCAAGCTTCGGCACGTCGATGCCGGCGGCTCGGATGCGATCGAGCGCATTGACCTGGATGCCATGGATGCGCTGCATCGCCATCACCTCGCGCGTGCACCAGTCCCAATACACCTCGGGCACGATCAGCAGGCGCCCATCGGCAAAATTGCGGCGCAGCTGGCTCGCGTTGGCCGCCTCTCGCAGCAGGTCCTGCTCGTCGGCGATGGTGTTCTCGAACTCGGCCACCACCTCGCGCGGGCGCAGCCGGCGTCCGTCGCGTCCCCGCGCCACGAATCCCGCCAGCAGGTAGAGCAGGGCCACGTCCTGCGCGATGACGGCGCCGATGCCGGGCCGCAGCACCTTGAGCGCGGCCTCGCGCCCGTCGGACAGGATCGCGAAGTGCACCTGCGCCACCGAAGCGCTCGCTACCGGCACGGCCTCGACCGACTGGAAGAGCTCCGAGTGGGGTCGCCCGTAGGCACGATCCAGGGTCGCGGCCACTTCCTGCCAGGGCACGGGGGGAACCGTGTCCTGCAGGCGCGATAGCTCGCGCACCACGTCTTCCGGGATCAGGTCCGGGCGCACCGAAAGGAGCTGGCCGAACTTCACAAACACCGGCCCCAGGGATTCCAGGGCCAGGCGCAGGCGCTCGGCGCGCGGTCGCGCCTTACCGGCCCAGAAATAGGCCGTTGCGAGGGCGGCCCGGGCCAGCCCGCTGCCTTGCCGCGGCAGGAATTCGTCCAGCCGGTAGCGGCCGATCGTGTGGACGATGCGAAACAGGCGCGGGATTTGCATGGGAAGCGGGATTCTACCGGGGGTCGGGGGGGGTTACCCCTGAAATTTGACCATTCCGGGGCCGGTGCCTAATCTGGCTCCAACATGACATACCAAGCCGACCGTCCGTTCACGCTTTTCTTCGTCCGCCACGGCGTGACGGAGCCCAACTTCCGCGGTTTTCGCTGCGGCGGCGACCTCGACATCCCGCTGATGGACGTGGGCTGCGACCAGGCGTACCTGCTGGCCAAGCAGATCGAGAAGATGAACCTGCGCATCGGCGTGATCGTCACCGGCAGCCTGATCCGAACGCGCCAGACCTCCTCGATCATCAGCGGCGTGCTCGGCAACATCCCGATCGAGATCGACCCGCTTTTCAACGAGCGCCGGCTGGGTCAGTGGAACAACCGCCCGATCGCCGAAACCGAAGAGCTCCTGGCCGCGAAGGTCACGCCCCCGGGTGGCGAATCGGAAGAGGAATTCAACCGCCGCGTCGCCGCCGCGATGGGCAACCTGCGCCCCTACCTGGATCGCCGCGTGCTGCTGGTCAGCAGCAAGGGCGTCGGCCGCGTGATGAACGTGCTGCTGGGTGGCCAGGGCCGCATGCAGGTCGGCAACGGCGAGATCGTGGAATTCGCGGTCGCGCGCGACCACGGCGCGCAAGTCCTCAAGATCGCCCGGCCGCACCAGGTCTAGGCGCTAACCGCCACCCGCTCAATCCTCTGCGGGTGCGCCGGCGGGTCGTCGCGCAGTCGCGCGTGCAACACCGACCATTCGCGCGCATCCATTCCATCGCGAAGCCATTCGTGGATGAACCAGTTCTGGTTGCGGTCCGATAACACCGGCGTGTGGCCGGTATCGGGGACGTGCATCACCGTCACGCGCGCGTTGAGCTTCATGCGCTTGATGGTGGGCGCGAGCAGCGCATCCGAAAGCATGCCGTGGATCAGCAGCACCGGGCACTTGATCTTGCGCCATAGCGACCACTGGTCGAGGCTTTCGCTGGCATCGGCGCGGAAGGCCTGGAGCGCGCGCACGTCGTGCCGGTAGACGCGCCCGCCTTCCTCGTCCGACCAGCGCGTCTGGTGGAAGGTCACGTTGAAGCGGATGTCGTCGCTGATGGGGCCGTCGTTTTTCTGCGAGGCGCCGATCTTGCGCAGCAGGTCCGCGGGATCGCGAAAGACATAGTGGCGCGCGAGTGTCTGCGAGCGGCGCTGGCGGCGCTTCTTCGGGATGTACGGCCCGATGTCGTTGAGGATCAGGCGGCTCACCAGCTCCGGGTGGCGGGCGGCCAGATCGATCGCGGCGCTGCCGCCGAGCGACGACCCGAGCAGGATCACGGGCTTGCCGCCCACATGCATGATCATCTGGCGCAGCTGTTCCGCATAGGTGCGAAGGGAATAGTCGCGCTCGTCGGCCATCCAGCCCGAGCGGCCCCGCCCGACCCAATCCATGCAGACCACGCGGAAATGCGGCTCGAGGTCGGAGGCGAGGTAGTTGAAGCGCATCGCGGTATTGGCCACGCCGCCGCAGCAGAGCACGACCGGGTCCCCCGGGTCGCCCCAATCCGTGTAGGCGACCTTCACCGGATAGGGTTTGCGGAAGCGCAGGGCGCTTTTCTGCAGGCTCTCGGGGTGGATGTAGTCGAAATGCCGCAGGTCGAACTTCTCGTCGAAGCGCTGGATCACGCGCTTGGCGAGCGCCATGTATTCGTCCCACGTCT
Organism: Burkholderiales bacterium; assembly: GCA_038203035.1. Lineage (GTDB taxonomy): Bacteria > Pseudomonadota > Gammaproteobacteria > Burkholderiales > Usitatibacteraceae > Usitatibacter. The sequence continues at coordinate 13,278 of JBBREI010000026.1, forward strand.
TGAGGACGCGGCGGCGGCCCGGGATCGGAGGTTCCCAGTCGGGGTCGTGGCGCCGGCGGCGCTCGGCGGCCCTAGCCGCCGCCTGACGGGGCACTCTTGTCTTCCCTCTCGTAGCCGAGCTGCACGGCCCGGCGGCGTTCGCGCTCGCGCTCGCGCTGGCGCAGCACGTCGATCATCACGTTGAAGGTGCGCGCCAGCTGGCCGACCTCGTCGTTGGAACGCACCGCGATGTTGGCCTTGTCGTAATCGCCGGCCTTCAGCGCGTGCGCCGCGGCGGTGAGGCGCTGGATCGGGCGCACGATGCTGCGCGCGAAGAGCACCGCGAGCAGCGCGAAGACCGCGCCCACGATCGCCACGCTCACCAGCGTGTTCTCGAACAGGCGCTCGAGCGGCGCGGCGAAGTAGTCGCGCGATTCCGATACGCCAACCACCCAGTTGTGGCCGGGAACGGGGGCGAAACCCGCGATCTCGTCGCGTTTGGAGACGTTCGAGAAATACGCCACGTTGCCGGGTTGCTTCGCGCCGACCATGGACTTGGCGAGCCACGGCTGGTCGAGCGATTCGATGGTCGGGCGGCGGAAGCGCTGGTCGGCCACGATCTCCTCCAGCGCCGTCTTGGGCAGCGGCACGAGGCTCTTGAACATCAGCTTTTCGTCCGTGTGCCAGACGATCACCCCGTCGTCGTCGATCAGGAACGGCTGGCGGTCGTTGCCGACCCTGGTGTTGGCCAGGATGCGCCCGATCGGGTCGGCCTTGATGCGCATCACCACCGCGCCGATCACCTTGCCGTCGGGATCGAACACCGGGCGCGAATAAAACACGCCCGCCGCCCCCGCCACCGCGCCCACGATGATGCCGGTCATGAAGGGCTGGCCCTGCATCGCGGTCTTGAAGTATTCGCGGAATTTGAAGTTCTTGCCCATCACCGCCGGGTCGGTCGCCACGGTGGCGTTGCCGTCCACGTCCATCACCATGGTGAACTGGATGTCGGGGTTGGACTTGATCAGGCCCTGCAGCTTGGCGAGCGTGGCCTCGATGCCCGCCCTGGTGGGCTTCTGCAGGAAGGCGACGAAGTCCTCGTCGGTCCCCACGTAATTGGCGAGGTTGCGGCTGTCGCCCAGCAGCTGGGCGATGCGCCCCGCGGTGCTTTGCGCCAGCTGCTCCAGGTTTCGCAGCTCCACCGCCGCCACGTGTTCCTGGGTCTTCTGCAGGTTGTAGTAGGCGGTGATCATCATCGGCAGCAGCGCGGTGGCAACCATCGCGATGGTCATCTTGACCGCGATCGGCCATGAGCCCGGGCGGGTAAGAGCGCGCCAGACGTTCGACAGCCGCGCCTTGAGCAGGCGCGGGCTGGTGATGGCCGTGGCCCAGCTGACGTCGTGGCCGAGCGCGAATTCCTCATCACCCTTGCGCAACGCATCCTGCAGCCCGAGGGCGCCGGCGTGTGAGGAGAAAAGCGCCTTCTGGAACATCTCCACGTCCTGGGGACGGTCGCTCGGATGCATCTTGAGCGCCCAGTCGATGGCCGAGAGGAACTCTTCGCTGTATTTGCCCTGGGCGAGCAGCGTGGCAGAGGGCAGCGGATCCGGATCCTCGAGCCTGCCGGGCGCCTCGATCGGCTTCTTGCCGGTCACCAGCCAGAAAAGCGTCGCCCCCATGGCGTAGAGGTCGGTCCAGGGACCCTGGCGGCCGCCGCCCGCGTATTGCTCGATCGGGCCGTACCCCGGGGTCACGACGGTGCCGATCTCGGCTTTTTCGGAGGCGGTCTGGCGCGCGGCGCCGAAGTCCAGCAGCACCAGGCTGCCGTCGGAATCGCGCACGTAGATGTTGTCGGGCTTGATGTCGCGGTGCAGGTAACCGGCGGCGTGAACCACCGCGAGGCCGTCGAGCAGCGGGGCGAAAAGCGCAACCACCGTGGCCTCGGGGATGTTTTCGTGTTTCTTGCGATAGGCCTTCAGCGACTGGCCGCGCTCGTATTCGAGCACCATGTACGCGGTCTTGTGCGCCTCGAAGAAACGCGCCACGCGCACGATGTTGGGGTGGCGGAAGGTGGCCAGCGTGCGCGCTTCCACGAGGAACGCGTCCAGGCCGGACTGGTAGAAATCCTGGTCCTCGTCGGCGCGGGCCGAAACCGTGTGGTCGGTGGCGCGATAGGCGAAGTCCTCGGGCAGGTACTCCTTGATCACCACCTTGGCGTTGAGGTTGACGTCGGTGGCCGCGTAGGCGATGCCGAAGCCGCCCTGGCCCAGGATGCCGTCGATGCGGTATTCGTGGAGGCGGAAGCCTTCGGGAAGCGTGATGCTGGCCGCCGGCGGCTTGGGCGGGATGGCCCGGCGCGGTTCGTTGGCTGCACGGTTGGGGGGGCCACGGCCGGGTGCCGATTCGGACACTGGTGCGGCTGAAAGATCCAGGATGGTGGGTTCCACGACCATGTCGTCCGAATAGCGACGGGTCGCCTCGCTCGGATCGAAGATGGTGGGATCACCCTCTTCTTTCTCGGGTTTATCGCTCATGTCTCCCTCGGTCCCGGACCCCCTAGTCCGAGCAAGCCCTAAAGCTACCATAAATGTAGTGGGAACTGTCCGAAAAACCCCATGAGACAACCACTTACAGATGAAATTTTATGGTTTACACAAGCCTCGTGATAACATGCCTCAAAGCAAAAATAGGGGTGCCGAAGGGCAGGCAAATGGGCACGATACGCGTACGTTTCATACTGGTCGCGCTGGTGGTGAGTTTCTTCGCCGTCGGGATGGCCGCATTCCTGAATTACTTCAAATACAAGAGCACCATCGGCAACATCGTGAAGTCGCGGGTGCTGGTGGTTGGCCGGGGCATCGAAAACAGCATCCAGGCCTCCATGCAGCTCGGCATGCAATTTTCCGAACTGTCCCAGCTGGCCCAGATGATGCAGCGCGAAAAATCGAGCGATCGCCTGGTCCGAGGCATCGACGTCTTCGATTACAGCGGCCAGGTGATCTACAGCACCGATCGCGCCCGCGTCGGCCAGAAGGTGGCCGCGTCGTGGACCCAGGCGGCCGAACGCTCCAAGACCACCGAATGGACCACCGAAGCCACCGACGAATTCGTGGCCGGAATATCCCTGAGAAACGCTTTCGACCTCACCGTCGGCTTCCTGGCGCTGAGGTATTCGCGCGACGAGGTGGAGCTGGCCGCCGCGAAGGCGGGCCGCGAGATCCTGCTGGCGGCGATCGGATCGTTCCTGGGCATCGCCATCGTGGCCCCCCTTGCCCTCATCATCGTGATCAGGCGCTTCGAGCACGACCTGCACGCCCTCGAGGCGGCCGCAACCCACCTGGAAGACCGGACCGAATCGACCCTCGTCACCACCAGCGCATTCGACACCTCCATCGGCCACCTGCGCGCCTCGCTGCGCGACGCCAACAAGTCCCTCGACGACATGAGGGCTAAGCTGGATTCGGCCGGGTAGGCAATGTTAGAGAAGAACTACCTCTGGCGTATCTACTGGCGCCTGGCCGGGGTCATCATGGTCTGCGTCGTGATCGCGCTGGCCGTGGTGTCGTTTTTCTCGCACCGCGTGTTCGACCGCGAGCTGGTCCCCGAGGTGGAGCAGAAGGCCGCGACGGTGGCCAATTCCGTGCGCGCGCTGCTGCTCAAGGCCACCAGCTACGGCGTCCCGTTCGACAAGCTCTACGGCGTGGAGCAGACCTTCGGCGAGGTGTTCGAGGAGAACCCGGAATTCAGCTACGCCGCCGTCACCGACCTCGACGGCAACCTGCTCTTCGCGCGCGGCAAGGAACCGCAGGGCGTGCGCGATTTCTTCCGCCAGCCCGCGATCATCGCGGTCGGCCTGGACCCGACCGCCACGTGGACGCCATCACACACCGGCCAGCAGTATTTCGTCAGCATGCCGATCGCCTCCGACAAGCCGCTGGGCATGCTGCACATCGGCATCGACGGCAAGTTCGTCGACAACATCCTGCTCGAGGTGATGCTCGACGTGGTGGTGGTGCTGGTGGTCTCGCTTTTCTTCACGCTCGAACTGCTCAACTTCATGGCGGGCGCGCGCCTGGCCTCCGGGCTGGGCGAATTCGCGCAGCAGGTGGAGCGCATGCGCGCCGGCGACTTCACCGCCACCGCCCGCATCCGCGCCAACGACGAGATCGGGCGGCTGCTGCGCCGCATCGACGCGGCCATCGACCACCTGAACGTGCGCTACGAATTCCTGGTGGGCGAGCTCGAGGACAAGATGCGCACGGCCACCGGCCCGCGGCGGGAGGCGCTGCGGCCCGCGATGAACGTGCTGGAAAACATCCGCAGCCGCCTGCGCTTCGGCTCGGCCCCGAAAGAGGCCGAAGGCGACGAGATGAACCTCAATCGCATCCGCGCCCCGCTCTTCGCCTTCATCCTGGCCGAAGAGATGACGCGTTCGTACCTGCCCACTTACGTGAACCAGCTGCTGGTGCCGCTCTGGGGCATTTCCCCGCAGGTGGTGATCGGCCTGCCGATCATGCTCTTCATGCTGATCGTGGCCCTCGGCCAGCCGTACCTGGGCAGCTGGAGCGAACGCGTCGGGCGACGGCGCGCCATGTTGATCGGCGCATCGATCGCCACCGTGGGCTTCGCCGCCACCGCGCTGGCGATCAACCTCTACGACCTGCTGCTGTGGCGCTCGTTGTGCGCGCTCGGCTACGCCATGGTGTTCGTCGCCGCGCAGGGGTACGTGCTCGATCGCACCGGGCAGCAAAACCGGGCGCAGGGCTTCGCGCTCTTCATCGGCGCGATCATGGTGGCCACGGTGTGCGGACCGTCGATCGGCGGCATCCTGGCCGACAACATCGGCTTCCGCCTGTCGTTCGCCGTCTCCGCCGTCATGGCGCTCACCTCGCTGCTGGCGATCGCCCGGCTGCCGAAGGTGGAGGTGCGCACCAACACCAGCCAGCGCCCCTCGCGCGGCCCACGCATGCGCGAGATCCTCGCCCTGCTCGTGAACAAGCGCTTCATGACGCTCACCGGGCTCGCCGCCGTGCCCGCCAAGGTGATCCTCACCGGCGTGTGTTTCTACCTTGTGCCGCTCTACATCGTCTCGATCGGCAACACCTCGGCGATGGCCGGGCGACTGCTGATGGTCTATGCGGTCATGATGGTGCTGATCGTGCCGCTTTCGGCGAGCCTTTCGGACGCCAGCATGCGGCGCGACCGCTACGTCTCCGTGGGCCTGATCATTTCCGGGTTGTCGGGGCTGCTGCTGCTGATTTCGGACAGCTTCCTGGTGCTCTTCGGCGTGGTGTTCCTGCTGGGCCTTGGGCAGGCGCTGTCGATCGCCGCGCAAAGCGCGCTGGTGGCCGACCACTGCCAGGAGGAGATCCGCATCTACGGACATGACGCGGTCTACGGTGTCTACCGGCTGCTCGAGCGCCTGGGCAACGCGCTGGGCCCGCTGATCGCCTCGATCCTCGTGATCTTCTGGGGCTACCAGGGGGCCTTCATCGCGATCAGCGCCATGGTGCTGGTATGCGGCATCGCGTTCACGATCGCCACTCGCGGCCTCGACTGGCAACCCCAACCGGCGACATGATGAATCTGCTGCGCTCCCTCTTCGTGCTCGCCATCCTGGCGCTTTCGCTCGCCGCCGACGGCGACGCGGCGGCTCAGGCCAGCACGCGCCCCTACCGCATCTACGCGATCACCTTCCGTGGCATGACGGATATCGAGCGCGGGTTCACCGAGTATTTCGCGACCCGCCGCATCCCGGTGCAGATCACCTGGCGCGACCTCAATCGTGACCCGGCGCGCATGCCCGGCTTCATCGACGAGATCCGCGCCACCCGACCGGACCTGGTCTACACCTGGGGCACGTCGGTGACCCTCGGCGTGGTCGGCACCTGGGACGCCAACGACGCGGGCAAATACATCACCGACATCCCGGTGGTGTTCACGCTGGTGGCGGCACCCGTGCTCGCCAAGATCGTGCCCGACCTCAAGAGCTCGCGGCGCAACGTGACCGGCGTCTACCATGTGGCGCCGACCGAGGCGCAGATCCGCGCCATGGCCTCGTACCGCCCGTTCAAGTCGATCGGGATCCTCTACACGCCGACAGAGCAGAACTCGGTGGTGGTGGTCGACGAGGTGCGCGAGGTTTCGCGCCGCCTGGGCTTCTCGGTCATCGCCAAGCCGCTCAAGCTCGACGCCAACAAGAAAGTGACCGCCGAGGGCGCCCCGGAGATGATCCGCGAGCTCAAGGCGCAGAAGGTCGACTGGCTCTACCTGCCGCCGGATTCGTACCTCGGCACCCAGGCCAAGGGCGTGATCATCCCCGCGGCGATGGAAAACCGGCTGCCAACCTTCGCCTCCACCGAGCAGCTGATGGAGACCGGGGCGCTGACGGGCCTGGTGAGCCGCTATCACTCCATCGGGCAGTTCACCGCCTACAAGGCCGAGCAGATCCTGGTGCAAAAGGTCGCCCCGCAGAAGATCCCGATCGAGACCCTGACGCGTTTTTCGCTGCAGGTGAGGATGGACGTGGCCGAGGCGCTTGCGCTGCCCCCGCCGCTGCCGATGTTCAACTACGCCGAGCTCATCACCGCGCCGAAGCCGGCGCAGTGAACCCTAGAACGCCTCGGGGCGGGTGACCTTCGCGAGGAGTTCGGCCACGATCTCGGCCGTGTCGTCCGAACGCGACCGGTACCTCAGGATGGTGCTGCCCATGGTCTTCTGCAGGCGGATGCCCTCGCTGTAAAGGTAGAAGGGCACTTCGCCGCCGAACCTGACCGAGGCGGTGCGGCCATCCCCGGTCTTGAGCACCAGGCGCTTGTTGGTGATGATGACGTTGCCTTCGCCGAGCGGCTTGGCGGTGTCTTCGGGCATGAACTGCGATCCGACCGTGCCCTCGACGTATTGGAACGCGCCCAGCACCTCGAGCCCGGCGGAATCGCCGACGCGCGGGGCGTCGTACAACTCCACCGCCAAGCTGTAGTGCGGGACCTCGCCGGCTTCCATCGCGATGCCCCGCAGCGCCACGTTGGAGGTCGGCACCTCGGGCAGGTTGCCGCGGCGGATCTCGGTCAACGTGCGCAGGCGGTTGACCTCCATCTTGGTCTTTTCGATCTGGTCGTCGCGCAGGGCCAGGAATTTCTGGATCTTGGCGAGGTCCTGCACGCCGGTGTTGGAGAGCTGCCCCTTCGATCGCGCCGCGCCCACCGCCTCGTTGTAGAGGTCGCGTCGCAGCGACGTCTTGTCGTCAGCGGCGTCGGTGACATCCAGCTCCTCGCGCAGCTTGGCGAGGCTTTGCATGTCGGAGCTGGAAAGCTTGCCGTCGGAGACGGCTTCCTTCACCTTTTCCCGGTACGCCTGTTTCTTCTTGTCGCCGCCGAACCAGTCCTTGATACCCATCCGTGCAATCTCCTAGCGCATCAGCGCGGCGAGCAGTTCGCCAACGATTTCGGACGTGCCGTCCGACTGCGTCTTGAACCTCAGGACGGTGTTGCCCACCGTGCGCTCGATTCGCAAGCCATCGACGTAGAGGAAGAAGTTCGCCTGCGGAGAATACTCCACCGCGGCCTGCTTGTTGGCGCGCAGGTACAGGCGCTTGCTGGTGAGGATCAACGAGCCTTCGCCCAGGTCCTTGGCGGTCGCCTTGGGCGGCAGGTTGTGGCCCCGCGCGGAGTTGATGATGTACGTCGATTCCCACTTCAGCAACACGCCGTTCGCCCCGCTCGCGGTGGAGCGGTCCTCCACACCCACGGGCACGACGTAGTGCGCGACTTCGTGCGGCAGGAACTGCATGCCGCGCAGCAGCGGGTGGGTGTTCGGGACCACCGGCAGCTTGCCCGCGCGGATGTCGGTGACGGTGCGCAGGCGCGCGAGGTCGAACTTGGTCTTCTCGACCTGGTCGTCTTCGAGGGCGAGGAATTTCTGGATCTTGGAAAGCTCCGCGGCCTCGTCGGCGGTGAGCTTGCCGCGCGCCTTGGCCGAGCCCGCGGCCTTGTTGTAGATCGACTTGCGCATCTGCGTCTTGTCGTCGGCCGGGTTCTGGCCGCGCTCCTCGGCCATCTTCGCCAGCTCCTGGGCCTTGCCCGGCACGATCTTGCCCTTGGCGACTTCCTTGATCTCCTCGTGGAAAGCCTCTTTTTCCTTGGTCTTGCTGCTCTTGAACAGGTCCTTGATCCCCATCGCTGCCTCCTTATTCGCAGAAGAATTCGACCAGCTCGGTCGCGGTATTGCGTGACTGTCCCAGGGCGATGACGCCGTGATGGCGCAGCATCACTTCCTCGCGCCGCAGGACCAGCTCGCGGTCACCGTCGATCGAGATGTAGGTGCCGTTGGCGCTGCGGTCGGTGATCATGAATTTTCCCTGCCGGACCTCGATCTCGCAATGTGTCCTCGAGGCCATGCGGTCGGGCACGACGAGGTCGGCGGCGGCGTCGCGGCCCAGGACCAGGGATTTCTTGTCGCTGCCCACCAGGGTGGTGCGCCCGCGGTAGACCACGCGCAACTGCTTGCCCGCATCCGTGGTGGCGCGGGAAGCCACGAGCTGCGTGGCGTCGTCGGTATCGGTCCAGAGGACCTCGCACAGGCCGACTTCCCTTTCCTTGCCCTTGACCGTGATCGCGTAGAGGCTGCGGCAGTCCATCTTCTGGATCGGTTCCAGCAGTTCGGCGGTTTCCAGCGAGGTGATGATCTGCCCGCGCGAGGCCATCTCGGTCAGGCGCGCGGCGAGGTTGACCGTGTCGCCGAAGACATCGCCATCGCGCTCCACCACCGGGCCGTGGTGCATGCCGATGCGCACGCCGAGCCGCACCTTGTCGATCGGCGCCATCCCCTGCATGCCCAGCTGGATGTCGACGGCGGCGCGCCCGGCCACGTTGGCCTGCGGGAAAATCGCCATCACCTCGTCGCCGATGGTTTTGATCACGCGCCCGCCGTGCTGGAGCGTGAGGGCGGCAAAAAGCTTCACGCACAGATCGATGGTGGCGTGCGCCGCGGCGTCACCCACCGTTTCGTAGAGCTTCGTGCTGCCGCTCACGTCGGCGAAAAGCACGCATCCTGTCGTCTGTGCGGACATCCGCACGAGTTTACTTGCGCTTGAGCCTTTCGACAAAGCTCTTCCGGAACTTGGCCACCTTGGGCTCGATCACGTAGGCGCAATACGGGTTGCCCCCGCCCACCCTCTGGAAATACTCCTGGTGGTAGTCCTCGGCCCGGTGGAACTGCGAGGCCGCTGTGACTTCCGTCACAATCGGCGCGCTGAAGATTCGCCCCGATTCGAGGTTGCGGATGACCTCCTGGGCCTGCCGCTTCTGCTCGTCGGAGTGGTAGTAGACCGCCGAGCGGTACTGGGTGCCCACGTCGTTGCCCTGGCGATTGAGGGTGGTGGGGTCGTGGATGGCGAAAAAAACACCCAGCAGGTCTCGGTATTCCAGCTCGTCGGGGTCGAACGTCACGCGCACAACCTCCGCGTGGCCGCTGGAACCGCCGCACACCTGCTCGTAGCTGGGATTCGGGGTCTTGCCCCCCATGTATCCCGATTCGACCGACTTCACTGCCTTCAGCTCGTCGAACACGGCTTCCAGGCACCAGAAACAGCCTCCGGCGAGGGTGGCGACTTGATCCATCTTCAAAGCTCCGCTCTTTGGTCTGGTTGGGAGTGGGAAATGGGGTCAAACTTCCCTATTGCCAAGGCGTCCAAACAGGACCTTTTCATCATGTCACAGCCCACGCATACCCCGCCGCGCCGCGGCGGCCTCGAGGCCCTGCCGGCCCAGGCCATTTCCAGCGACGTGCTGCTGGAGAAATACGCCAAGGACGGCGAAGCAACCGCCGGCGATGTGCGCGCCCGCGTCGCCCGCGCCCTTTCCGCGGCGGAACCCGAAAATCGCCGGTCCCATTGGGAAGCGCGCTTCCTGGAGGCGCAGGAGCGGGGTTTCATCCCCGCCGGGCGCATCAACTCGGCGGCCGGCACATCACTCACCGCCACGCTCATCAACTGCTTCGTCCAGCCGGTGGGTGACTCGATCACGGAACTGGTCGACGGCAAGCCCGGCATCTACACGGCGCTGGCCGAAGCCGCCGAAACCATGCGCCGCGGCGGCGGCGTGGGCTACGACTTCTCATCGATCCGCCCGGAAGGCGCGTGGGTGAAAGGCACCAATTCGCGCGCAAGCGGACCGGTGTCGTACATGCGGGTCTTCGACCAATCGTGCGAGACGGTGGAATCGGCCGGCGCGCGCCGCGGCGCGCAAATGGGGGTGCTGCGCTGCGACCACCCCGACATCGAGCGCTTCATCCACGCCAAGGACGCGGGTGAGCTCACCAACTTCAACATCTCCGTCGGCGTGACGGACGCGTTCATGCAGGCGGTGGAAGCCGACGGCGAGTTCGAGCTGGTGCACAAGGCGCAGCCCGCGCAGGACGTGAAGGAAGCCGGGGCCCATGTGCGTGCCGACGGCCTGTGGGTCTATCGCAAGGCGCGGGCGCGTGATCTCTGGGAGCAGGTGATGCGCTCGACGTATGGCCATGCGGAACCGGGAATCCTGTTCCTCGATCGCGTCAACCGCGACAACAACCTCAACTATTGCGAGAAACTCGAGGCGAGCAATCCGTGCGCGGAGGAATTCCTGCCTTCGTACGGTTGTTGCTGCCTGGGGTCCATCGACCTCACGCGCTTCGTGAGCGATCCCTTCACGGCCGGGTCGAAATTCGACAGCGAGGAATTCACGCGGGTCATTCCGGTCGCGATCCGGATGCTCGACAACGTGCTCACGGTCACGCCGTGGCCACTCAAGCAGCAGCACGAGGAATCGAAAGCCAAGCGGCGCGTGGGCCTGGGATTCACCGGGCTGGGCGACGCGCTCCTCATGCTGGGCCTTCGCTACGACACGCAGGAAGCGCGCAGGAAAGCCGCGGAAATCTCCACAACGATGCGCGACGCGGCCTATCGCGCGTCGATCGACCTGGCGAAGGAGCGCGGGGCCTTCCCGATGTTCAATCCCGATCTCTATCTCTCGGGCGGCAACTTCGCATCGCGCCTTCCCATCGACATCAAGGACTCGATTCGCAAGCACGGGATGCGCAACTCGCACCTGCTCGCGATCGCGCCCACCGGCACCATCAGCCTCGCCTTTGCCGACAACGCGTCCAACGGCATCGAGCCGCCGTTTTCCTGGACCTACACGCGCAAGAAGCGCATGGCCGACGGCACCCACAGGGAATTCCGGGTGGAGGACCACGCGTGGCGCCTCTATCGCCACCTGTTCGGCAAGGAAGCGAAGCTGCCCGACTACTTCGTCTCGGCGCTCGAGATCTCGGCGGACGCGCACCAGGAGATGGTCGCCGCGGTGGCGCCCTTCATCGACACCAGCATCTCGAAGACGGTGAACGTGCCGGAGGATTATCCGTACGTGGACTTCGAGGGCCTCTACATGAAGGCGTGGAAGTCGGGCCTCAAGGGGCTGGCGACGTACCGGCCCAACAGCGTGCTCGGCGCGGTGCTCACGCCCGATGCGCCTGAACCACACGCGAATCCCGGCTCCCCCGGCGGGCCGGGTTCGCGCCCGCAGGGGAATGACAGCCCGGGAGCCAACAGCCGGCTCGCGATCAAGGCGCTGCCGCAGCCCGTGCTCACCAGCCTGCGCTGGCCCGGGCGCCCCGAGATGCCCGAAGGCAACCTCGCTTGGACGTACATGGTGGATTCGCCGTTCGGGCGTTTTGCGCTTTTCATCGGGCAGGTGGAAGAAGCCGGTCGAGCGTTCCCGTTCGAGGTGTGGGTCAACGGCGCGGAGCAGCCGCGTGGCCTGGGCGCGGTGGCGAAGACGCTGTCGATGGACATGCGCGCGGACGATCGTGCGTGGCTGAAGATGAAGCTCGACGTGCTGGCGAGCACCGTGGGCGACGATGCCTTCGAGATGCGTTTTCCACCCCACGGCGAAATGCGAAAGGTGCCCGGCGTCGTTTCCGCGATGGCGCAGGTGGTGCGTTACCGCTGCGAGCAGTTGCGCGCCTTCGAGGATCGCGGCGCATCCCCGGTGCTGGACCATATGTTCAGCGTCGAGGAGCCGCGCACCGGCACCGACGGCACGCTGTCGTGGACGGTCGACATCACGCATCCCACGTCGGGCGACGAGTTCGTGATGGGGCTGAAGGAAATCCAGCTGCCCGACGGGACCACGCGCCCGTATTCGCTCTGGCTTTCCGGGCACTATCCGCGCGCGCTCGACGGCCTTTCGCGCATCCTGTCGCTCGACATGCGGGTGATCGATCCGGCGTGGATCGGCATGAAGCTGAGGAAGCTGCTCGACTACTCGGAGCCGCTGGGGGACTTCATGGCCTTCGTGCCGGGCGAGCGGCGCCAGCAGACATGGCCTTCCACCGTGGCGTACCTGGCGCGGCTGGTGATCCACCGCTACGCGATGCTCGGGGTGCTCGATGAGCGTGGCTATCCCACGCGCGAGATGGGAATCCTGGAGACGCCGCGCGCCGATGACGAGGCCCGCGTGATGCGCGGAGCACGCTGCCGCGAGTGCGGGAATTACACCGTGATCCGCAAGGACGGCTGCGACTTCTGCAGCGCCTGCGGGTGGGTGGGGATGTGCGGTTGAGCCGGGGCTAGCGAAGCTCGAACGAGTCCAGCTCCCAGCCCTGGTCGAAGATCACCGCGCCGCGATCGGTGACCTCGAGCCCCTCGAACTTCGCGATCGCGCGAAGCGCCGGGACGTACCAGTAGCTCGAGACGCGCTTGGAGGATTGCGACTGCCCGGGGAAGGGCTCGGAGCGGCGGCTCGAGACCTTCGAGACCTTGATCGCGCGGAATTTCCCGGCGGTCACGCTGACTTCCTCCCAGCCGCCCACCGTGATCGTCGAGGCGACATCGGTCGCAAGCCCCGCGACCAGCTCGCGCTGCTTCGCGTCCCAGCGCTGGCCGGGCTCCAGCGGAAAGCGGAACACTGCATCCACCGGGTCGTAGACCACCTGCGTGCCCGTGCGCAGGGTGCCCGAGAACTGGTTGCCGTCGATGTCGAAGCGCGCGGGTTGCGCGGCATCGGACTGGCTCTCGGTGAACCCGCCGGCGTCGACGAAGGTCACGGTACGCGTCACGTAGTTGCGCCGCTCCACGCCCTCGCCGTCGCGAATGGTGCGGTAGTAGGTCCAGGTATCGCCCACCGCGGGGAGCGCGCGCTTCAGCGCCCGCGCCACGTCGTCGGCCACGGGCTTGAGCTGGTTGCGCAGCGCCGGGTCGATGCCGAGGGCGACAAGGACTGAGGCGGTCATTGCGTCGCGTTCCGACCCCTCGCCGGCCGGTTCATTGGGCTCGGCGGGCTCGTCCTTCGACTCTCCGGCGGCCGCGGCGGCGGGCTCCCCGGTCTTCGGCTCCTGCCTTGGCGCCACCCCCGCGGGCTTGGGCTCGTCCGGAACGGGTCGCGGCGGGGGAACCGGGCTCGCGAGCGCCGTGACCGTAGCGGTGGGCGCCGGCGCATCGGCCGGCGGAAGGCGGACGGGTTGCGCGAGTGCCACGACCTGCGCTGTTTCGGCTTGCGGCTTCGTCACGGCGAGTGCCGCCTTCTCGAGCGCGGCGATGCGCTCGCCCGCCTCCTTGCGCAACGCCGCCCGTTCGGCCTCCATCTTCTGCGCATAGAACGTCTCGAGGCGCCGCTTCTCCTGGTCGGACTCCTCGCGCGAACGGGTGAGCGCGGTCGCGACCGCCTGCTGGATCGCGTCCTCCTGCCGGCGCTGCTGCTCGCGCTCGATCGCGGCGGTGTCCACCACCGGCGCGTTGCGGAAATAGAAGTCGCCCTCGAGCGATGTGTTCTCCCACGGGATCTGGCGGCCTGCCGATGCGAGCCTCACCGAGGCGCGAACCCGCTTGAAGACGTCCTCGACCTTGAGCCCGGGCTGCGTCATCTCGCGCACGAGGTAGCTGGTGTAGAGGCCGTTGCCCTTCATCCCGTCGCTCGCGACCTGCCCCGGGGACGTCGCGAACGCGACCAGGGTGCCGATC
>JBBREI010000027.1:0-27080 GCA_038203035.1 Burkholderiales bacterium
TTCCTCGCGGAAAACACCCTCATGGGCCAGCCGTTCGTGAAGGACGACAAGCAGACGGTCGAGAAGATGCTCGCCGGTCGCAAGTCGAAGCTCAACGGCTACAAGTTCCTGGTGGTGGGCGAAGGCATCGAGAAGAAGCCCCCGAGCGACTTCGCGGCGGAAGTCGCGGCGATGACAAAAGGCCCGAACTGACGATGCCTGACACCCCGCGCGACGATCAGAACCCGCCGGCGAAGCCGGCGTACCAGCGCATCCTCCTCAAGCTTTCGGGGGAGGCGCTGATGGGCAGCGACGCCTTCGGCATCAATCGCGACATGGTCGACCGCATCGTGGCCCAGGTGAAGGAGATCTCGGCGCTCGGCGTGCAGATCGGCGTCGTGATCGGCGGGGGCAACATCTTCCGCGGCGTCTCGCAGGGCGCGGCCGGCATGGACCGCGCGACCGCCGACTACATGGGCATGCTGGCCACCGTCATCAACGCGCTGGCGCTGCAGGACGCGATGAACCGCGCGGGCCTGGTCGCGCGCGTGCAGTCCGCGCTCAACATCGAGCCGGTCTGCGAGCCCTACATCCGGGGCAAGGCGATCCGCTACCTCGAAGAAGGCAAGGTCGTGATCTTCGCGGCCGGCACCGGCAACCCGTTCTTCACCACCGATACGGCCGCGGCGTTGCGCGGGCGCGAGGTGGAGGCGAACATCGTCCTCAAGGCGACCAAGGTCGACGGCGTGTATACCGCCGACCCGATGAAGGACAAGACCGCCACGCGCTACAACAAGCTCACCTTCGACGAGGCCTTCGTGAAGAACCTCAAGGTGATGGATGCCACCGCGCTCGCGCTCTGCCGCGACCAGAAGCTGCCGATTAACGTATTCTCGATTTTCAAGGACGGCGCGCTCAAGCGGGTGGTCATGGGCGAGGACGAGGGCACACTCGTTCACAACTAGATCGGTGCTGCCATGGATGGTTGTTGGAGCGGACATGTGTGCCGCTCAACGACGCGAAACGGAGGAAGAGTTGAGCATCGCTGAAATCAAGAAGCAGGCCACTGACAAGATGGCCAAATCGGTCGAGACCCTCAAGAACGACCTCGCGAAGATCCGCACCGGCCGGGCCCACACCGGCATCCTGGACCACATCCGGGTGGACTACTACGGCTCGGAAATGCCGATCAACCAGGTCGCCAACGTGACGCTTTCCGACGCGCGCACCATCTCGATCCAGCCGTTCGAGAAGAAGATGGTCCAGGTGGTCGAGAAGGCGATCCGCGATTCCGACCTCGGCGTGAACCCGGCCACCAGCGGCGACGTGATCCGCGTGCCGATGCCGGCCCTCACCGAAGAGCGCCGCAAGGAAATGGGCAAGATCGTGCGCGGCGACGGCGAGGGCGCCAAGGTCGCGGTGCGCAACATCCGGCGCGACGCGCTGCAGCACCTGAAGGACCTGCTGAAGGAAAGCGAGGTCAGCGAGGACCAGGAAAAGCGCGCCGCCGACGAGGTGCAGAAGCTCACCGACAAGGCGATCGGCGACATCGACAAGCTGGTGCAGGAGAAGGAAAAGGACCTGATGGCCGTCTAGGCCGGCCCGCCGCCATGCCCGACCACACCAGCTCCACGCAGGCGATTCCCGAGGCGGGCAGCGTCCCGCGCCACGTCGCGATCATCATGGACGGCAACGGGCGGTGGGCGAAGAAACGTTTCCTGCCGCGCGTCGGCGGCCATCGGCGCGGCGTCGAAGCGGTGCGCGAAGTGGTCAAGGCCTGCGCCACGCAAGGCGTCGGTTACCTGACGCTGTTCGCGTTCTCGAGCGAAAACTGGCGCCGCCCGAAGGAGGAGGTCTCCTTCCTGATGCAGCTTTTCATGCGCACGCTGGAACAGGAAGTCGACAAGCTCCACGAAAACGGCATCCGTTTCAAGGTGGCCGGCGATCTTTCGGCCTTCGATGCGCGCATCGTCGACATGATCCAGCGCAGCGAGGAGCTCACCACCGGCAACACGCGCCTTACGCTCACCATCGCCGCCAACTACGGCGGGCGCTGGGACATCCTGCAGGCCGCGGACCGCTGCCGGCGAGAAGCGCCCGACCAGCCGATCACCGAAGAGCGCATGGCCGCGCACCTGTCGATGGCCTATGCGCCGGAACCCGACCTTTTCATCCGCACCGGCGGCGAGCAGCGCGTCTCCAATTTCCTGCTCTGGCAGCTCGCCTATTCCGAGTTCTATTTCACCGACGCGCTCTGGCCGGATTTCGGCGCGCAGGCGCTCGGTGATGCCTTCGCTTCCTACCGCCAGCGCGAGCGCCGCTTCGGGCGCACCAGCGAACAGCTCGTGCAGGGCGAACCCGCCACCCAGGCGGGCTAGACTTTTGCTCCTCACCCGCGTCCTTACCGCGCTTGCCCTGTTGCCGGTTGTCCTCGGCATGTTGTTCTTCGCGCCGGCGCCGGTGTGGGCCCTCTTCGCGCTCGGCATCGCGCTGCTCGCGTGCTGGGAATGGTCGCGCATGTGTGGCTTCAGCCCCGCCGCGCAGGGTGCCTACCTGGCCGCCTCGGGGGCGGTGGGCGCTTTCCTCTGGCTGCTGTACATCCGCCTGGTGCCGGGCAACTTCGTCGCCGCGGCGATGACCGGGTTCATCATCGCCACGTTGTTCTGGGTCGTGGGCGCGCCGTGGTGGCTCGCCGGCAAGCTGCGTCCCTCGCCGTCCATGCGCGCGGTGGCCGGTTGGATCGTCGCCTGGCCCACGTGGCTTGCATTTGTGGTGCTGCGCGACACCAGCGCCTGGCTGCTGCTGGCCCTCGCGGCGCTGGTCTGGGTGGCGGACATCGCCGCGTATTTCGCCGGCAAGCGCTTCGGCAGGCACAAGCTCGCGCCCGCGATCAGCCCGGGCAAGACCTGGGAGGGCGTGTACGGCGCGCTGGCCGGCGTTGCGGTCTACGGCATCGTGCTGGCATGGTTCACGACCTCGCGCGAGACGCCGCTGACCCATGTGTTCACGGGCGCCGTGGCGCCCGTGGTGGTCGCGATGCTGCTGCTGGTTGCGGTGAGCGTCGTGGGGGACCTTTTCGAATCGTGGATGAAACGCGGTGCGGGCCTGAAGGATTCGAGCAACCTGTTGCCGGGGCATGGCGGGGTGCTGGACCGCATCGATGCGCTTACCTCCACGCTGCCGGTGGCGGCGCTGGCGCTTTATGCGAGGCATGCGGCGGGATGAGGACAACCGGGGGCATCGGCTTGAAGCGCCTGGCGGTTCTCGGCTCCACGGGCTCGGTCGGCGGCAACACGCTCGATGTCGCCGCGCGCCACCCCGATCGCTACCAGGTCACGCTGCTGGCGGCGGGAAGCAACGACACGCTGCTGGCCGCCCAATGCATCCAGCATCGCCCGCGCCGGGCCGTGATGGCCGATGCGGACGCCGCGGAGAGGCTGCGCAAGGCGCTGGCGGCGGCCGGGGTGCCCACGGAGGTCTCGTGCGGCGCGGATGCGCTGGAAGGCGCCGTGACGCAGGCGGACGTTGATGCCGTGATGGCGGCGATCGTCGGCGCGGCGGGGCTGCCGGCCACACTCGCGGCCGCGAGTGCCGGCAAGGACGTGCTGCTGGCGAACAAGGAAGCGCTGGTCATGTCGGGCGCACTTTTCATGGCGGCGATGGCGCAAGGAGGCGGCGCGCTGCTGCCGATCGACAGCGAACATTCCGCCATCTTCCAGTCGTTGCCACGCGGCTTCGCGTGCGGGCGCCCGGGAGAACTGGAGCGCGCCGGGGTGCGCCGCCTGCTGCTCACGGCCTCGGGCGGCCCTTTCCGCACCACGCCCGTGGATCGCCTGGCCGGCGTCACGCCGCAGCAGGCGTGCGCGCACCCCAACTGGGTGATGGGCCCCAAGATCTCGGTCGATTCGGCCACCATGATGAACAAGGGCCTCGAGGTGATCGAGGCGCATTGGCTGTTCGGCGCGCCCCTGGGGCAGATCGAGGTCGTCGTGCACCCGCAAAGCGTGATCCATTCGATGGTCGAATACCTGGACGGCTCGGTGATCGCGCAGCTCGGCGCGCCGGACATGCGCACGCCCATCGCCTGCGCGCTCGCCTGGCCCGGGCGCATCGAGGCGGGCGTGGAGCCGATCGATTTCACCACCCTCGGGAAGCTGGAATTCGAACGCGCCGACCCGGTGCGTTTCCCGTGCCTGCGCCTGGCGAGCGAGGCGATCCGGCGCGGCGGCACGGCGCCCACGGCGCTGAATGCCGCCAACGAGATCGCGGTGGAAGCTTTCCTCGACGGGCGGCTCGGCTATACCGGCATCCCCCAAATCATCGAAAGCGTGCTCGGCGAAACCGCGGTCGAGGAGCTGGTTGGCCTGGACCAGGTCTATGCGGCGGATATCGAGGCGCGTGTATTGGCACGCCGCTACGTGTCCCGGCACTCTAGAATGCAGGCATGAGCTCCGCAATCGTCACCGTCCTGTCCTTCCTGGTCACCGTCGGCGTGCTCGTGGTGATCCACGAACTCGGCCACTACGCCGCCGCGCGTATCGTCGGGGTCAAGATCCTGCGTTTCTCCGTGGGTTTCGGGCGCACGCTGTGGATGCGCCGCCGCGGCGCCGACCAGACCGAATGGGCCATCGCCGCGGTGCCCCTGGGCGGCTACGTGAAGATGCTGGACGAGCGCGAGGGCGAAGTGCCGGCGCACGAACGTCCACGCGCCTTCAACCGCCAGAACGTCTGGGCGCGCATCTTCATCGTGATCGCGGGGCCTGCCGCCAACTTCCTGCTGGCCGGACTGCTGTACTGGGTGCTCTTCGTGAGCGGCATGCCCGGCGACATGCCGGTGGTGAGCCAGCCCGCCGCCAACACGCCGGCGGCCATGGCGGGCATCAGGGACGGCGACATCCTGCGCTCGATCAACGGCGAGCCCGCGCAAACCTGGGGCGACGTCCGCTGGCTGCTGCTCAACGAGGCGGTCAAGCGCGGATCGGTGGAAGTCGAGGTCGAATCGGCGGGCGGGGCCCGCGCCACGCGCGCGCTCGACCTGTCCTCGGTAACCAAGGAAGACCTGGATCGCGACCTCTTCGCCCGGATCGGCCTGCGCGCGTTCCGCCCGTTCGTGCCGCCGGTTTTCGGCACCATCGCCAAGGGCAGCGCCGCCGAGCGCGCCGGCTTCCAGGCGGAGGATCGGGTGGTCGCCGTCGCGGGCAAGCCGATGGCCAGCTGGTACGATTTCACCACGGTGGTGCAGGCGAACGCGGGCAAGGCGCTCGAATTCGAGATCGAGCGCGGCGGCAACCGGCTGCAGGTGGTCGGAACGCCGGACACCGTGAGCGAGGGACGCGTGAAGTTCGGCCGCATGGGCGTGGGCATCCCGGCGCGTTTCCGCGTGGAGTTCGAGCGCTACACCACCACGGTGCGCTACGGCCCGCTGGAATCGATCCCGCGCGCGGCCTACAAGGTCTGGGACCTGTCGGTGTTCAGCGTGAAGATGCTCGGGCGCATGGTGATGGGCGACGTTTCCTGGAAGAACCTCTCGGGCCCGATCACCATCGCCGACTACGCCGGCCAGTCCGCGCAGCTGGGCTGGATCACCTACCTGGGCTTCCTCGCGCTGGTCAGCGTGAGCCTGGGAGTGCTCAACCTGCTGCCCATCCCGCTGCTGGACGGAGGGCACCTGGTGTATTATTTCGCCGAAATCGCGAAGGGGAGCCCGGTCTCCGAAAAAACCATGGAGATCGGACAGCGTCTGGGCCTTGCGTTGCTGCTGGGATTGACCTTCTTCGCGTTCTACAACGATTTAAACCGCCTCTTCACGGGCTGAACCTCCTTGACCCGTTCCCGATCCCTCGTTGCACGCCTCGTCCTCGCGATGGCGCTCGCCGTCGCCTTGCCCGCGCTGGCCATCCAGCCATTCGTCGTTCGCGACATCCGCGTGGAAGGGGTGCAGCGCACCGAAGCCGGCACGGTGTTCACCTACCTGCCGGTCAAGGTCGGCGAAAGGCTCGATGACGACAAGGCCGGGGCGGCCATCAAGGCGCTTTACGCCACCGGGTTCTATTCCGACGTGCGCCTGGAAAGCGACGGCGATGTCCTGATCGTGTTTGTGCAGGAGCGTCCCGCGATCGCGCAGATCGACCTCGACGGGGCGAAGGAATTCACCAAGGAAGCGCTCAAGGACGGCCTCAAGCAGGCCGGCATCTCGGAATCGAAGATCTACGACAAGTCGCTGCTCGACCGCGCCGAGAAGGAGCTCAAGCGCCAGTACACCGGGCGCGGCTACTACGGCGCCTCGATCAAGACCACCGTCACCCCGCTCGAGCGCAACCGCGTCGCGCTGCGCTTCGACATCGAGGAAGGTTCGGTCACCAAGATCGCCGACATCAACATCATCGGCGCGAAGGACTTCACGGAAAAGGAGCTGCTGCGCACGCTCAAGCTCACCACCCCGGGCTGGTTCACCTGGTTCACCAAGGACGACCAGTATTCCAAGCAGCAGCTCACCGCCGATCTCGAGGCGCTGCGCTCGCACTACCTCAACCGCGGCTACCTCGAGTTCAACATCGAGTCGACGCAGGTTTCGATCACCCCCGACCGCGAGAAGATCTTCATCACCATCGCGATCACCGAAGGCCCCGTCTACCGGATCGGCGACGTCAAATACAGCGGCGACCTGATCGTGAAGGAGCAGGAACTGCGCGACATGGTGAAGGTGCGCCAGGGCGATGTCTTCTCGCGCGAGAAGATCGTGGAGGCCACCAAGAAAATCGCCGACCGCCTGGGCAACGACGGCTATTCGTTCGCCAACGTGAACCCGGTGCCCGACCTCGACCGGGAAAAACGCGTCGCCGCCTTTACCTTCTTCGTCGATCCGGGCCGGCGCGTCTACGTGCGCCGCATCTCGGTCACCGGCAACCAGAAAACCCAGGACGATGTCGTCCGCCGCGAACTGCGCCAGCTCGAAAGCTCCTGGTATTCGCTCGAGAAGATCGCGCGCTCCAAGGAAAGGCTGCAGCGCACCGGCTACTTCTCCGAGGTCAACATCGAAACGCCGGCGGTCCCGGGCACCACCGACCAGGTCGACATCAACGTGACCCTGGTCGAACGCAATACCGGCACCCTCAACTTCGGCGTCGGCTATTCGGCGGCGGAAAAGCTCACGGTGCAGGCCTCGGTCTCGCAGGCCAACATCATGGGCACCGGCAACATGCTGGCCTTCCAGATCAACAACGGCCAGGTGAACAAGGCGTATTCGTTCACCTTCGTCGACCCGTACTGGACCGCGGACGGCATCTCGCGCGGCTTCGACTTCTTCCGCCGCGACGTCGACACCTCCACGCTTTCGGTCGCCGCGTACAACACGTATTCCACCGGCGTCGGCATGCGCTTCGGCATCCCGGTCACCGAATTCGACACCGTCAACGTGGGCCTCACCGGCGAACGCACCAAGCTCCAGGTTGATCCCACCGCGCCGCAGCGCTACCTCGATTTCATCAACCAGTTCGGCGAACGCAGCGACACGCTACGCACCAACATCTCCTTTTCGCGCGATACGCGCGACAGCCTGACCTGGCCCACCAAGGGATGGCTGAACGAAATCGCCTTCGAGGTCGGCATCCCGCCGGGCGACCTCAAGTACCACCGCACCACCTACCAGAGCCAGTATTTCTTCACGCCGGAAAAGTGGTCCTTCCTCACCTTCATGCTGAACGGCGAGGTCGGTTACGCGGACGGCTACAGCGGCAAGCCGCTGCCGTTTTTCAAGAACTTCTACGCCGGCGGCGTGGGTTCCGTGCGCGGCTTCGAAACCGCCACGCTCGGGCCCCGCGACACCAACGGCGACGTGCTGGGCGGCGACCGCCGCTTCATCGGCAACTTCGAGGTGCTGTTCCCGATGCCCGGCTACAAGGAAAGGAACGTGCGCCTGGCGCTTTTCGCCGACATCGGCAACGTCTGGGGTCCGGGGGACAAGATGTCCGCGGGCGACCTGCGCGTGGGCACCGGACTGGCGATCAGCTGGGATTCGCCGGTGGGCCCGCTGCGCTTCTCGTTCGGCGCGCCGGTACGCAAGAAGGAAGGCGACAAGATAGAGAGATTCCAGTTTCAGCTCGGCAAGATTTTCTAGCGGTGGTTCGGAAAGCAGCGGGAACGTCGTTTGAGCGGACTGGAGCCGCTCAACGCCGGCAAACAGGTGACCCCATGAAAATGTTCGTTGTTGCGATCGCGCTTGCACTGTCCGCCTCGGCAGCCAACGCCGCCGAGATGAAGATCGGCTTCGTCAACACGGAACGCGTGTTCCGCGAGGCCGCGCCGGCGAAACGCGCCCAGCAGGTCCTCGAGCGCGAATTCAGCGCCCGCAACGCCGAGCTGGGCAAGCTCGAAAAGCAGGGGCGCGACATGCAGACCGAGCTGGAGCGCGACAACGTGACGATGCCGGAATCGGCGCGCCGCGAGAAAGAGCGCCAGCTTGCCGACATCAGCCGCAACTTCCAGCGCGTGCAGCGCGAGATCCGCGAAGACCTCAACCTGCGCCGCAACGAAGAGCTCGCGCGCGTGCAGGAGCGCGCCACCCGCGTGATCAACCAGATCGCCGAGCAGGAGAAGTTCGACCTCATCCTGCAGGAAGCGGTGTTTGCCGGCAGCCGCATCGACATCACCGAGAAGGTCATCAAGGCCCTCGCCGACAAGTAAGCCATGGGGACCGATCCCTCGCCGGTCGCGCTCACCCTCGCTGAAATCGTCGCGCGCCTGGGCGGAGAAGCGGTGGGAGAGGTCCGCGCGCCGCTGACCGGCGTGGCCACCCTCGATTCGGCCGGCCCGCGGCACATCACCTTCCTCGCCAATCCCAGGTACCGCCCGCGACTGGCGGCCACGCGCGCGGGCGCCGTCATCCTGTCGCCGGCCGATCGCGACGCCGGCACCATGCCGCGGATCGTGGCGGCCAATCCCTACGCGTATTACGCCCGCACCGTCGGCCTCTTCCACCCCGCGCCCCTGCCCGTGCCAGGCGTCCACCCCAGCGCGCAGGTCGCGGACACGGCGCGCATCGCGGCGGGCGCGCAAATCGGGGCCTTCAGCGTGGTGGGCGCCGGATGCGAGGTGGGTGATGGCGCCGTGATCGGCGCGCATTCGATCCTGGGTGATGGCGTGCGGGTGGGCCCGGGCACACGGCTGCATCCGCGCGTCACCATCTACGCCGGCTGCTCCGTGGGCGCGCGCTGCATCGTGCACTCGGGCGTGGTGGTCGGCGCCGACGGCTTCGGCATGGCGCGCGAAGCCGATCGCTGGATCAAGATCCCGCAGGTGGGCGCGGTGCGCATCGGCGACGAGGTGGAGGTGGGCGCCAACACCACCATCGATCGCGGCGCGCTCGACGACACCGTGATCGGCGACGGCGTGAAGCTCGACAACCAGATACAGATCGGCCACAACTGCGTGATCGGCGCGCACACGGTGATCGCCGGGTGCACCGGGATATCGGGCAGCGTCACCATCGGGCGCAACTGCATGATCGGCGGCGGCGTCGGCATCGTGGGGCACATCACGGTGTGTGATGGGGTCACCATTTCGGGCTTCACCTTCGTGACCAAGTCGATCACCGAACCCGGCATCTATACCTCCGGAACCCCGGCGATGCCGCACGCCCAGTGGCTGAAGAACGCGGTCCACATGCGCCGGCTCGACGAGTACGTGCGCCGCATACCCAGGAAACCCACCGGAGACGGCCGTGAGTGAGATGTCGATCGAGGAGATCAAGGAATACCTGCCGCACCGCCATCCGTTCCTGCTGATCGACCGGGTGGTGGAGTTCGAGAAGGACAAGCGCATCGTGGCGCTGAAAAATGTCTCGATCAACGAGCCGTTTTTCCCCGGCCACTTCCCGCACTACGCGGTGATGCCGGGCGTGCTGATCGTGGAGGCGATGGCGCAGGCCGCCGCGGTCCTCACGCTCAAGAGCGTGGGCCACAAGAACGACGGCAAGTGGGTCTACTACTTCGTCGGCATCGACGGTGCGCGGTTCAAGCGCCCGGTGACCCCCGGCGACCAGCTGCGACTCGAGGTCGAGGCGGGCCAGAATCGCCGCGGCATGGCCAAGTTCACCGCCGTGGCGAAGGTGGGCGGCAAGGTCGCCGCCGAGGCGCAGCTGCTGTGCGCGCTTCGCGCGCTGTGATCGAACGGCCATCTGCGTTTCCAGCGCTCTTTGCATCCATGACCACGATCCACAAAACCGCCATCATCGACCCCCGCGCGAAGCTCGGCGCAAACGTCACCGTCGGCCCCTACACGGTCATCGACGCGGATGTGGAGGTGGGGGAAGGCACAACCATCGGCGCGCACAACGTGATCACCGGGCACACGAGGATCGGCCGCGACAACCGCATCTTCCATTTCTGCTCCATCGGCGAGGCCAACCAGGACAAGAAGTACCAGGGGGAACCCACGCGCCTCGAAGTGGGCGACCGCAACACCATCCGCGAATACTGCTCGCTCAACCGCGGCACGGCGCAGGATGCCGGCGTCACGCGCGTGGGCAGCGACAACTGGATCATGGCCTACTGCCACGTGGCGCACGATTGCGTGGTGGGCGACAACACCGTGTTCGCCAACCACGCCACGCTCGCCGGGCATGTCGAGGTGGGCGACTGGGCGATCCTGGGCGGCTTCGTCGGCGTGCACCAGTTCGTGAAGGTCGGCGCCCACGTGATGGCCGGCATCGCCAGCGTGGTCACCCAGGACGTCCCGCCCTTCGTCACGGTGGCGGGCAACCCCACGGCGCCGTTCGGCATCAATTCCGAGGGCCTCAAGCGCCGCGGCTTCACGCCCGATGCCATCGCGGGGCTCAAGCGCGCCTACCGCACCCTCTACAAGTCCGGGCTCTCGCTGGCCGACGCGAAGGCCGAGCTCGCGCGCCAGGGCGAAGGGGTGCCCGAGGTGCGCTTGCTCAGCGATTTCCTCGACAAATCCACGCGCGGCATCCTGCGGTGACGGTGCGCATCGCCGTCGTCGCCGGGGAGGCCTCGGGTGACATGCTGGGCGCGGCGCTCATCCGCGCGCTCAAGGCCGCGCGCCCCGACCTCGAGTTCTTCGGCATCGCCGGGCCCAGGATGCAGGCCGAAGGCGCGCGCAGCCTCTACCCGATGGAAAAGCTGGCGGTGCGCGGTTACGTGGAAGTGCTGAAGAGCCTGCGCGAGTTGCTGGCGATCCGGCGCAACCTGGCGCGCACCCTCCTGGCCGAGCGCCCGGCGCTTTTCATCGGCATCGACGCGCCCGACTTCAACCTCGGCCTGGAGGCGCGGCTGAAGGAAGCGGGCATCCGCACCGTCCACTACGTGAGCCCCTCGATCTGGGCCTGGCGCCCGGAACGCATCCACGCCATCGGCCGCGCCGTCGACCGCATGCTGGTGATGTTCCCGTTCGAGGAGGCGATCTACCGCGACGCCGGCATCGCGGTGAGCTACGTGGGCCACCCGCTCGCCGACGCCATGCCGCTGGCCCCGGACCGGGCCGAAGCGCGCGCGCAGCTTCGCCTGGCGGGGGCGACGGTGCCCGTGGCCCTGCTGCCCGGCAGCCGCGTGAACGAGCTCGAGCTGCATTCGGACCTGCTCATCGACACCGCCGCCATCCTTTCCCGGAAACGCCCCGAGCTGCGTTTCTTCGTCCCGTTCGCGACGCGCGAGACACGCGACTACTTCGAGTCGCGCCTGTACGTGAAGGAAGCCCTCGAGCTGCCGATCGAGATGTTGTTCGGGCACGCCCGCCTGGCGCTGCACGCCGCGCAGGCCGCGATCGTGGCCAGCGGTACCGCCACGCTGGAAGCCGCGCTGGCCCGCTGTCCCATGGTGATCACCTATCGCCTCAACCCGCTCACCTACCGCATGGTGATGCGCAAGCGCATCCAGCCCTACGTGGGGCTGCCGAACATACTGGCCGGCGCCTTCGTGGTGCCGGAGCTCTTGCAGGCCGACGCGACCCCTGCCAATCTGGCGCAGGCGCTTGGCAACCTGCTCGACAGCAAGGCGGCCCGCAACGGCATGGAACAACATTTCGCCCGGCTGCACCGAAGCCTTGCGTGTGGCCACGACGCGCGCCTGGTCCAGGCGCTCGAGCCCTACCTCCAGGAAACCGTGCACCGAAATGCCGCGCCGCTACCCCATACCGAACGAAGCCACGCTGCTCTGCGGCGTTGACGAGGCCGGCCGCGGGCCCCTCGCGGGCTGCGTGTTCGCCGCCGCGGTGGTGCTCGATCCCGCGCGCCCGCGCATCAACGGCCTGGTGGATTCCAAGCAGATACCGGCGAACGTGCGCGAGAAGCTGTCGGATCGCATCAAGCAGCGCGCGCTCGCCTGGTCGATCGCCCACGCCACGGTGGAAGAGATCGACCGCATCAACATCCTGCGCGCGAGCCTGCTGGCGATGAAACGCGCGGTGGAATCGCTGGGCATGGAACCACACGAAGTCTGCGTCGACGGCAACATGCTGCCGGACATCCACCTGCGTTGCCGCGCCATCGTGAAGGGCGACCAGCTGGTGGCCGCGATTTCGGCGGCCTCGATCCTGGCCAAGGTGGCGCGTGACGCGGAGATGGCGCTGATGGACAAGCGTTACCCCGGCTACGGTTTCGCGAGCCACAAGGGCTACGGCACCCCGGAGCACCTGGCGGCGCTGCGCCTGCGCGGCCCGTGCGAGATCCATCGGCGCAGCTTCGAGCCGGTGCAGGCGCTGCTGCAACCGGCGCTCGAGTTCTGAGATGAAAACGGTCGCCTCGCGGGAAAACCCCGCTTTCAAGGCGATGGCCAGGCTGGTCTCGAACGCAGGCGTGCGGCGCAGGAGCGGGCTGTCGGTGATCGACGGCCCGCACCTGCTGGGAGCCTTCCTGGATTCCGGCCAGCGCCCCGAAGAGGTCATGGTGAACCGCGCCGGGCTCGAGGATCGGGAGATCGCGGGGCTGGTGGAGCGGTCGGCGCCGGCCCGGGTGACGCTGTTGTCCGACACGCTCTTCGACGCGTTGTCGACGGTGGAATCGCCGACCGGCGTCATCGCCAGCATTCACACGCCCGCCGCGCGCGCGGCCGGCCCCGATGCGAAGCTGGTGCTGCTGCTCGACGAGATCCAGGACCCCGGCAACGTCGGCACACTGCTGCGCAGCGCCGCGGCGGCGGGCGCGGACCACGTGTTGCTCTCGCCGGGCTGCGCCTTCGCCTGGTCGCCGAAGGTGCTGCGTGCCGCGATGGGCGCCCACTTCATCGTGAATGTCGTGGAGCAGGCCGATCTCGCCGGCTACGTGGCGGCATTCAGGGGCGCCTCCATCGCGCTGGCCGGTGATGGCGACCGGTCGATCTACGCAGTGGACTTGCGCGCGCCGGTGGCCATCCTGGTGGGCAACGAAGGCGCCGGGCTTTCCCCGCAGCTGCGGGCTGCGGCTTGCATTCGCGCGCGCATCCCGATGGCCAGGGGCATCGAGTCGCTCAATGCCGGCGCGGCGGGGACGATTGCCTTGTTCGAAGCCTCCCGGCAACGCCTAGTAAGATAAACACCAGCCGGAAACACAGAGACTCCGAGGAGAAGAGGGCCACAGAGGGAAAGGCAAATGATCATGCCAGTTCGCGCAATGGGCCCCTGGCTACGAACTTCATGCATCCTTGCGTCGTTCTCCGTGGCCCTCTTGTCCTCGAGGGTCTCTGTGTTTACGGCGTTAGTTCCTTAAACCAAAGAGTCGGAGAAACCTCTTGAAAACTCCAGAGTCCCGCCAGTTCAGGTACTACGAGTTCGTAATGGTCGCGTTCGTCGTGATCCTGGTGTGCTCGAACCTCATCGGCCCCGCCAAGATCGCGCAGGTGGACCTGCCGCTCATCGGGGTACTCACCTTCGGCGCCGGGGTCCTGTTTTTCCCGATCTCCTATGTCTTCGGCGACATCCTCACCGAAGTCTACGGCTACGCGCGCAGCCGCCGGGTGATCTGGGCCGGCTTCGCGGGCCTGGCGTTTGCATCGTTCATGGCCTGGGTGGTGGTAAGCCTGCCGCCGGCGCCGTTCTGGAAGAACCAGCAGGCCTACGAGGTGGCTTTCGGGGCGGCGTGGCGCATCTCGCTCGCCTCGATGGTTGCGTATTTCTGCGGCGAATTCGTGAACTCCTTCGTGCTGGCGAAGATGAAGATCGCCACCAGGGGCCGATGGCTCTGGAGCCGCACCATCGGCTCGACGATTTTCGGCGAGGGCGTCGACTCGCTGCTCTTCTACCCGCTGGCCTTCTACGGCACCGGCATCATCCCGAACGACAAGCTGCCGATGGTGATGCTGGCGCAATTCGTCGCCAAGGTGGTGGTGGAGGTGCTTTTCACGCCGGTCACCTACCTGATCGTGGGCGCCCTCAAGCGCGCGGAGCAGGTTGACCACTACGACCGGGGAACGCGCTTCACGCCCTTCAGTCTCAAGATGTAGATGCCCCGTCCAGCCGCCGTCCTCCTCGTCCTCGCCGCGTTGCTTTCGGCGCCGGCCCTTGCCCAGTTCCCGCCGCGCATCGGCCTGGTGCTGGGTGGCGGCGGCGCCAGGGGCGGCGCACACCTGGGTGTGCTCGAGGTGCTGGAGGAGATGCACATCCCGGTAAGCTGCATCGCCGGCACCAGCATGGGCGCGCTGGTGGGCGGCGCGTACGCCGCCGGGGTGGCCCCCGCGGACATCGTCGGCATCGTGGGCAAGACCGACTGGGCCACGATGTTCGACGATTCGGCCGGGCGCGACCAGGTGAACATACGCCGCAAGGATCTCGACGACCGCTTCTATTCCGGCATCGAGTTCGGCATCTCGGGCGAGGGCCTGAAGTTCCGCGAAGGCGCGGTGGCCGGCGAGAAGCTCAAGCTCTTCTTCAACCAGATGGTGCGCGCGGACCTCGGCGACCGCCCGATCGAGCAGCTGCGCATGCCGCTGGCGATCATCGCCACCGACATCGGCAACGGCGAACGCGTGGCGATGCGCAGCGGCAACCTCACCTCGGCGATGCGCGCCAGCATGTCGGTGCCGGGGCTGATCGCACCGGTGCTGCGCGAGGGGCGCAAGCTGGTCGACGGCGGCCTGACCGACAACCTGCCGATCGCGGAGGCGCGCGACCTCTGCCAGGCCGACGTGATCATCGCGGTGAACGTGGGCTCGCCGCTCTTCAATCCCGACGAGGTGAAGGGCATCGTGACGGTGCTGGGGCAGGTCGTGAACCTGCTCACCGAACAGAACGTCGCCCGCTCGATGTCTGCCCTCAGGCCCGGCGACGTCTACATCCGCCCGGATCTCGGCGGCATCACGTCCACCGCTTTCACGCGCCAGCTCGATGCCGCGGAGCTCGGCCGGAAGGCGGCGCGGCAGGCGGCCGGCGATCTGAAGCGTTTCAGCGTGGCGCCCAACGTGTACGCCTCGTGGCAGTCGCACTTGCGCATGGCCGAAGCGCACCAGGCCCCCGTCGTCGACCAGGTGGTGGTCGAGCCCACGCGTTTCGTGAGCCGCGACACCATCCGGCGCGGCATCACCCAGCGCGAGGGCGAACCGCTCGACACGCAGGCGCTGGCGCGCGACCTGGTGCGCGAGTTCGAGCAAGGCGACCTCAACTCGCTCGACTACAACGTCGTGCGAACGCGCGACAAGACCATCCTTCGCATCACGCCGGTGGAAAAGCCCTGGGGCCCGAACTACCTGCGCTTCGGCCTCAACCTGGCATCGGATTTTCGCAGCGATTCGAGCTACAACTTTCGCGCGCTCTACCGCAGCACGTGGATGAACTCGCTTGGCGGCGAGTGGCTGGTGGGCGGGCAGATCGGCAGCCAGCAGGGGATCGACACGGAGTTCTACCAGCCGCTCGACAAGCGCCACCGCTGGTTCGTGCGGCCCTACGCCTCCACGCAGCTGAGCAAGGCGCCGCTGTACTTCGAGGGCGATCGCACGGCGGTCTACCGCATCCAGCAGAACGCGGGTGGTGTGGAAGCCGGTGCCAACCTCAGCGTGCACGGCCAGGTGCGGGCGGGATGGGTGGAGCGGCGCATCGGCGCGATCCTCGACACCGGGCCCAACGCATTCCTGAACCTCACGGAGCGCCTCGCAGGGCCCACGGCGGCCGTTGCCATCGACACCTACGACCAGCCGTTTTTCCCCACGCGTGGCGTCAAGCTCGACGTCACGCACTTCGACGCGCTGAGCGTGACGGCCGGCGGGTCCGAGTATTCACGCACCGAGGCGCGTTTCGGCGCCGCCTATTCACTCGGCCGGTGGGTGGTGCTGGGAGGACTTGAAGGCGGCACGGCGTTGAAGGGAGAGCTGCCGCTGGGCGACGCTTTCACGCTCGGCGGCCCGCGGCGGCTCTCGGGCTTCGCAAACGACCAGATGCGCGGGGGCGATTACGCGTTCGGGCGGCTCGAGGGGCAGTACCGGCTCAACTTCGGCACGCCGCTCTACGGCCTCACGGTGCTGGCGGGGATCTCGGTGGAGGCGGGCAAGATGAACAAACTCATCACCGAGACTTCGTTGTCCGGGTGGCAGCGGTCGTTCGGCGCCTATCTTGCGGCCACCACGCCCCTCGGTCCTGTCTACTTCGGCGTCGCCGACGCCAAGAATGGCCGCGGGCGGTTTTATCTCTTTATCGGGACTCCCTAGCTCGAGGAACTACTTCAGGGAACGCCGATTGCCGCCGATGCGCCCCGCGAACTGAAAAAACCTATGGGCTTCGTGCCTAAAGGACATGTGGGCTTCGTCCCACGGCTTGAATTGCCGCGAACCATTCTCTTTTTGCTTTTATCGGCGGCCATCGGCGTGGCATCGGCGGAAATCGGCGTTCCCTGAAGTGGTCAGTTGGGTCCTGAAGTTCCGATTAGCGCCAGGCGCTCACTTCTCCAGCCCCGCGCCGCAATTCCAGCAAAGGTCGAAAGAACCCGGATTCTCCTCCCCGCAAACCGGGCATTTGACCACCGCGGTGGAGACGGGATGGCGGCTGTATTCCAGGATCACCTCGCGCGCGCGGTCTGCGTCGGCGGGATCGTCGACCCAGACCTGGGGAAGCGCGGCGTCGATCGGAAGCTCGCCGGCCAGGCTGGACGCGTTGGCATTGAAGATACGCGCCCGGATGCCCCGGTCGGCGAGCAGGTCCACCAGCAGGTGGGCCTCGGGCAGGTTGGCCGCGGCGTGAACGCGCTTCACCTGCCTGCGGGTTTCAGAAGCGCACCGAGATCACGCCGCTCACGCCGTCTTCCTTGATGCCCGAACGTCCGGACACCTTGGTGTAGGCAATGCCTACCGCGACGTTCGGCGTGATGGCGCCGTTCACGCCGATCGAGCCGGTGATGTAGCTGGTGTCCGGCGCGTAGGCGGGGATGTCGTACGTGGAGTTGATGGCGAGCATGCTGAGCGGGGTGGCCGAGACGAAGAGCACGTCGTCACGGCGTTCCTTGTCGGCGGTGACTCGCACCCACGGCGTCCAGCCGCCGAGGTCCACCGAGGCGCGCGCGCCCACGCTCCAGACTTCGGAGCGGCGCTTCTGCGACTGGATGCGCAGGCCGGCCGCACCGCCGCCCGCTTCGTCGAAAGCGTTCACGTCGACGTTCTGGGTGGTGACGGCCAGCGTCGGCCCGATGGCGAAGCGGCCGAGGCGAAAGTCGTAGCCGGCGGACAGATACGCCGAGGCATTGGAGCCTTCCGCGTTTGCGTTGGTGGTGCTCAGGACCGGGCCCAGCTGGATGTTGCGGTGGATGCCGGTGTATTCGATGTCGGCGATCGACACCACGCCGGTACCGTAGAAGCCGCCCGAGTTGACTGAGCCGAAGAGCGACCAGACGTTTTCGCCAGTCTGGAAGCTGCCCGCGCTCTGCCCGAACGATGACTTGTTGCGGCTGTGCCCGTAACCCACGCCGATGGTGACCGATTCCGAGGCGCGCATCGTCAGGCCGACGGTGCCCGATCGGATGCGGCTGTCGACGCCGGTGTTGCCGGTGCCGGATTCGATCTTGAAGTCCCCGCCATCGGCCGCGACGAAGACGCCCAGCTTGCCCAGCTGTTCCTGGCGGCCCTTGAACAGGCCGTCGCCGATGGAGCGCACATGGCGCGCGCGCTGGCTCAAGGCCGATTCCGCCAGCAGCCCGTATTGCGTCGGCCCCTCGATCAGCGAGGTGGTGAACTGCGCGACGATCGCGTGCGCCGCGCTGGTGGGGTGCACGAAGTCGGCGAAGATGTAGCTCTGGTTCGCGTTCGGCGCCACCAGGTTGCCGGTGTAGCAGAAGAGCGAGTTGGCGGTGGCCGCCGTGGTCACCGGCGGGAAGGCGCCGCAGGCGATGCCGGTGGTGTTGGTGAAGCCGTACGCGGCCGGATTGGCCAGGATCTGGTTGAAAAGCGAAAACGTGTCGACCGGGATCACCTTGATGCCCGCACCCTGCAGCCCGGTGAAAAGCGTGGTGTTGTAACCGGCGGAAAGCTGGGTGACGGCCGGCGCCAGCGGGTTGGTGCCGAAAGCGGGCGTCGCGCCGATGTTGGGCAGTGTGAAGACGGCGATGTATTGCGCGCCGGCGGCCTTGAGGCGCGCGATCTGGCCGATCTCCGCGGTGGCGGCGGCGAGCACGTTGGTCTGCAGCTGTGCCTGGGTGATGCCGCCCGCCTGCAGGACGCCGAGGTTGAAGAAGAGGTCGTTGGCGCCGGCCCAGACGGTGTAGAGCGCGTTCGGATCGGCGGTGTTGTTGGCGCGGGTCAGGTATTCGCTGATCTGGGTGGCCACCGGGCGCTGCGCCTGGCCCGGGGGCGTGGAGACGCCGGGCACCTCGGTCACGCGGGCGCCGCCCTGGGCGAAGACGTTGCCGTTGCTGGCATTGCTGGAGGTGGCGGACAGGCCGTAGTACTGCGCCACCAGTTCCGACCACACCGGGCCCGGGTTGGTGGTGTAGCGGCCCATGATCGAGGCCAGCTGGGCGGGAACACCGGCGCTGGCGAGGAAGCCGCGGAAGTAGCCGACGTCCGAAAGGCTGTCACCGAAGACATAGATGTTCGAGAACTGGGCGGCGCCGGCGGTGGGGACCGCGGTGGCGGCGAACAGCGACAGCAGCAGGGCGGGAAGCACGCGCTTCTGGTTTTTCATTGCATTCTCCTCAGACGGTGTGTGTTTTCTCGGGGCGGGCGCCCCTTTTATCGGGGTATCTTCGCACATCATTTCCGTTGCCGCTGCCGCTCCTTGTTCATTCAGGGAACGCCGATTGCCGCCGATGCACCCCGCGAACTAAAAGACATATGGGCTTCGTGCCATGGCTTGAATTGCCGCGAACCATTCTCTTTTCTTGCTTTTATCGGCGGCCATCGGCGTGGCATCGGCGTTAATCTGCGTTCCCTGAAGTAGTCAGTTCCCCGAAGTAGTCAGTTCCCTGAAGTAGTCAGTAGACGCGGCGGACGAGATGCGCCTCATGCAGCATGTGGGTCGCGATCTCCTCGATCGACTTGGTGGTCGAGTCGAGGTAGGGAATCCCGGCGTTGCGCATCAGCTTCTCGGCAGCTTTCACCTCGTAGCTGCAGTTCTCGAGCGACGCATAGGTGGAGTCGGGCCGGCGTTCGCTGCGGATCTGGTGCAGCCGCTCGGCGGTGATCGACAGGCCCCAGACCTTGCCCTTGAGCGGGACGAGGGACGGCGGGATGCGGTTGGCCTCCAGGTCCTCGGGGATCAGCGGGTAGTTGGCGGCCTTGATGCCGAACTGCATCGCCATGTAGAGGCAGGTGGGCGTCTTGCCGCTGCGGGAGACACCCACCAGCACGATGTCGGCTTCGTCCAGCCCGCGGTGGGTCACGCCGTCGTCATGGGATAGCGTGTAGTTGATTGCCTCGATGCGGTGGTTGTAGTCCTTGGCGTTGCCGGCGCTGTGGGAACGGCCCACCGCGTGGGTCGACTTGCGCCCGAGCTCGCCTTCGAGCGGGACGATGAAGCGCTCGAAGACATCCAGCACCAGGCCGTCGCATTTGTTGATCTCGGCGCGCACCTCGTCGTCGACGATGGAGCTGAAGACCAGCGGGCGCTGGTGTGTGTCGTGGTGCGCCTCGTTGATCTGGGCGACCACTTGAATTGCCTTGGGGATGGTGTCGATGAAGGGCAGGGTCACCCGCAGGAAGTCGATGCCGCCGAACTGGGTGAGCAGCGATGAGCCGAGGGCCTCCACGGTGATGCCGGTGCGGTCCGAGACGAAAAACACTCGCTTGCGGTTTGACATGGTCTATCCGGAGGGGAGGCGGGGCTTCTGATGCGGCGCAACATTGTCATGCACCGTTCGCTATAATTGCAAGCCTCCAAGCCGTCTTCTCCGCGAAGAACAATCCCATGGCCACGCGTTACGTCCTCCCCCTAGAATCCCTGCGCGTGACCGATGTCGCGACGGTGGGTGGCAAGAACTCCTCCCTGGGCGAGCTCATCAGCCAGCTTTCCGCCACCGGCGTGCGGGTGCCGGGCGGGTTTGCGACCACGGCCCGGGCGTTCGACGACTTCCTCGCCCACAACCAGCTCACGCAGCGCATCACCGCGGCGCTCAAGGCCATCGACGTGGACGACGTCCGTGCGCTCGCCAAGGCCGGAGCCGAGATCCGCGGCTGGGTCGAGCAGGCCGCGCTGCCCCCGGAGCTGGAAAAGCAGATCCGGGAGGAATACGCGCGCGTGGCCCAGGGCGCCGACGCCGCCAGCTTCGCCGTGCGATCTTCGGCCACCGCCGAAGACCTGCCGGACGCGTCGTTTGCCGGCCAGCAGGAGACCTACCTCAACATCCGCGGCGTGGACCACGTGCTCGAAGCCGTGCGCCGCGTCTATGCATCGCTCTACAACGACCGTGCCATCGCCTACCGCGTGCACAAGGGCTTCACCCACGCCGACGTCTCCATCTCCGCGGGTGTGCAGCGCATGGTGCGCAGCGATACGGGCGCGGCCGGCGTGATGTTCACGATGGATACCGAATCGGGCTTCCGCGAGGTGGTGTTCATCACCTCCAGCTACGGCCTGGGCGAGATGGTGGTCCAGGGCGCGGTCAACCCGGACGAGTTCTACGTCTCCAAGCTGTGCATGTCGCGGGGCAATCCGGCGATCCTGCGCCGCACTCTGGGCACCAAGGCGATCAAGATGGTTTTCGGCGAGTCGGCGCAGGCCGGCAAGTCGGTGCGCGAGGTGCCGGTGGACGCAAAGGACCGCGACCGCTTCTCGCTCTCCGATGCCGACGTCGAGGAGCTGGCGAAATACGCGATGGCGATCGAGAGGCACTACGGCCGCCCGATGGACATCGAGTGGGGCCGCGATGGCGACGACGGCAAGCTCTACATCCTGCAGGCGCGCCCGGAAACGGTGAAGAGCCAGGAAACGCGCCGCGACACGCTGACGCGTTACCGCATCGGCAAGCGGGGCCGGGTCCTGTCGGAGGGCCGCGCCATCGGTTCGAAGATCGGTGCGGGCAAGGTGCGCGTGATCGCCAACGTCGCGCAGATCGAGCAGTTCAGGGACGGCGACGTCCTGGTCACCGACATGACCGACCCCAACTGGGAACCGGTGATGAAACGCGCCGCGGCCATCGTCACCAACCGCGGCGGGCGCACCTGCCACGCGGCGATCATCGCGCGCGAACTCGGCGTGCCCGCGGTGGTGGGCTGCGAGGACGCGACCGACAAGCTCAAGGACGGCTCGGACGTGACCGTCTCCTGCGCCGAGGGCGACACCGGCTACATCTACGACGGGAAGATGGATTTCGAATCGATCGAGGTGAAGCTCGACAAGATGCCCGAGATCCCGGTGAAGATCGCGATGAACGTGGGCAACCCGCAGCTGGCCTTCGACTTCTGCCAGTTGCCCAACGACGGCGTGGGCCTGGCGCGCCTCGAATTCATCATCTCCAACACCATCGGCATCCATCCGAAGGCGTGCCTGGAATTCGACCAGATCGCGGGGGATCTGCGCGCGCAGGTGGCCCGGCAATCGCGCGGCTACGAAAACCCGGTGCGTTTCTACGTGGACAAGATCGCCGAAGGGGTGTCGACCATCGCGGCGGCGTTCTGGCCCAAGAAGGTCATCGTGCGGATGTCCGACTTCAAGTCGAACGAATACCGCAACCTCATCGGCGGCGCGAAATACGAGCCGACCGAGGAAAACCCGATGCTGGGCTTCCGCGGCGCCTCGCGCTACATCGCGAAGTCGTTCCGGGATTGCTTCGACCTCGAATGCGAGGCGATGCGCAAGGTGCGCGACGCGATGGGCCTGACCAACGTGGAACTCATGATCCCCTTCGTGCGCACTGTCTCCGAGGCCGAGAAGGTGCTGGCGATCCTGAAGGAAAATGGCCTGGAGCGCGGCAAAAACGGCCTGCGCGTGGTGATGATGTGCGAGATCCCGTCCAACGCCATCCTGGCCGACGAGTTCCTCAGGCACTTCGACGGCTTTTCGATCGGCTCCAACGACATGACCCAGCTCACGCTCGCCCTCGACCGCGATTCGGGCCTGGTGATGGAGGCCTTCGACGAGCGCGATGCCGCGGTCAAGCGCATGCTGCACCTGGCGATCCAGGCCTGCCGCAAGGCGGGCAAATACGTGGGCATCTGCGGCCAGGGGCCCAGCGACTACCCGGACCTCGCCGAGTGGCTGATGTCCGAAGGCATCGAATCGATGTCTCTGAATCCGGACACCGTGGTCGAAACCTGGCTGCATCTGGCCAGGGCCGCCGCGGTTAAGCAGCCGGCGCGATAATTTGTTGATGCCCCCGGGTTGCCGGGGACCCATTTTCGGTATGCTTCGGGCGCTATGCTGCGCTGGCGTTTCTCCCCCTTCGACGAGCTCACCCCCCTGGAAGTGCACGACCTGTACCAGGCGCGCGCGGCCGTCTTCGTGCTCGAGCAGAAATGCGCCTTCCAGGACGTGGACGGCGCGGACCCGTCGTGCTGGCACCTGCTTGGGTTGGGTGGCGGTCGGGCCGCGGGCCACGACCCGATCCATGCCTACAGCCGGCTCGTCCCCCCGGGACTCAAGTTCCCCGAGCCTTCCATCGGCCGCGTGTTGACGACCGAGCCCGCGCGCGGCAGCGGCGCCGGCCGGGCGCTGATGGGTGAATCGATCCGGCGCGCGGAATCGCTCTGGCCCGGGCAGCCGATCCGCATCGGCGCCCAGCAGTACCTGGAGACGTTCTACGGCAGCTTCGGCTTCACCACCATTTCCGCGCCCTACGACGAGGACGGCATCCAGCACGTGCAGATGCTGCGCCCCGCGGGCGGCGCGCGGTGATCGCGGCATGGCCATCACCCTCGCATTGCTGGTGGGCTTCATGGTGCCGGTGCTGATGTCGGTGTTCTGCGTCGTGATCGCGCGCCACCTGTATCCGCGCGGCAGCCGGCTCACGCCGGGCCTTGCGGGCGCGATTGCCGCGATTGCAATCCCGCTGCTGGTGGTCCTCACACTACGCAACACCCCCGCGCTGCACGCGGGCCTCGGTCCCAGCGGGCCGTGGGTCTCGATCGTGCTTTTCGCCACCTCGTCGCTGATCGCGCCGGTGGCCCTCATCTGGCTTCGAATCCGCTACTGGAAAACACCATGAGCAAGCAACTTGCAGGCAGGACCGCGGTCGTCACCGGCTCCACCAGCGGCATCGGGCGGGCCATCGCCACGTCGCTGGCCTCGGAAGGCGCCAACGTGATGCTGAACGGCTTTGGCGATGCGGGGCAGATCGAATCGCTGCGCGCGGAGCTGGAGAAAACCCATGGCGTGAAGGCTCGCTTCCATGGCGCCGACATGGCGAAGCCCGCCGAGATCGCCGCGATGGTGAAGGCGGCCGAGGCCGAGTTCGGCGCGGTCGACATCCTGGTCAACAACGCGGGCATCCAGCACGTGGCGCCGGTGGACCAGTTCCCGGAGGAGCGCTGGGACGCCATCATCGCAATCAACCTCTCCTCGGTTTTCCATGCCACCAAGGCCGCGCTGCCCGGGATGAAGGCCCGCAGGTGGGGACGCGTGATCAACATCGCCTCGGCGCACGGCCTGGTCGCCTCTCCCAACAAAAGCGCCTACGTGGCGGCCAAGCACGGCGTGATCGGGTTCACCAAGACCGCCGCCCTGGAAGTGGCCGAACAGGGCGTGCGCGTCAACGCCATCTGCCCCGGCTTCGTGCTCACCCCGCTGGTGCAGAAGCAGATCGACGACCTCGCGCGCCAGAACAACATTTCGGTCGAGCGCGTAACGAAGGACATGATCCTGGCGCCGCAGCCCACGAAGGAGTTCGTCACCGTGGAGCAGATCGCGGCAATGGCGGTGTACCTCTCGAGCGCGGCCGCGGCCCAGATCAACGGCGCGTCGTTCTCCATCGATGGCGGCTGGACGGCCCGATGAACCGGAAACCTGGTTTCCGGGTTACTCCCATGCTGAAACGCAAAACCAAGGCCCCGAAGGTCGAGAAACACGTGGTGCTGGTGACGGGTTTCGAGCCGTTCGGCGGCGAGAAATCGAACCCTTCGTGGGATGTCTGCGAATTGCTGCCGGCGGTCATTGCGGGCCTGCGCGTCGTGAAGGTTCGCGTGCCCTGCGAATTCCGCCGCTCGATCGAGGTGGCCGCGGAGGCGATCGAACGCCACAAGCCGAAGCTGGTGATCTGCCTGGGGCAGGCGGGCGGGCGCACGCACCTTTCCATCGAGCGGGTCGCGATCAACGTCGACGACGCGCGGATCCCGGACAACGTGGGCGCGGCACCCGTGGACGAAGCAATCGTGCCGCAGGGCCCGCCCGCGTATTTCGCCACGCTGCCGGTGAAGGCGATGGCCGCGGCCATGCGCACAGCCGGCGTCCCCGCCGAAGTCTCGAACACCGCCGGCACCTACGTCTGCAACCACCTCATGTACGGCGTGCTGCATTGCGTCGCGACGAAGAAGTCGGGTGCGCGCGCGGGTTTCATCCACGTGCCTTATGCGCAACAGCAGGTGCTCGACCGGCCCGGGACGGCGTCGATGTCGATCGACACGATGGCGCGCGGCATCGAGGCGGCCATCGCGGTGGCCGCCACGCACGGCAGGGACATCAAGGTTTCCGAAGGGACACTCGATTGACAACTGACAAACCCCTCTGGTCGCCCTCGCCCGAGCGCGTCGCGGCCGCTCACATGACGGCGTTCATGCAGCGCGTGAACCAGCGCCATGGCGTGTCGCTCGCCACGTATCACGACCTGTACCAGTGGTCGATCGACAACCTTGAGGCCTTCTGGTCGGAGGTATGGGATTTCGGCGGCGTGATCGCGCAGACGCGTGGCGAGCGCGTGCTGGCCGACGGCCACAGGATGCCCGGCGCGCGTTTCTTCCCGGACGCGAAGCTCAACTACGCCGAGAACCTGCTGCGCAACCTTGACGACACCGACGCCATCGTGTTCTGGGGCGAAGACAAGGTACGGCGCCACCTGACCCGCAACGAGCTGCACGACATCGTCTCGCGCACGCAGCAGGCGCTGGCCGCCGCGGGCGTGAAGGTGGGCGATCGCGTCGCGGCTTTCCTGCCGAACATGCCGGAAAGCGTGATCGCCATGCTGGCGACCGCCAGCCTCGGAGCAACGTACAGCTCCTGCTCGCCGGACTTCGGCGTCCAGGGCGTGCTCGACCGCTTCGGGCAGATCGAGCCGACGGTGTTTTTCTGCTGCGACGGCTACTACTACAACGGCAAGACCGTGGAGACGCTGCCGCGCATCGCAGAGATCGTGGCGCAGCTTCCGACGGTGAAGCGTGTCGTCGTGGTCCCGTACATCAGCGACGAACCGGAAGCCGCGAGCGTGCGCAACGGCGTGACGCTGGGGCAATTCCTCGAGCGTTTCAAGCCGCGGCCGGTCGAATACAAGCAGATGCCGTTCAACCACCCGCTCTACATCCTCTATTCGAGCGGGACCACGGGCGTGCCCAAATGCATCGTGCATGGCGCGGGCGCCGTGTTGCTGATGCACCTGAAGGAACACCTGCTGCATTGCGACGTAAGGCCCGGCGACCGCGTCTTCTATTTCACCACCTGCGGCTGGATGATGTGGAACTGGCTGGTCTCGAG
Source organism: Burkholderiales bacterium (assembly GCA_038203035.1). GTDB lineage: Bacteria > Pseudomonadota > Gammaproteobacteria > Burkholderiales > Usitatibacteraceae > Usitatibacter. The sequence goes on from JBBREI010000027.1 coordinate 25,993, forward strand.
CCTGGCCTGCGGCGCCACCCTGCTGCTCTACGACGGCTCCCCCTTCATGGGCCGCGGCAACATCCTGTTCGATTTCGCGGCCGCCGAGGACATGACGCACTTCGGGACCTCGGCCAAGTTCATCGATGCGTGCGCGAAGGTGAAGGTGGACCCGATCCATTCGCACCGCATGCCGGATCTGCGCGTGATGCTCTCCACCGGATCGCCGCTGGCGCCGGAGGGATTCGATTTCGTCTACGAACACGTGAAGAAGGACGTGAACCTCGCTTCCATCAGCGGCGGCACGGATCTCGTCGCATGTTTCGCCGGCGGCTGCCCGATCATCCCGGTGTGGCGCGGCGAGCTCCAGTGCCGGATGCTGGGTAACGCCGTCGAGGTCTTCGACGACGAGGGCCGCTCGATGCCGCCCGGACAGAAGGGCGAGCTGGTGGTGACGAAACCGTTCCCGACGATGCCGCTGGGATTCTGGAACGATCCCGATGGCGCCAGATATCACGCCGCGTATTACGAGCGCTTTCCCAACGTATGGCGCCACGGCGACTGGTGCGAGATCACGTCGCACGACGGCCTCATCATCTACGGGCGTTCCGATGCGGTGCTGAACCCCGGCGGGGTGCGCATCGGCACCGCGGAAATCTACCGCCAGGTGGAAAAACTCGATGAGGTGCTCGAGTCGATCGTCATCGGCCAGGACTGGCAGAAGGACGTGCGCGTGGTGCTCTTCGTGCGGCTGAGGGAAGGCCTCACGCTCGACGACGCGCTGGCCAGGCGCATCAAGGAAGTGATCCGCGCCAACACCACCCCGCGCCACGTGCCGGGAGTGATCCTCCAGGTGCCCGACATCCCGCGCACCAAGAGCAACAAGATCGTGGAGTTGGCGGTGCGCGCCGTGGTGCACGGCGACCCGGTGAAGAACCAGGAGGCGCTGGCGAACCCCGAGGCGCTCGAGTTCTTCAAGGACCGCCCCGAACTGGGGGTGTGAAAACTGGTGTCAGAGTCGACTTTTGCATTCCGGCTCCTGCCGGGGGCAGCAAAAGTCGACTCTGACACCAGTTTTCACGCAGTCCACTCCATCTCCGGATCGAGCG
>JBBREI010000028.1:0-26534 GCA_038203035.1 Burkholderiales bacterium
CATCCAGCCCGGCCCGCAGATCATGACCGCCAAGCCCGAGCTCTTCTGGGGAATGATCGCCTCGATGTGGGTGGGCAACTTCCTGCTCGTGGTGCTCAACCTGCCGCTGATCGGCATGTGGGTGAAGCTGCTCACGGTGAAATACGACTACCTCTTTCCCGCGATCCTGATCTTCTGCTGCATCGGCGTGTATTCGATCAGCAACGCCTCCTACGACGTGCTGATGGCGGCACTCTTCGGGTTCATCGGCTACACCTTCATCAAGCTCGAGGTCGAACCCGCGCCATTGCTGCTGGGATTCGTGCTCGGACCGATGATGGAAGAGAACCTGCGGCGCGCGTTGCTGCTTTCCCGCGGTGACCCCGTGGTATTCGTCACGCGCCCCATCAGCCTCACGCTGCTGGTGCTCGGAGCGGCGCTGATCCTGATCGTGGTTTCGCCCGCGATCGCGAAGAAACGCGAAGAGGCTTTCCAGGAGTAGCGCGCTGCGCGCGCGCTAAAGCCGGAAACACGGAGGCACAGAGGAAAAGAGAGCCACAGAGAAAGACACATTGAATGATCCGTGCACCCAGAAACAGGCACGAACATTCAGTTGCTTTTCCTCTGTGCCTCTGTGTTTCCGGCTTCAGTCTTTCAGCAGATCCACGAGGCCGGCAAGGCTGGAAAAGACGCCGTCCGGCCGAACCCCCAGCCGCTCCACCGGAGCGGCCCCGCGATTGATCCAGAAGGTCTGGAAACCGAAGGTCTTGGCGCCCGCCGCATCCCATCCGTTCGACGAGACGAAACCCATTAGCGTGCGCGGCACGCCGAGCTGGTCCTCCACCAGGCGGTAGACCGACGGCGCGGGTTTGAAAATCTTCGCCGAATGGACGCTGATCACCCCGCCGCGGAAGCGTTCGGAAAGCCCGTTGTGGGCCACCACCGCATCGAGCATCTCCGGATGCCCGTTGGAGAGGATGGCGAGCGGCCGGCGCGCGGCCAGCTCCTCCAGCGCCGCGGCGACTTCGGGGAACATCGCGAGCCTGCGGTATTCGTCGAGAAGGGCCCGCCGCTCGGCTTCGGCGGGTTCGATGCCGAGGTTCTCGAACGTCCACTCGAGCGCGGACAGCGTGACTCGGCTGAAGTCCTCGTAGCGGCCCATGAGGCTTCGCAGCCACGTGTATTCGAGCTGCTTGGCGCGCCACGATGCCGACAGCGCCGCGCCCTTGCCGGGGTAGAACGATTCGCCCAGGCGCGTGACGGAATGCACGTCGAAGAGCGTGCCATACGCGTCGAACACAAGCGCTGATATCTCGCGGGACATGTGGACCTCCTTTTTGCCGATGCTACCATTGGCGGTCCCCCGCAATCCTGGAATCGCGCCATGCCGCTTCGCCTCGCCGCATGCATCGTTTTTTCGCTCGCCGCAGCCGCGGCGCACGCGCAGTGGCCCACCAAGCCCGGCGCCGGCGGCACCATCGGGTCCGACATGGTCGCCAAAAGCACGCCTGACGGTTACACGCTGCTCTTGGCCACGGGCAGCACGCATTCGGTCGGACCGTACCTGCAGAAACTCGCCTACGACCCGGTGAAGGATTTCATCCCGGTCGTCTACGTCGGCAACGCGACCAACATCCTGGGGGCCTCCCCGACCCTCGGCGTGAGCACGGTGGCCGAATTCATCGAGCTGGCGAAGAAGAATCCGGGCAAGTACAACTATTCGACCAGCGGCATCGGCAGCGTCGCGCACCTGACGAGCGAGATGTTCGCGGCGCTGGCCGGCATCAAGCTCACGCACGTGCCGTACAAGGGCACGCAGCTGTCGATACCGGACCTGGTGCAGGGCAACGTCGCCATCCTCTTCGACAACGTGATGACCGCGAAGCCGCATGTGGACTCCAAACGGCTGAAGGCCCTGGGCATCTCGTCGCTGAAGCGCTCCGATGTCGTCCCCGAAATTCCTACGATCTCGGAGTCCGGTCTCAAGGGCTTCGACAGCTGGAACTACTTCGGCATCTTCGCGCCCGCGGGCACGCCCAGGGCCGTCATCGACCGCGTCAACGCGGAAATGAACAAGGTCCTCCGCGACCCCGCCATCAAGGAACGCTTCAATACGCTTGGCTTCGAACTCACCGGCGGCAGCTCCGCCGACTTCGCCGCCGTCATCGCGTCCGAATCCGCGAAGTGGTCAAAGGTGATCCGCGACGCCAACGTGAAACCGGAGTAGCCGATGTTCAACTGGAGCTTCCCTTATCCGTCCCAGCGCATGCCGATGCTGGCCAAGAACGTCGTGGCCACCTCGCAACCGCTGGCGGCGCAGGCCGGCCTTGCGATGCTCGCAAAAGGCGGCAACGCCGTCGACGCGGGAATCGCCGCGGCTATCACGCTCACCGTGGTCGAGCCCACCTCCAACGGCATCGGCTCCGATGCGTTCGCCATCCTCTGGGACGGCCAGCGGCTGGTGGGCCTCAACGCCTCGGGCCGCTCGCCCGCGGGCTGGACGCCCGAAAGGTTCGCCGGCAAGAAGGCGGTGCCCACGCTTGGCTGGGATTCGGTGACGGTGCCGGGCTGCGTCTCGGCCTGGGTCACGCTGTCGAAGCGTTACGGGCGCCTGCCCTTCGAAGACCTGTTCGAGGCCGCCATCCGCTACGCGCGCGAAAGCTACATGGTGTCGCCCATCACCGCGGCAAGCTGGGCCCACCAGGCGGTGAGCCTCAAGAGTTTCTCGGAATTCGCGTGGACCTTCCTGCCGAAGGATCGCGCGCCGCATCCAGGCGAGCGTTTCTATTGCCCGCAGCAGGCCGAAACGCTGGAAGAGATCGCCTCCACGCGCGGGGAAAGTTTCTACCGCGGTGCGCTCGCCGAGCGCATCGCGCTGGCCAGCGGCGCCGATGACGGCGCCATGAGCCTCGACGACCTGGCCAGCCACCGCAATGACTGGGTCGACCCGATCTCGATCGAATACCGCGGTTACGAGTTGCACGAGATCCCGCCCAACGGCCAGGGCATCGCGGCGCTTTCCGCCCTCGGCATCCTTCGCAACTTCGACGTGAGCTCGTTCCCGGTGGATTCGACCGATAGTCTTCATCTGCAGATAGAGGCTATGAAGCTTGCGTTCGCGGACACCTGGGGCCACGTCTCCGATCCCGCGACGATGGAGCTGACCACCGCGCAGCTCCTCGAGGACACCTACCTCGCCGATCGCGCGAAGCTGATCGACATGAAGCGCGCGCAGGAGCCGAAGACGGGCTTCATCCCGAAAGGCGGCGGTACGGTGTACCTCACCACCGCCGACGAGAAGGGGATGATGTTCTCGTACATCCAGTCCAACTACATGGGGTTCGGTTCGGGCGTGGTCGTGCCGGGCACGGGCATCAGCCTGCAGAACCGCGGCGCCGGATTCAGCCTGGAGTCCGGGCACCCCAACCAGGTCGGCCCCCGCAAGCGCCCGTTCCAGACCATCATCCCGGGCTTCCTCACGCGCGGCGGGCAGCCGGTGATGAGCTTTGGCGTGATGGGCGGCAACATGCAGCCGCAGGGCCACATCCAGATGATCGTGCGGCTGGTGGACTACAACCAGAACCCGCAGGCGTGTTCGGATGCGCCGCGCTGGATCGTCAACAACGACTTCACCGTGAGCCTGGAGGATTCCGTTTCCTCGTCGGTGAGGGAGGAACTCGCGCGTCGCGGGCACCGCATCGTGCCTTCCGACCGGCCGATGTTCGGCTTCGGGGGCGCGCAGCTGATCCATCGCCTCGACGATGGCTACTGCGCGGGATCGGACCATCGCAAGGACGGCGGGGCCATCGGCTTCTAGGTCAGGGCTTCCCCGGGCGCACGCGCAAGGAAAAGCGCCGCGGCGGTTGCCCGGCGCGGCGCGGATGCGATTGTTCCTGCCGCGGCGCCCGGGTCTATCCGGCGAGGCGGCAGCGGTGGCGCCGCCCCTGCCCGAGGAAGCGCTGCCGCGCGCCATGGACGAACTCGCTTTTTATCGCGCCGGAGCCGAGCAGCGCGAAGCTGGCCACCAGCGTGAAGAAAGCGATCCACAGCACGATGCCCCGGTTGCGGATGGTGGCGCGCGCGAAGCGTCGCTCGCGCAGGGAGAACACCGGGATCCAGAGCTTGCGCGCCTCGGCCTTGAAGGCCCAGCGCAGGATCGTGTCGTACTTCGCGTGCAGCCAGTCCATGAAATGTTGCTGCTGGCGCAACACCCACCCCAGCGGCCCGCGCTGCATCCAGGCCGACGGCGGATCCTTCCACACCGACGAGAGCATCGGGTCCAGCGTGAACGACACGAAGAGCGACACCATCACCGCAACCACGACGGTGATGCCGAACTGGTAGAAGAACTTGCCGATGATGCCGCCCATGAAGGCCACCGGGACGAACACCGCGCCGATCGTGAACGTGGTCGCCATCACCGCGAGTCCGATCTCCTGCGTGGCTTCGAGGGCGGCCTGGCGGTGGGTCTTGCCCATCTTCAGGTGGCGGACGATGTTTTCGCGCACGACGATTGCATCGTCGATCAACACGCCGATCGACAGCGACAGCGCCAGCAACGTGATGAAGTTGATGGTGAAGCCGAAGGCGTGCATCGCAATGAAGGTCGCGAATACGGAGATCGGCAGCGTGAGGCCGGTGATGACCGTCGATCGCCACGAGTGCAGGAAGAGGAAGACGATCAGCACCGTGAGCAGCGCCCCCTCGATGATGGTGTGCTTCACGTTGTCCACGGAGTCGCGAATGAACTCCGAGCGGTCGTTGGTGATCTCGAGCGCCACGTCGGCGGGAAGCGCCTTCTTCAGCTCGCCGATCTGCTTGCGGATCGACTGCGCCATCTCGATCGTGTTGGCCCCGCGCGTCTTGCGGATCTGGATCGATACGCCACGCTTGCCGTCCACGGTGGCGAGCGAGTTTTCCTCGCGCTGGGTGTCGCGCACGTCGGCGAGCTGGCCGAGGGTCACCGCCGAGGTGTTTGCGCCGGTGCCGCGTCGCGCCACGATGATGCGCTCGAAATCCTGCACGTTGCGGATCCTTCCCCGCACCCTCACCACGCGTTCTGTCCGGTCCGAGACCAGCGAGCCGGCCGGGGCGTCCTGGTTTTCCACACGCACCGCGGCGATGATCTGGTCGATGCCCACGCCGTAGGCCGCCATCATCTCGGGCTTGAGCCGGATCGCGAGCTCGCGCTGCACCGAGCCGTTCACCTCGATGTTGCCGACCCCGGGCGCGCCCTGCAGGCGCTTGGCCACCAGCAGCTCGGCGAGGTCCGAGACCTCGCGCAGGCTGCGGGCGTCCGACTGCATCGTGAGGTAGATGACCGGCTGGTCGTTGTCGTTGTCGGCGCGCGAAACGGTGGGTTCACCCACGTCGCGGTTGAACTGGCGGCGCGCCTCGGCGACCTTGTCGCGCACGTCCTGGATCGCGGTCTTGATGTCGACGTCGAGCTCGAACTCGGCCACGACCCACGAGAACCCGAGCTGCGATCCCGAGCGGATGGTGCGGATGCCGCTCACGGTATTGACGGCCTCCTCGATGCGGCGCGTCACCTCCTGCTCGACGGCTTCGGCCGAGGCGCCGGGGTAGGGCGTGCGCATGATCGAGCGCGAGCCCGCCTCCGCGGCGGGGTTCACGCGCTCGACCTTGCCGCTGAACTTGCGCCCCGCGAAGCCGTCGACGGTGAAGAGGATCTCCTGGCCCACGCGCACGAAGGGGATCTCGCTCACGGGCACCGGCGCCTCGAGCTCCATGCGCGCGAGGTCCACGATCTGCACGACCGGCATGTCGCCGGCCACCTTGTCGCCCACGTTCACCCAGCGCTTGGCGACCACGCCGCCGAAGGGCGCGCGGATCGAGGCATCGGAGAGCGCACGGCGGGCGATGCCGGCCTGCGCCTCGGCACTCTGCAGGTTGGCTTCGGCGACCTGCACGGTGTTGGCGACGCTGTCGTAGGCGTTGCGGGAGATGAACGATTTTTCCAGCAGCGCCTGGTTGTTCACCTCGTTCTTGCGCGCGAGGTCGAGCCGGGCGCGCGCCTCCGCCACCGCGGCGGCCTGCGCGTCGTAGCGGGCCTGCAGGTCGGCGGTGTCGAGTGTCACCAGGGCCGCGCCGGCAGCGACGCGGTTGCCTTCCTGCACGTGCACGCGCGCCACCTCGGCGGGCACCTTGGCGCGCACCGTGGCCTGGAGCAACGGTTTCATGGAGCCCGAGACCGGGATCTGGCGGCCCAGGGGGACGCGCTGCATCACGGCGAGGTCGCCGGGGGCGAATTCGAAGACCTTTTCCGGGTCCTTCTTATCTTCCTTTTTCGCCTGGCTCGCGCGCAAGCCCAGCAGCGAGCCGGCCACCACCAGCACCACGACCCCGATGATCGCGGGCTTCGCGTAGCGGCTGCTTTTCTTCATCTCCATGGCGGGACTTTCAGGCGTCTCGCGCGTGCCCGGGTTGGGCGGCGCTCTTGTCCCGTTGGATGCCGGGGCCGAGCGTTCTGGATTCGGACGCCGTGGAAGAATCGAGGGCGATCATATGCCGTCGCCGGCTGCCGGCCTGTCACCGAAGGTTGCGCGGATCGCCGTGGCTTTCGGGATCAGCCCCGGCTTCCATGTTGCGGCGGCGCGCGCCAGAAGTTCCCGCGCCGGGCCGTCGCCCGCGTCGGCCTGGCCCAGGAAGGCTAGCGCCGCGCGCAGCGTCCGCGAAGGTGATGCCGGCCCGACGGGCGCGGCGAGGGTCTGCTTCGACAGCTTCTCGCCCCGTGTATTCGCGGCGACGGGCACATGCAGGTAGCGCGGCGTGGGATACCCCAGGGCGAGTTGCAGCGCGACCTGGCGGGGCGTCGACCACAGCAGGTCGGCTCCGCGCACGACATCGGTGATGCCCTGCACGGCGTCGTCGACAACCACGGCCAGCTGGTAAGCGTGCAGGCCATCACGGCGCTTGAGGATGAAATCACCGATGTCGTGCGCCACGCTGTGGCCGATGCGGCCCTGCACCCGATCCATGAAGGTGATCGGCCCGGCGCCGGCGCGAAATCGCTCCGACCGCCCGGGGCCGCCGGCGAGGTTCAGCGCCGAGCAGGTGCCGGGGTAGACGGCGCCTTCGATGCCACTCGCGCCGGAGTCTGCCACTTCCTTGCGGGAGCACTTGCACGCATAAACCATTCCGAGCTTGCGCAAGCGCTCGAGCGCCTCTTCATACAGCGCGGTGTGATCGCCCTGCCGCACGACCTCGCCATCCCAGATCAGCCCGAACGCCTCGAGCGTGCGCAGGATGTTGTCCGCGGCCCCGGGAACGGTGCGGGTGGCATCGACGTCTTCGATGCGCACGCCCCAGGTGCCGCCCGCGGCCCGAGCGTCCAGCCAGCTGGCCACCGCGGCGACGAGCGAGCCGAAGTGCAGGGGTCCCGTCGGCGAGGGCGCAAATCGCCCCACATACGGCGTACCCATCATCGCGAAATCCTGTCCAACGTTTGCCCCCTCTCCCTTGGGAGATGGTTGGGGAGAGGGTCTCGAGCAGGCGTACCCATCATCGCGAAATCCTGTCCAACGTTTGCCCCCTCTCCCTTGGGAGAGGGTTGGGGAGAGGGTCTCGAGCAGGTGTACCCATCATCGCGAAGGGTGCCGATTCACGTCAGCAACTCCGCGGCCACCAGCGGATCCTCCAGCCGCTTCACGAACCACTTGAGCGCCTTGCCCTCCTGCCCGGGGCGCCATGCCACGAGAACATCTCCGCGCACACGCGCTCCGGCCACCTCCAGGATCCGAAGCCGGCCGGCGGCGGCTTCCCGTTCTGCGATCCATCGTGGCAGGAAACCCACGCCCAGCCCGGCAACCTGGGCGGCCGCCTTCGCTTCCATCGTCGGCACGGTCAGGGTGTCCTGGCCCGACAGCAGCCCGACGGTGCGCGGGGCGAGGAGCCGCGAGCTGTCCGCCACGCTGACCGCGCGGTGGCGCTGGATCGCGGCGTCGGTGAGGGGCACGGGGGATTGCACGATGGGGTGGAAGGGAGCGGCGGCAAACACCATTTCGACGTGGCCTATCACCCGGTTCGCGTAGCTGCGCCCCGCGGGTGGGTCACCCGACGCCCCAATCGCCAGGTCCGCGCGGCCCGAGGCCAGCGCGTCCCAGGTGCCGCCCAGCACCTCGACCGAGAGGCGCAGCCGGGTCCCGGTGGCTTCGTGATAGAACTCCTCGATCACACCGTACAGGCGGTCGATCCCGACGATGGTGTCGACGGCGATTCGCAGTTCCGACTCCCAGCCCCTGGCCACCTGCTGGACCCGGCATTCGAGGTCCGCGGCGGCGCGCAGCAGCTGCCGGCCCTCGGCCAGCAATTCGCGTCCGGCATCCGTCAGGACGGCGCGGTGGCCGCTGCGGTCGAAGAGCTCCACGCCCAGATCCTCCTCCAGTTGCTTGATGGAGTAAGTGATTGCTGACGGCACGCGATGAAGCTCCACACCGGCGGCGGCAAACGACCCGTTGCGGTCGATGGCGTCCAGGACAGCGATGGAATCAAGCGACAAGCTCATATTCAGTAAATTCGAATGATAGGGTCCAAATTATTCACTTTCAATCAAAAAACACTAGCCCCATCATAACTTTCATCGATGAACAACAGTGAAGGGAAACGCCATGAATGAAGTCCGCCGCAGCCAGGAAAGGGGTCATGCCCAGCACGGCTGGCTCGACTCGTTCCACAGCTTTTCCTTTGCCGATTACCACGATCCCGCCCACATGGGGTTCGGCGCCCTGCGCGTGATCAACGAGGACCGCGTTCAGCCGGGCCGTGGCTTCGGCACCCACGGCCACCGCGACATGGAGATCATCAGTTACGTCCTCGACGGCGCGCTGGCGCACCAGGATTCGATGGGCAACGGCTCGGTGATCCGCCCGGGTGATGTCCAGCGCATGAGCGCCGGCACCGGGGTGCAGCACAGCGAATACAACGCCTCCGATCGCGACCCGGTCCACTTCCTCCAGATCTGGATCGAGCCGAGCGAGCGCGGCGCGAGCCCCGCCTATGAGGAAAGGAACTTCGACGCCACGTCCAAGCGGGGCCGGCTGCGCCTGATCGCCTCGCCCGACGGGCGCGACGGCTCGGTCACCATCCGCCAGGACGCGAACCTCTATGCGGCCCTGGTCGACGGCAATGAAAGCGCGGGTTTTGCCCAGAAGGCCGGGCGCCGCACCTACGTGCACGTGGTCCGCGGCGAAGCCGAGGTCAACGGGCAGGCCCTCGTCGCCGGCGATGCGCTGAAGATCGTGGGTGAAGCGCGCGTGGACATCACCCGCGGCAAGGACGCCGAAGTCCTGCTGTTCGATCTCGCCTGACACTCGATTCCAAATCCAAGGAGGACAACATGATCCAGAACAACGTGAACACCATCGCCCTGGTGGCGCGCATCCTCATCGGCCTGCTGTTCGTGGTCGCCGGCTACGGCAAGATCGGCGGATTCGACGGCATCGTCGGCTACATCGGCTCCAAGGGGCTGCCGATGCCGCAGGTCCTCGCGGCGCTGACGATCGCGCTCGAACTCGGCGGCGGCCTGCTGCTGATGGCCGGCTACAAGGTGCGCTGGGTGGCGATCGCCTTCTTCCTCTGGCTCATCCCCACGACCTTCATCTTCCACAAGTTCTGGGGGATCGATGCGGCGCAGGTGCAGAACCAGATGAACCACTTCCTCAAGAACGTCTCGATCATGGGCGCCATGCTGATGCTGGTTGCCTTCGGCCCCGGCGCCTACAGCGTGGAGAAGAAATGAACGCCGTCACCGAGCGCAGCGCCACCCGGTCCGTGGAGCGGGTGGTTGCCTCCCAGATCGCGCCCGTAGGAACCTTCACGGTGCGACGGGCGTTGCCGGACCGTGAGCGCCATTCGGTGGGGCCGTGGGTTTTCCTCGACCATTTCGGGCCGTTCCGGGTGACCCCGGGCCACGACGGTGTGGGGCCGCATCCCCACGCCGGGATCGAAACCGTCACCTACCTGCTTTCCGGGCGCCAGCAGCATCGCGATTCCGCGGGGCACACGGGCATCGTCAATGCGGGCGGCGCGCAATGGATGACCGCGGGCCGCGGGATCATCCACGCGGAGACGCCGATGCCGCTCACGGAAGGGGAACACATCGTGCACGGCATCCAGCTCTGGACCTCGCTGCCGCGCACGCTCAAGCTCACCGAGCCGCGTTACCAGAACCTGGCCGCGGAGGCGGTTGCGGTCGCCAGGCCCGCCGGGGCAACGGTGCGCGTGGTGGGTGGCACCCTGGCGGGTGTCACCGGACCGGGCGAGACCTTGATGCCGCTGGTGGTTGCCCACGTGAGCCTCGATCCGGGCGCCACGTTCGAGGAGGGCGTGCCCACAGACTTCGAGATGGCGGCGTACGTGATCGACGGCGAGGCGTCGTTCGGCGCGCATGTCGCGCGCACGGGAGAGCTGGCGATCTGGACCGGCAACGAGGGCGCCATCACCTTCACCAATGCCGGATCGGCGCCACTCGAGGTGCTGCTGATCGGCGGAACCCCCGCAGAAGGTCCGCTGGTTTTCCATGGTCCGTTTGTCATGAACAACGTGGAGCAGGTGCGCGCGGCCGAGGTTGCATGCCGGACCGGGCGCATGGGCACACTTTCGGAGTCGTGAAATGGGCGCGCGCATCCTGGTGTTCTCCGGCAGCGCCCGCAAGGCGTCGCTCAACAAGAAACTCGCCCGAGTGGCGGCCGATGCCGCGCGCGCCGCGGGCGGCGAAGTCACCTACGTCGATCTCGACGACTACCCGATGCCCGTTTACCACGGCGACCTGGAGGCGAACGAGGGCATGCCGGAGAACGCCCGCAGGCTGCGCGACCTTTTCATGAGCCACGATGCGCTGCTGATCTCCTCGCCCGAAAACAACCAGTCGATCACGGCGTTGCTCAAGAATGTCATCGACTGGCTCTCGCGCGACATCGGCGACGGCAAGGGTCCCAACAGCGGCCTGGCGCCCTACCGCGGCAAGGTTGCCGGCATCATGAACGCCACGCCCGGGCCGTACGGCGGGGTGCGCCACCTCCATCACCTGCGCCAGGTGCTTTCCGGGTTGCGGGTGATCGTGTTGCCCGACCAGGTGCAGCTGGCGCGCGCCGACCAGGCGTTCGATTCCGAGGGCCGGCTCACCGACGAGCGCATGGCGAATGCCGTGCGCGCGCTGGCGGATTCGCTGGTGCAGGTTGCGGGAAAGTTGAAGGCGGGGGCTGACACCGCAGGATCGGGATAGCCCCGGTCAATCGGCGCCATCGGAATTTCCGATTGGCGCGCGCAACCGCGATGCTTCATGCTGTCCAATCCCCAAAGGAGCCACGCCATGGCCAAGACCAAAAGCTCGAAACAAGCCGTGATCGACATCGGCATCTCGGAAAAGGACCGCCAGAAAATCGCCGAAGGGCTCTCGCGCCTGCTCGCCGACAACTACACGCTTTACCTGAAGACCCACAATTTCCACTGGAACGTGAAGGGCCCGATGTTCCAGACGCTGCACCTGATGTTCATGACCCAGTACAACGAGCTCTGGCTGGCGCTCGACGAAATCGCCGAACGCATCCGTGCCCTCGGATTTCCCGCGCCGGGCACCAATTCGCAGTTCGCGCGGCTGACATCGATCCCCGAGACCGCGGGCGTGCCCGAGGCGCAGGAGATGGTGCGGCTGCTGGTCCAGGGCCACGAGGCGGTGGCGAAGACCGCCCGCAAGATTTTTCCGGCCGCCGAGAAGGCGAACGACGAGCCGACCGCGGACCTGCTCACGCAGCGCTTGCAGGTACATGAAAAAACCGCGTGGATGCTGCGTTCGTTGCTGGAGGCGTGATGGCCGTTGTTGAACTGACCAAGGACAATTTCGAGCAGGTGGTGACCGGCAATTCCACCGTCGTGGTGGATTACTGGGCGCCGTGGTGCGGCCCGTGCCGCGGGTTCGCCCCGGTGTTCGAGAAGGTCTCGGAGCAGCATCCCGATGTGGTCTTCGCCAAGGTGAACACCGACGAAGAGCAGGAGATCGCGGCGCATTTCCAGATCCGCTCGATCCCCACGCTGATGGTGTTCCGCGAACAGATCATCGTGTTTTCGCAGCCCGGGGCATTGGCGCAGGGGGCGTTCGAGCAGGTTGTCTCCAGGTCGAAGGCCCTGGACATGGCCGAGGTGCGCAAGCAGATCGAAAGCGACTCGGGAAAAGGCGGCGACGCCCCGGCGGCGGCTTCGGCGCGCTGACTTGCGTTTCGCGGCAGCGCTGGTCGAAGGCCGCCTGATCCGGCGCTACAAGCGCTTCCTGGCCGACGTCCAGCTGCCTTCCGGCGTGATCACCGCGGCATGCCCGAACACCGGCTCGCTTCTGGGCTGCTGCGAGCCGGGCAGCCGCGTCTGGCTTTCGGAAAGCGCCAGCGCCACGCGCAAATACCGCCACACCTGGGAAATCGTCGAGGTCGGCAAGGTGATGGTGGGCATCAACACGCACCTGCCCAATGGCCTGGTGGCCGATGCCATCACCGACGGCACCATCGGCGAGCTCGCGGGATATTCAAGTGTCCGGCGCGAGGTCGCCTTCGGCGAAGAGCGCAGCCGCGTCGACCTGCTGCTGCAGGCCCCGGGGCGGCGGGATTGCTACGTCGAGGTGAAAAACGTCACGGCCGCGGCCAGCAGGGGCGTGGCCCTGTTTCCCGACTGCGTGAGCGAGCGGGGCTCCAAGCACCTGCGCGAACTGATGCGCCTGAAGGCCCGCGGCCTGCGCCCGGTCCAGGTCTACTGCGTGCAGCGTGGCGATGTGCGGGAAGTCCGCCCCGCCGACGGCATCGACTTCGAATACGGCCGCACGCTGCGCGAGGCGATCGCCGCGGGTGTGGAGGTGCTGGCCTACCGCGCCCGGGTGAGCCCCGCGGGAATCCACCTGGCCGACCGCATCCCGGTCGTCTGTCCGTAGCCGGGCGCCTACTCCTCGGCGGCGGATTCGAGTTTTGCCACGCCCTTGGGCGCCTTCGATCCCGACAGCAGCACCACCATCGGCTCGCCGTCTTCCTTCCAGGAGGCCACCGAGTCGCGCAGGATTTCCACCAGGGTCTCGAACTGGTCGGGATGGGTCGCGAGCAGCCCGTCGATGTGGTCGTAGTAGACCAGGTAGCCGTCGGCCTCCACCCACTCCAGGTCGGTGAGGCATTCCTCGAGCGCGTCCCAGTTGTTGCCGAAATGTTTGGGAAAGTGCAAGGCGGTGGCCACCGCGTTCATCAACTGCTCCTTGCGGTTGATGTTCTTGCCTTCGATGTGGAAACAAGCGAAGCCCGCCGCATTGGCGAGTTTCTGCAGCGCCTTCGGATCCGCGTGGTCGCGCAGGAACCACACCCCCCCGCGGTTGGCCCCCAGCAGCGTCTCGATCGAGTCGAGGGACATCGTCCGCGCTCCTATTCCTTGATCGGCCGGAAGTGGCCGTAGTGGTCGTCGGTGTAATACAGCTCGCCGCCCGCACCCTTGATGATGCGCCGTGCGCCGCGCGTGCGCTCGCCCGGCGTCTTCACGGTGTATTCGCGGTAGTACCCGCGCTTCTTCTTCGGCAGATGTCCCTCGCGATTGCCGAAAATCGAGTGGTCCTTGGCGTAAGGGTAGGGCCCGCCCTTGCGGATCAGTGCCAGCGTTGCGCGCGCCTCGCGCGGCAGCTGGTCGACGCTGACCTCGGTGGCCGGCGGCGCCGGTGCCGGGCCGCGTTGCGCGCCGGCCGGCATCACACCGGCCGCCAACGCCAGCAGCAGCGCAGCCAGGATGGCGGCGAGCTTCATGCGGACCCCACCGCCGCGTGTTTGGCGGCGACCCGGGTGGCGAAACGCGCGGCGTCGATCACGTGGCGCTCGTGGGTGCCTTCGGTGATGGTGTCGACCCCGTCGTGGGCCGAAACCGCGAAGCCGAGCTTGCGGCCCTCCACGGCCGTCAGGCGCGCGCGCACCTCGACCGTGAAGCCGGGCGGCGTGGCGGCGACGTGCGACAGGTTCACGTGGGTGCCGAGGGTCTGTTCACCCGGCCAATCGAGGTGCGGCTTCACGAGCTCGATACACGCCCATTCGGTCAGCGCCACCAGGTAGCCGGTGGCGAGCACCGGCGGCATCATCTGGAAGTCGGGCGCCTCCTCGTAGATGCGCGCGACCGTCTTCGATTCGGGGACCCGGTAGCGGAACGTGGCCTCCAGGCCCGGACGCAGCGTTTCCTTCACGGGATCATTCCTTGGGGCGGCGAGGGCAGTTCGCCTTGACGCAGTCGGCGTAGAGGTGCAGTTGGTGGTCGTGGATCTGGAAGCCGCGGTCCTTCGCGACCTTGTGCTGGCGCTTTTCGATCTCGGAGTCGTAGAACTCCTCCACCTTTCCGCACTGCAGGCAGACCAGGTGGTCGTGGTGGCCGCCTTCGTTGAGTTCGTAGACCGCCTTGCCGCTTTCGAAGTGGTGGCGCATCAGCAGCCCCGCCTGCTCGAACTGCGTGAGCACGCGATAAACCGTCGCCAGGCCGATGTCGGAATGCACTTCGAGCAGCCGGCGATAGACGTCTTCGGCCGTCATGTGGCGCTCGGTGCTTTGCTGGAAGAGATCCAGCACCTTGAGCCGCGGCATCGTGACCTTCAGGCCCGTGCCCTTCAGTTCCTTCGAATCGCTCATCGTGGGTGCCATGGTGGATGCCACGAAATCATACAGGGGGCATTGATATAATGCCCGGCTACCGATTGGCCAGGCACCCCATGCGCATCTTCGCACTCGTATTCACCTGCTCGCTCCTGTTGGGTTGCGGCGCCATCTACAAGATCGACGTCCAGCAGGGCAACTTCCTCACCCAGGATGCCGTGGACAAGCTCAAGAACGGCATGAGCAAGGCCGAAGTGCGCCAGGTCCTGGGCACCCCGCTGCTGGTGGATGCCTTCCACGCCAACCGCTGGGACTACTACTTCAGCAACAAGGAGCGGTTCAAGGCCGAGGAGAACAAGCGCTTCTCGGTTTTTTTCGAAAACGACAAGGTGGTCCGCTTCGGCGGCACCAACCAGCCGGCCGCGCCGCCGCCGGTGGGTGGCGCCATGCCGCCGCAGGCGCAGATCCGCCAGCCCGCCCCCGCGAATCCCGACGGCAAGCCCGCTGCCCCGCCGAAAGCGCCTCCCCAGAAAAAGCCCGAGGTCTTGAACAGATGAGCGCGGTCCGCGTCGCCATCGCCGGCGCGGGCGGCCGCATGGGCCTCGCGCTGCTGGAGGCGGCTTCCACCACGGAGGGTGTGGCCCTGGGCGCGGCGGTGGACCTGAAATCGAGCACCTGGGGCGGGATGGCCATCGGCACCGACCTTGCCGGGGCCCTGGCGGGATCCGATGTGGTGATCGACTTCACCCGCCCCGACGGCACGCTCGAACACGTCCGCGCCTGCGTGGCCGCCGGTCGCGCCATCGTGATCGGCACCACCGGGTTCGCGCCCGCCCAACTGGACGAAATCCGCCGCGCCGCCGAGAAAATCGCCATTGTCATGGCCCCCAACATGAGCGTCGGCGTGAATGTGGCGCTGAGCCTGGTGGAAATGGCGGCGCGCTCCCTCGGCCCCGAATACGACGTCGAGGTGTTCGAGATGCACCATCGAAAGAAGGTGGACGCGCCCTCGGGCACCGCGCTCAAGCTGGGGGAGGTGGCCGCCGTCGCGCGCGGCGCCACGCTGGAACGCGATGGCGTCTTCGGGCGCCACGGCGCCACCGGCGAAAGGAAAGGGGCAACCATCGGCTTTTCCGTGGCGCGCGGGGGTGATGTCGTGGGCGACCACACGGTTTTTTTCGCCGGGCCGGGCGAGCGCATCGAGATCACGCACCGGTCCAGCAGCCGCGCCAACTACGCCCAGGGCGCGATGCGCGCTGCACGTTTCGTGGCGGCGCAGAAACCCGGGTTGTACGACATGCGCGACGTCCTGGGCCTTCGCTGAGGGCGCCTGAATCTGCTATAATTTTGGACCATGAAAACGGGATGAGCCCAGGAATTTAAAGCAGAGCTCTCCCGTTTTTTTGCGCCCTTCGTTCCCCCCCCTCGCCCTGGAGTGATTTGAGTGTCACAGAAGACCCCTGCCGTCCTGGTTCTAGCAGACGGAAGTGTCTTTCGTGGCTCCTCCATTGGCGCCGCGGGCCAGACCATCGGCGAGGTGGTCTTCAACACCAGCATGACCGGCTACCAGGAAATCCTCACGGACCCGTCCTATGCCGGCCAGATTGTCACCCTGACCTATCCGCACATCGGCAACGTCGGGGCGAACCCCGAGGATGCGGAATCGCTCAGGGCCTACGCCGCGGGCCTCGTGATCCGTGACCTCCCGCTGGTGGCCTCCAACTGGCGCCACACGGAAGACCTCTCCACCTACCTGAAGCGCAACCACATCGTGGCCATCGGCGACATCGACACGCGCCGCCTGACCCGTCTGCTGCGCTCGGGCGGCGCGCAGAACGGCTGCATCCAGGCCGGCAAGGTCGACGAGGTGGCGGCGCTCGCCGCCGCCAGGGACGCCCCGTCCATGGCCGGCCTGGACCTCGCGCGTGTCGTGAGCGTGACCCAGCCCTACCAGTGGAACGAAAGCGTCTGGGAGCTGGGCAAGGGCTACAAGTCCGCGGGACCGGCACGCCACCACGTAGTGGCCTTCGACTACGGCATCAAGCACAACATCCTGCGCAACCTGGCCGAGCGTGGCTGCCGCGTCACCGTGCTGCCGGCCATGGCCACCGCGGCCGAGGCACTGGACCTCAAGCCCGACGGGGTGTTCCTGTCCAACGGCCCCGGGGATCCGCAGCCCTGCGATTACGCCATCAAGGCGATCCGCGAGATCCTGGACACCGGCACGCCGGTCTTCGGCATCTGCCTCGGCCACCAGCTGCTGGGGCTGGCGGCGGGTGCAAAAACGATGAAGATGAAGTTCGGCCACCACGGCGCCAACCACCCGGTGCAGGAGCTCGCGAGCGGCAAGGTCTTCATCACCAGCCAGAACCACGGCTTCGCGGTGGACGAAAAGACGCTGCCGGCCAATGTTCGCGCCACGCACCGCTCGTTGTTCGATGGCTCCCTGCAAGGCATCGAGTTCACCGACAAGCCCGCGTACAGCTTCCAGGGCCACCCGGAAGCCTCGCCGGGGCCGCGCGAGATGGCCTACCTGTTCGACAAATTCATACGCCTGATGGAAAAGACTCGAGACAAGGCCTGACGCGGGTTTATGCCTAAAAGAACCGACATCAAGAGCATCCTGATCATCGGCGCCGGGCCGATTGTCATCGGCCAGGGCTGCGAGTTCGACTATTCCGGCGCGCAGGCGTGCAAGGCCCTCAGGGACGAGGGCTACCGGGTGATCCTGGTCAACTCCAACCCGGCCACGATCATGACCGACCCCGAGATGGCCGACGTCACCTATATCGAGCCGATCACCTGGCAGATGGTGGCCAAGATCATCGAGAAGGAGCGCCCGGACGCCCTGCTGCCCACCATGGGTGGCCAGACCGCGCTCAACTGCGCGCTCGACCTCGCGCGCGAAGGCGTGCTCGACAAGTTCGCGGTCGAGATGATCGGCGCCAAGAAGGAGGCGATCGACAAGGCCGAGGACCGCGAGAAGTTCAAGAACGCGATGACGAAGATCGGCCTGGAAAGCCCGCGATCGATGCTCGCGCACTCGCTGGAAGAGGCGCTGCAGGTACAGGCAGTCGTCGGCTTTCCCACCATCATCCGGCCCTCGTTCACGCTCGGTGGCACCGGCGGGGGCATCGCCTACAACGTGGAGGAATTCACCACCATCTGCGAGCGCGGCCTCGACGCCTCGCCCACCAAGGAGCTGCTGATCGAGGAATCGATCATCGGGTGGAAGGAGTTCGAGATGGAGGTCGTCCGGGACAGGAACGACAACTGCATCATCATCTGCTCGATCGAGAACCTCGACCCGATGGGTGTGCACACGGGCGACTCGATCACGGTGGCGCCGGCGCAGACGCTCACCGACAAGGAATACCAGATCATGCGCGACGCCTCGATCGCGTGCCTGCGCGAAATCGGCGTGGAGACGGGCGGATCCAACGTCCAGTTCGGCATCAACCCGGAAGACGGGCGCATGGTCATCATCGAGATGAACCCGCGCGTGTCGCGTTCCTCGGCGCTCGCTTCCAAGGCGACGGGGTTCCCGATCGCCAAGATCGCGGCCAAGCTCGCCGTGGGCTACACGCTCGACGAGCTCAGGAACGACATCACCGGAGGCGCCACGCCCGCGTCCTTCGAGCCCACGATCGACTACGTGGTCACGAAGGTTCCGCGTTTCGCCTTCGAGAAATTCAAGCAGGCCGACGACCGCCTCACCACGCAGATGAAAAGCGTGGGCGAGGTGATGGCGATCGGGCGCAACTTCCAGGAATCGCTGCAGAAGGCCCTGCGCGGGCTGGAAGTGGGCGTCGACGGCTTCAACCTGAAGTCGGTCGACATGGACAAGATCGAGGACGAACTCGCCTATCCGCGCGCCGAACGCCTCTGGTACGTGGCCGACGCCTTCGGGGTCGGCATGACGCTCGAGGAAGTCCACCGCTTCACCCGCATCGACATGTGGTTCCTGGTCCAGATCAAGGAACTGGTCGACATCGAGCTCGAGATCGAGAAGAAGGCACTCGCCGATTTCGATGCGGATGGTTTGCGCGCCCTGAAGCGCCGCGGCTTCTCCGACCGGCGCCTGGCCTACCTGTGGAAAACCACGGAGCATGTGGTGCGCGCGAAGCGCCACGCCCTCGGCATCCGCCCGGTGTTCAAGCGCGTCGATACCTGTGCCGCGGAATTCGCCACGCGCACCGCGTACATGTATTCCTCGTACGACGAGGAAGACGAAAGCGACCCGACCGACCGCAGGAAGATCATGGTGCTGGGCGGCGGGCCCAACCGCATCGGCCAGGGCATCGAATTCGACTACTGCTGCGTGCACGCCGCGCTCGCCATGCGCGAGGACGGCTACGAAACCATCATGGTCAACTGCAACCCCGAGACGGTGTCGACGGACTACGACACTTCGGACCGCCTCTACTTCGAGCCACTCACGCTCGAAGACGTCCTGGAGATCGTCGACCGGGAAAAGCCCGTCGGCGTGATCGTGCAGTTCGGCGGGCAGACCCCGCTCAAGCTGGCGCGCGACCTGGAGGCCGCGGGTGTGCCCATCATCGGCACGACGCCCGATGCCATCGACCGGGCGGAAGACCGCGAGCGCTTCCAGCAGATGCTGCACGAGGTGGGCCTGCGACAGCCGCCCAACCGCACCGCGCGCACCGAAGACCAGGCGCTCGAGGGGGCCAGGCAGATCGGCTACCCCGTCGTCGTGCGCCCCTCGTACGTGCTTGGCGGGCGGGCGATGGAGATCGTGCACGCCGAGGAGGATCTGCGCCGCTACATGCGCGAGGCGGTGAAGGTCTCCAACGATTCGCCGGTGCTGATCGACCGCTTCCTGAACGACGCCATCGAGGTCGATGTCGACGCCATCTGCGACGGCACCGATGTGCTCATCGGCGGGATCATGGAACACATCGAGCAGGCGGGGGTGCATTCGGGCGATTCGGCCTGTTCGCTGCCGCCCTTCAGCCTGTCGCCGGAAATGCAGGACGAATTGCGCCGCCAGACCATCGCCATGGCGCACGCGCTCAAAGTCGTGGGGCTGATGAACGTTCAGTTCGCGATCCAGGACGACAAGGTCTTCGTGCTGGAAGTCAACCCGCGCGCCTCGCGCACCGTCCCCTTCGTCTCCAAGGCCACCGGCATCCCGCTTGCGAAAGTCGCCGCGCGCTGCATGACCGGGCGTACCCTGAAGGAGCAGGGGTACACGCGCGAGGTCGTGCCTGCCTACTACTGCGTCAAGGAGGCGGTTTTCCCGTTCATCAAGTTCCCCGGCGTGGACACCATCCTGGGCCCCGAGATGAAATCCACCGGGGAGGTGATGGGCGTGGGCATGACGTTCGCCGAAGCGTTCGTGAAGAGCCAGCTCGCCGCCGGCGTGCGCCTGCCCAGGGGCGGCAAGGCGTTCCTGTCGGTGCGCGGCGCGGACAAGGTGAAGGTGGTCGAGGTGGCGCGCGCCCTGGACGGCCTGGGATTCTCGCTGGTGGCCACCAAGGGCACGGCCGCCGCGATCTCGGCGGCGGGCCTGAAGGTGCAGCCGGTGAACAAGGTGCAGGAAGGCCGCCCGCACATCGTCGACATGATCAAGAACCGCGATATCGCGCTCATCATCAACACCGTCGAGGAAGACCGCCGCTCGATCCAGGATTCCTGGTCGATCCGCACCACGGCGCTGCAGAACCGCATCACGTATTACACGACGATTTCCGGCGCCCGAGCGGCGTGCGTGGGCATGAAACACCTGCAGGAGCTGAAGCCCTACGACATCCAGTCTCTCCACGAGTCCCTGTCCCAATGAGGATCCCCGTCACCGTCCACGGCGCCGAGTTGTTGCGCGCCGAGTTGCACAAGCTGAAGTCGGCCGAGCGCCCGGCCGTCATCACCGCGATCGCCGAAGCGCGCGCCCAGGGCGACCTGAGCGAAAACGCGGAATACGACGCGGCGCGCGAGCGCCAGGGCTTCATCGAGGGCCGCATCATCGAGCTCGAGGCGAAGCTGTCCAACGCGCAGATCATCGATCCGCTGCTGCTCGATGACGACGACCGGGTGGTGTTCGCCTCCACGGTGGACCTGATCGACACCGCCACGCAGGAGACCGCGACCTACCAGATCGTGGGCGAGGACGAGGCCGACCTGAAGCTGGCGAAGATTTCCTACTCGAGCCCGATGGCCAAGGCCCTCATCGGGAAGAGCGCTGGCGACGTCGCGGAGGTTCGGACTCCGGGCGGGGTGAAGGAGTTCGAGATCGTGGACGTGAAGTACGTTTGACGTCTTCGCCGGGCTTGCCGCGCGCGGGCCTCGCGGCGGCCGCGGCGGCCCTCTTCGCCTTTGCGGTTTTCTCCGGGTTCTCCCGGTAAAGCACGAAGACCTTGCCGATCTGCTGCACCGGGTGGGCCGCAAGGCGCTCGGAGAGGGACGCCAGCCAGGCGTCGCGCGCCTTGCGGTCGTCCGTCGTGGCGCGGACCTTGATCAGTTCGTGGGCGGTGAGGGACCGATCGACCTCGGCGACCACCTCTTCGGTGAGGCCCTTGTCGCCGATGATCACGACCGGGGTGAGGGTGTGGGCTTCGGCGCGCAGCTCGCTGCGTCGTTTGGGGGAAAGTGGACTCATCGCGGGAGTATATGCAAAAGGCCTTGAAAACGCAGATGGCCGCGGATGCGCTGCATCCGCGGCCATCTGCGTTCACGATTGAACAATGAGCAAATCCCACTCGAGCAAGCAGTGGCTGCGGCGTCACGTGAATGACCCCTACGTGATCCAGTCGAAGAAGGACGGCTACCGCAGCCGCTCGGCCTACAAGCTCACCGAAATCGACGAAAAGGACCGCCTGCTCAAGGGCGGCATCACGGCGATCGACCTGGGCAGCGCGCCGGGCGGCTGGTCGCAGGTGCTCGCGCGCAGGATCGGGCAGTCGGGGCGGGTCATCGCCATCGACCTGCTGGAGATGGAGCCCATCCCCGGGGTCACGTTCCTGCAGGCCGACTTCAACACCCGCAAGGCGCTGGCGGCGCTGCAGGCGCTCATCGGCGAACGCAAGGTCGACCTCGTGCTCTCGGACATGGCGCCCAACATGACCGGCATCGCCGTGACCGACCAGGCCCGGGGCATGCACCTGGCCGAGGTCGCGCGCGATTTCGCCCTCCTGCAGCTCCAGCCCGACGGCGACTTCCTGACCAAGATCTTCCAGGGCGCGGGTTATGATGAATACCTGAAATCGCTGCGCCAGGCCTTCCGGAAAGTGGTGATCCGCAAGCCCGACGCCTCCCGCGACGAAAGCGCCGAACAGTACCTTCTGGCGCGTGGCCTGAAGGCGGGCTGAGGCCTATTGGCGCGATGGAAAAATACAATCGGGCCACCCCCCTTGAATAGCAGGGGCCCCGCCCGAACTTTGTTATAGTGATTTGGTCCCATCTAGCTGAATTCCCTTAAGTTTTCCCCGGAAGGATTTGCCTGTGAACAACACCATTCGGACCATCATGGTTTGGCTCGTGATCGGAGTCATCCTGACCATGGTGTTCATGCAGGTCGGCAATCGCCAGTCGAGCGCCAATGTCCTCGACTATTCGACCTTCATGGAGGAAGCGCGCCAGGGCCACATCGCCAAGGTGAAGATGGACAGCACGCGCACCCTCAAGGCGACATCCCGCGACGGCAAGTCCTATACCGTCTATACCCCCGGCATCCAGGATCCGTGGATGGTCGGCGACCTGATGAAAAACAACGTCACGGTCGAGGCCAAGCCGGAAGAGGAGCCCTCGCTCCTCATGAACATCTTCGTCTCGTGGTTCCCGATGCTGCTGCTGATCGGTGTCTGGATCTTCTTCATGCGCCAGATGCAGGGCGGCGGGCGCGGGGGTGCGTTCTCGTTCGGCAAGAGCCGCGCGCGCATGCTCGACGAAAACCAGAACCAGGTCACGTTCGCCGACGTCGCGGGCGTGGACGAAGCCAAGGAAGAGGTCGGCGAGCTGGTAGAATTCCTGCGCGATCCGTCCAAGTTCCAGAAGCTCGGCGGGCGCATCCCGCGCGGCGTGCTGATGGTGGGTTCACCCGGCACCGGCAAGACCCTCCTCGCACGCGCCATCGCCGGCGAGGCCAAGGTGCCGTTTTTCTCGATCTCGGGCTCCGACTTCGTCGAGATGTTTGTCGGCGTGGGTGCGGCGCGTGTGCGCGACATGTTCGAGCAGGCGAAGAAAAACGCGCCCTGCATCATCTTCATCGACGAGATCGACGCGGTCGGCCGCCAGCGCGGCGCGGGCATGGGCGGCGGCAACGACGAGCGCGAGCAGACCCTCAACCAGCTGCTGGTGGAAATGGACGGCTTCGAGGGCGCCTCGGGCGTGATTGTCATCGCCGCCACCAACCGTCCGGACGTGCTGGATCCGGCGCTGCTGCGCCCGGGCCGCTTCGACCGCCAGGTCGTGGTGCCGCTGCCCGACATCCGTGGCCGCGAGCAGATCCTGCTGGTCCACATGCGCAAGGTCCCGATCGCCCCCGACGTGGATGCCTCGATCATCGCGCGCGGCACGCCCGGTTTCTCGGGTGCCGACCTCGCCAACCTGGTGAACGTGGCGGCGCTTTTCGCCGCGCGCGGCACCAAGCGCCTGGTGGACATGGACGATTTCGAACGCGCCAAGGACAAGGTCATCATGGGCGCCGAGCGCCGCTCGATGGTCATGCCGGAAGAGGAGCGAAGGAACACCGCGTACCACGAATCCGGCCACGCCATCGTCGCGCGCCTGCTGCCCAAGACCGATCCGGTGCACAAGGTCACGATCATCCCGCGTGGGCGTGCCCTGGGCGTCACCATGCAGCTGCCGGTCGAGGATCGCTACAGCTTCGACCGCAACTACCTGCTGAACAACATCGCGGTGCTTTTTGGCGGCCGCATCGCCGAAGAGCTCTTCATGAACCAGATGACCACCGGCGCCTCGAACGATTTCAAGCGCGCCACCGAAATGGCGCGCCGCATGGTTACCGAATGGGGCATGACGGACGCCCTGGGCCCGATGGTCTACGGTGAAAACGAGGGCGAAGTGTTCCTCGGCCGCCAGGTGACCACGCACCAGAACATGTCGGAAGAGACCATGAAGGCGGTCGACAAGGAAGTGCGCGCCATCATCGACATGCAATACGCCCTGGCGCGCCGCCTGCTGGAAGAAAACCGCGAAAAGGTCGAATCCATGACCAAGGCGCTGCTGGAATGGGAGACGATCGACGCCCACCAGATCGAAGACATCATGCAGGGCCGCCCGCCGCGTCCGCCGAAGCCGGTGGCCGCCAAGCCGGTGACCCCGCCCGACGGAGGCAGCCGCGGGCCCGAGCCCAGCCCGGCTCCGGCGGAGAGCGTCTGAGCACTGCCGCCACCGCGCGGCAACAGAAGGGGTGGCCGAGCGCCACCCCTTTTTCAATTGGTGACGGCGCTTCGCGACAACGTCCTCTGGTGCTCGGCGTGGTCAACACGACTCCCGACTCGTTCTCCGACGGCGGGCGCTTCCTCGACCCCGCGCGCGCCATCGCGCATGGCCTCGCATTGCGCGACGAGGGCGCGGACCTGGTGGACGTGGGTGGCGAATCCACGCGCCCGGGCTCCGACCCGGTGCCGCTCGACGAGGAGCTGCGCCGCGTGATTCCCGTGGTGGAAGCCCTCGCGGCGGCGGGCGTGGCCGTCTCGGTGGACACCACCAAGCCCGACGTGATGCGCGCGGCAATCGCCGCCGGCTGCGCCGCGGTGAACGACGTGAATGCGTTCCGGGCGCCCGGGGCGATCGATGCCGTGGCCGGCGCGAGCGTCGGCGTGGTGGTGATGCACATGGCGGGAACGCCACGCACCATGCAGCAGGCGCCGCACTATGAAGACGTGGTGGCCGAGGTGGGCGCGTTCCTGCGCGGGCGCGCACGTGAGCTTGAGGCTGCCGGCGTCGATGCCGATCGCATCGTGCTCGATCCCGGCTTCGGGTTCGGCAAGACGCTCGAGCATAACCGCGCGCTCTTCCGCGCCATCGCGCAGCTCGCGGGCCTCGGCTACCCGCTGCTCGTCGGCGTTTCCCGCAAGCGCTTCATCGGCGAGCTTACCGGCCGCGCCCTCGAGGATCGGGCCGCGGGCAGCGTTGCCGCAGCCCTGCTCGCGGTGCAGAATGGGGCCCGCCTCGTGCGGGTGCATGACGTGCGCGCCACGGTCGACGCGATCAAGGTCTGGATGGAACTGAGATGACGAGAAAATATTTCGGCACCGACGGCATTCGCGGCCGCGTAGGCCAGGAGCCGATCACGCCCGAGTTCGTCCTGAAGCTCGGTTACTGCGCCGGCAAGGTGCTGTCGCGCGCCGACGTGGCGCCTCCCCATCGCGACCGGCCGGCGGTCCTCATCGGCAAGGACACGCGCATCTCGGGATACATGCTCGAGTCCGCGCTGGAATCGGGGCTTTCCGCCGCCGGCGTGGATACGCTGCTGGTGGGTCCCATGCCCACGCCGGGCGTGGCGTTCCTCACCCGCGCGCTGCGGCTTTCGGCCGGCGTCATGATCTCGGCCTCCCACAATGCCTTCGAGGACAACGGCATCAAGTTCTTCTCCGCCGACGGCATGAAGCTGCCCGACGCGGTGGAAAGCGAGATCGAGGCGCTGCTCGACGGCCCGATCACGCTGCCGGCGTCTTCGGCGGGGCTCGGCAAGGCGGAGCGCGTGAACGACGCGGAGGGCCGCTACCTCGAGTTCTGCAAGGGCACCTTCCCGAAGAACCTTGCGCTGCGCGGCACTCGCCTGGTGGTGGATTGCGCCCACGGCGCCAACCACCGCGTTGGCATTCGCGTCTTCCAGGAGCTCGGCGCCGAGGTGATCGCCGTGGCCAGCCAACCCAACGGGGTCAACATCAACGAAGGCGTGGGTGCGACCGCCCCGAAGGCGCTGGCGCGCGCGGTGGTCGAGCACAAGGCCGACTTCGGCATCGCCTTCGACGGCGATGGCGATCGCCTCGCCATGGCCGATCGCGACGGCACCGTGTTCGACGGCGACCAGCTCCTCTATGCGATGGTGAAGCACCGCCACGCCGAAGGCAGGCTTCGCGGCGGGGTCGTCGGAACGCTGATGACCAACTTTGCCCTCGAGCGGCGCTTCGCCGAAATGGGCATTGCGTTCCAGCGCGCCAAGGTCGGCGACCGCTACGTGCTCGAAACGCTGCTCGAGCGCGGCTGGGAGTGCGGCGGGGAGAATTCGGGCCACCTGATGTGCCTCGACTGCCACTCGACGGGCGATGCGATCATCTCGGCCCTCCAGGTGCTCGCCGCCGTCGTGGGCTGCGGGAAGAGCCTCAAGGAGTACACCCGTGAGCTCACCTTGCTGCCCCAGGTGCTCGTGAACGTGAGGCTGAAGGGCAAGACCGACCTGCAGTCGCCCCCGATCCGGGAAGCGATGGCGAAGGCCGAAGCCGAGCTTGCGGGCAAGGGCAGGGTGCTCCTGCGCCCTTCGGGGACCGAGCCCGTGGTGCGTGTCATGGTCGAGGGCGAGGACCGCGCCAACGTCCAGGCGCTGGCCGACGCGATCGCGGCGGTGGTGAAGGCTACTGCAGAGCCCGCGGCGGCGTAGGGCTCGTCCCCAGGCGCTCGCCCTGCGCGGCAATCAGCCGCAGCAGTTCCTCGACATCGACCGGCTTCGTCAAATGGTGGTCGAAGCCAGATGCCAGACCCCGCGCTCGATCCTCCGGCTGCCCATACCCGGTCAGCGCGATCATGAACGGCATCGGGCCCTTCACCGTCTCGCGCAGTCGCGTGATGACCTGGTAGCCGTCCATTCCGGGCAGCCCGATATCACACACGACGAGCTGTGGGTGGGTATCGCGGATCAGCTCGAATCCGGCGTTGCCGTCGAAAGCGCTGGAAACCTCGTGGCCCATGACCTTGAGCACCGCGCCAAGGCTTTCGTTCGCGTCGACGTTATCGTCTATGAGCGCG
>JBBREI010000029.1:0-26457 GCA_038203035.1 Burkholderiales bacterium
GCCGCTGTCGCTCATCGGCGTGGTGCTTGCGCTCAAGCTCACCGGCGGATCGCTCAACCTGATGAGTTTCATCGGCGTGATCATGCTTTGCGGGCTGGTGGCCAAAAACGCCATCCTGCTGCTCGACTGCGCGCGCAAGGAGGAGGAGCAGGGCGTCAACCGCGAAGAGGCGCTGATGCACGCCGGGCGCGTGCGCCTGCGCCCGATCCTGATGACCACCTTCGCGCTGGTGGCGGGCATGATGCCGGTGGCGATCGGCGTGGGCGAGGGCGGCGAGTTCTACCGCCCGATGGCGGTGGCGATCATCGGCGGCACCATCACGTCCACGCTGCTCACGCTGCTGGTGGTGCCCACGTTCTACGACTCGATCGAGATCGCGCGCGACCGGATGATTGCCAAGTTCCACCGTCGCGAATCGCGCATGAACCCCTTCTTCGCCGGCGTGCTCACCTTCTTCGAGGTGATCCTCACGCTGCTGGGGCTGCGTTTCCTCTATCGCAGGGTCGCGGGATTCGCAGGCCGTCGCAAGGCGCCGGTGGCCGAGCCGCTGCCGCACCCCGGGGACTGACCGCGCGGATCAGGCCGATCAAGCGCGGAGCGCGGCTGGGGTAGGATCGTCCCCATGGCCTCCCCCTTCCCGCAATTCGACGCAGCCCTCAAGATCGCCGAGATCACGGCGATTCCCACGTCGTTCCCGTTGCCCAAGGACTCCAACGTGCGCCTGGGCATCGGCCGCGCGGTCAAGCGCGACGCCGTCATCGTGCGCGTGAGGACGGAATCGGGCCTGATCGGTTACGGCGAATCCCACGCCGGCCGGGCCCCGGGGGCGGTCGCGGCCCTCATCAACACAACCTTGCGCACGCTGGTCCTTGGCATGGACGCCACCGACGTGGTGGGCGTCTGGAACCGCATCTACTCGCGCCAGCTCGCCAGCCACGGCATGGGCGCCGGATGTTCCCTCGCGATGAGTGGCCTGGACATGGCGCTCTGGGACATCCGGGCGAAAGCGGTGGGCTGGCCGCTCTACAAGCTGCTGGGCGGCGCGCAGAAGGCGATCCCGGCCTACGCGGGCGGCGTCTCGCTCGGCTTCCAGGATCCGAAGGACCTGGTGGCGGAAGCGAAGATCCACGTCGACGCGGGGTACAAGGCGATCAAGCTGCGGCTCGGCGACAACGTGAAGGACGACATCCGGCGCGTGGAGGCGGCGCGCGATGCCTTTGGCGAATCCATGGAGATCATGACCGACGCCAACATCGGCTACAGCCTGGAGGACGTGCGGCGCGTGATGCCGGCGCTGGAGGACCTGGGCGTGCGCTGGCTGGAGGAGCCATTCCCCGCCCACGACTACCGCAGCTATGCCACGGCACGCACCTTCGGCACGCTGCCGCTGGCCGCGGGCGAAAACCACTTCACGCGCTTCGAGTTCTCGCGCCTGATCGAGGAACAAAGCGTCGACATCATCCAGCCCGACCTGTCGAAATGCGGCGGCATCACGGAGTGCCTGCGCATCGCGGCGATGGCTTCGGCGCACAAGCTGCAGGTCCACCCCCACTCGTCCATGACCGGCATCAACCTGGCGGCGAGCGTGCATTTCCTGGCGGCGATCGACAACGCCGGCTACTTCGAGGCCGACGTGTCGAAAAACAACCTGTTCCGCGACGAGCTCACCAGCAGGCCCTTCGAGCTGGCGCGCGACGGCAGCGTGCGCCCGCTGGAAACCCCCGGCATCGGCGTCGAGGTGAACGAGGATTTCCTGAAGTCCCATCCGGTGATCGAGGGGCCCGGCTATGTGTAGATTGATTGTCGTCGCGATGCTGGCCTGGATTCCCGCCCTTGCGGGAATGACAGCCAATGCGCAGTCCTATCCTTCAAAGCCGATCAAGATCGTGGTGCCGTACCCGCCCGGCGGCTTCAACGACACCCTCGGGCGTACGCTCGCGGCCAAGTTCACCGAGTCGTGGGGGCAACCCGCGGTGGTGGAAAACAAGCCCGGCGCCAACACCGTGATCGGGGTGGATTACGTCGCCAAGTCGGCGCCCGACGGGTACACGCTGCTGGTTGTCGCGTTCCCGTTTGCGGTGACGCCGAGCCTGCTGAAAAACATGCCCTACGACACGGTGAAGGATTTCGCACCCGTGATCCACGCTGCGCAGTCACCCAACCTGCTGGTGGTGAACCCCACGCTGCCGGTGAAAACGGTGGGCGAGCTGATCGCGCTGGCGAAATCGAAGCCCGATTCACTCAGCTACGCATCCACCGGCAATGGCTCCTCGAACCACATCTCGATGGAGCTCTTCAAGAGCCTTGCCGGCGTGAAAATGGTGCACATCCCGTACAAGGGCAGCGGCCCGGCGGTGACCGACCTTCTCGGTGGCCAGGTGCAGGTGATGTTCGACAACACGCCCAACGTGCTGCCGCAGGTGAAGGCGGGCAAGCTGCGGGCGCTGGGCTCCAGCGGGACGCAGCGCTCCGCTCTGGCACCCGACGTTCCGACGGTGTCGGAAGCCGGCGTGCCGGGTTACGAGGTGATGGTGTGGTTCGGGCTGGTGGCTCCGGCCGGCACGCCGCGCGAAGTCGTGATGAAGCTCAACGCGGAAGTCACCCGCATCCTCGCCCTGCCCGACGTGCGCGAACGCTTCCTCTCCCAGGGCGTGGAGCCCGTGGGCAGCACGCCGGAGCAGTTCGGCGAGCACATCAAGGCGCAGATGGCCAAGTGGGCCCGGGTCGTGAATGACGCCGGCGTGAAGGCGGAATAGTCCGTCTGGCGTCGCGCTGCAACGACCTGCCGGGGGGCGGCGTCCAACCGCGACCATTTCCCCTGGAGAACAACGATGAAAACAATTACCTGCCCGCGCGTCCTGCTGGCGGCCCTCGCCCTCGCGGCGGGCGCGGCGCACGCCGAAGTGACGCTTTACAAGCAGACCAACTTCACCGGCGACAAGCTCACCCTGCGGGGCGACAACGCCAACCTGGAAGGCACCCGGCTCTACGATGCCGCTTCCAGCATCGTCGTGCACGACGGCCAGTGGCAGTTCTGCTCGTCGCCCGAATTCCGCGGCGACTGCGTGACGCTTTCACGCGGCGAATACGCCACACTCGACAAGCGTCTCAACCACCGCATCGAATCCGTGCGTGAGGTCGGCAACAACCGGGGTGATCGCGGGGATCGGGGCGATCGCGGTGACCGGGGTGATCGTGGAGATCGTGGCGGGCGCGATCGCGGCTCGATCGAGTTGTTCGGGCGGCCTGGGTTCGGTGGCAAGTCCGTCGAGGTGGACCGCGACACCGCATCGCTGCGCGGCAGCGGCCTGGACGACCGCGCCTCGAGCATCGTGGTGAATGACGGGGTGTGGCAGCTGTGTTCGGGCCCGGGTTTCTCGGGCACCTGCCGGGTGTTCACGCCGGGGCGTTATCCACAGCTCGACTACGGAATGGACAACCAGGTGTCGTCCGCACGGCAGGTGGAGACCCGCAGCGGCCGGCCCTGGAGCTAACTTTCCCAGCGGTTGAGCGACATGTTCGCGATCGTCAGCGCCGCGATGGCGGCCACGATCGCGAACACCAGCGCCACCGGGCTGAAGGCGCCGGCCACGATCGGCCCGGTGAGGAACATCGGCGCCACGGCCTTGCCGCCCAGGACACCACCGGCCGCGCCGATCAGCAGGGCCAGCAGCATGCCGCGGCCGTAATTCCATTGCAGGAAGGAAAACGTGCCCCAGCCGAGGGTGAGCCCGGCCAGTCTGGATCTCGAGCGGGGCGTCGACCACATCCAGCACCGCGGCGCGCAACCTCACGCGCCGATCACGCCGCGCGGTCGGGCAGGGCCTTCGGGTCGTTGTAGCTCTGCACCTGCGTGCCGCGATAGAGGATCTGCGCCGTGCGCTCCGTGATCTCCTTGTGCAGCTTCACGAAGGCGGGATCCATGTCGTGCTGCGGGCGCGGCTCGAGCGCGAAATGATGGTGGTTGTCCACGCCACGAACCAGTGTGGCCATGTCCTCGCCCGCGACTTGCGCGACCGACGTGGGGATGTAGCGGATCGCGTAGCCGATACGCCGGTCGTTCGACGGATTCGGAGGCGAGCCGTGCACCAACCGCACGTGGTGCAGCGACATCTCGCCCGGGCGCAGCGTGACGGTCACCGCGTCCTTGTCGTCCACGTCGACGGCGACCTCCTGGCCGCGCGTGAGCAGGTTGTCCTTGGCGAAGGTATCGCGGTGCGGGATCTGGTCCTGGGTATGGGTGCCGGGGATGAAGCCCATGGCGCCATTGGCGATGTTGCTTTCGGTAAAGGCGATCCACGCGGTGACCACATCCGGGCGATCCAGTCCCCAGTAGGTCGAATCCTGGTGCCACGAGACGAAGGCGGGGTTGTTCGCCTCCTTGATGAAGAAGTTGCTGGTCCAGCAGAGGAGGTTCGGGCCGTAGAGGTCCTCGATCGCGTCGACGATTTTCTCCTGGCGCACCAGGTCGCCCAGCCAGCTGAAGAGCAGGTGGGATTTGTGGCGCAGGTCGCCTTTCAGCGGGCCGCCGGTGGATTTCTCGAAGGCTTCCAGGCGTTCGCGGATTTCCAGCGCCTTCTCTTCACTCATCACGCGGATCGGGAAGAGGCAGCCGTCTTTCCAGAAGGTGTCGATCTGCTGTTGCGTCAGTATCTTGGGCACTTTGATTTTCCTTTCATCTGGTCGGGCTCGCGTCGAGCGCCGTGCAAGTGCAATCGCCGATTTTCAACACAGAGGACACAGAGGATTCACAGAGGACACAGAGGAACACCAAAAACAGTCATTGATTCGGGGCCAAATCCGCTTGGGCACGAACAACCCGCCTTGCTTTTTCTTTCCTCTGTGTCCTCTGTGAATCCTCTGTGTCCTCTGTGTTGAAAAAAAGCGGTTCAAGCTCCCCCGGTGATCACTTTCATGACCTCCGGCGGATACGTATCCCCCGGCTTGCCGGAATAGATGATCTCGCCGCGCTCCAGCACATACAAGGTATCCGCGTATTCGGGAATGTGATGCACGTTCGATTCCGCCATCAGCACCCCATGCCCGAGTTTGCGGATCGAGGCGATGCCCTCGGAGATGCTGGGAATGATCGCGGGCGAAAGCCCCTCGAAAGGCTCATCCAGCAGCAGCATCTGCGGATCGAGCGTGAGGGCGCGCGCGATGGAAACCATCTTGCGCTCGCCACCGGAGAGCTGGTTGCCGCCGCGTTTTTCGTACTGGCGCAGTTTCGGGAAAATTTCATAGGCGAGGTCGATGCGCTCCTTCGCGGGGCGTCCCTGGGGGCGCGTCCAGGTCGGCAGCTCGATATTCTCCGCGACGTTGAGGTCGCCGAACACCTGGCTTTCCTCCGGGGCGTAACCCAGGCCCAGCTGCGCGATGTGGTGGGTCGGCATGCCGGTGAGCGTGTCCTCGCGGAAGCGCACCGTGCCCGAGACCGGCTTGAGGAAACCCATGATGGTGCGGAACGTGGTGGTCTTGCCCGCGCCGTTGCGGCCCACCAGGCAGACGAGCTGCCCGGCCGCCACCTGCAGCGAGATTCCGCGCAGGATGCGGCTGGACTGGATGTCGACCACCAGTTGCTCGATGGCAAGCATCAGGCGCCTTTCGCCAGCTTGCCAACCATCTTGCCGACGATGGCGGCGATGATTTCGGGGTCGCTGAAAAATTCCGCGGGCGGTCGGTCGGCGAGCACGCGGCCGCCCTGCAGCGCCACGATGCGGCTGGAATATTCGGCCACCAGGTCCATGTCGTGTTCGACCAGGATGATGGCCTTCACGCCCGCGCGCTTCGCGGCATCCACCACGCCGCGCATGATGCCGTGTTTGTCGCCGCTGGACACGCCGCTGGTGGGCTCGTCCAGGAGGATCACCTCCGGCGAGAGCGCGAATGCGCTGGCGATGTCGAGCAGTTTCTTTTCGCCCTGCGAAAGCAGGCGTGACTGGCTCTCCAGCTTGGTGTCGAGGCCGAAGATCGCCGCCACCTCGCGCACGCGCTCGCGGACCGCCTCGTCCTTCGCCGCCGCGGCGAAGAGCCGGAAGCTCTTGTGGGTCTGCGAGATCACCGCCACGGCGATGGTTTCGCCCACCGTCATCGCGGGGAAGATGTGCACCAGCTGGAAGGCGCGCGCCATGCCGCGGTGCGCGAGCCTGACCGGGCCGATGCCGGCGATGTCCTCGCCCTTGAACCTCACCACGCCCGCAGTGGGCTTGAGCAGGCCCGTGAGCACGTTCACGAGTGTGGTCTTGCCCGCGCCGTTGGGACCCACGATGGAGACCAGCTCGCCTTCGGCGATCGACAGCGTCACGTCGTCCAGGGCAACGAAGTCGCCGTACGACTTGCTCACGCCGGTGGTTTCGATCAGGGCCGTCATTTGCGCCGCACCTTGTTCCAGAGGTCCTGCCCGAGGCCGACGAGCCCGCGCGGGAAAAGTACCACGATCAGCACCAGGATCGCGCCGAGCCAGAAGCGCCAGTACTGCGTGACGCCCATGAGTTCGGACTTGAGGAAGATGAAGGCGAAGGCGCCGACGATGGGCCCCAGGAAACTCGCGAAACCGCCGAGCACCGTCATGAACACCAGCTCGCCCGAATGCGTCCAATACGCGAGCTCCGGGTCTGCCTGTCCGGTGTTGACCGCGAGGATCACGCCGCCGATGGCACAGTAGAAGGCCGAGATCAGGAACGCCACGAGGCGAAAGAAGCGCACGCGCACGCCGAGGTATTCGGCCTTGCGCGGGTTCTCGCGGATGGCGAGCAGGTGCATGCCGAAGGGCGAGCGCACGATGCGCCACATGGCGATGCCCAGCACCACCAGCAGCGCGAGGCAGTAGTAGTAGAACGGGCCGATCAGGAACGTGGTCTTGTCGAGGTCCGCGTACGCCTCGCCCAGCAGCGTCGGGCGCAGCACGCGGATGCCGGTGTCCCCGCCGGTGATGTTGTAGAACTTGAACAGGAACGAGTGGAACAACATGCCGAAGGCGAGTGTGAGGATGCCGAAGAAGATGCGCACGTAACGCACCGAAAGCAGCGCCACGGGAATGGCGACCACCACCGCCGCGAGCCCCGAGAGCAGCAGCACCAGTTCGAAGCTCTTGATGCCGAGCTTGCTCGAGGCCACCGCCGCACCGTAGGCGCCGATCGCCACGAAGAGCGCATGGCCGAAGGAGAGCAGCCCGGTATAGCCGAAGAGCAGGTTGAAGCCGAGCAGGGCGATGCTGTACGCCAGCGCCGGCAGCACCAGCGTCACGTAATACGGCTGGGCGAACTTGGGGACGGCGGCGAGCACAACAATCGCCACGACCAGCGCCGCGATCCTCATTCGATGGGCTTTCCGAAGATGCCGGCGGGCCGGACGATGAGCACCGCGATCACGACGAGGTAGATGGCAAGCATCTCGATCTCGGCCCACCAGCTGATGGCCGCCGCGCGCATGAGGCCCACGATGAGCGCGCCGATGAGCGCCCCGCGCATCGAGCCCAGGCCGCCGATCACCACCACCGCGAAGGCCTCGACCACCAGCTCCACCGGCATGTCGAGCGACGCCGCGGCGGTGGGCACCACCATCGCGCCGCCGACGGTGCCCAGCACCGTGCCGAGCGTGAAGACGGTGGTGTACATCCAGCGCACGTTCACGCCGAGCGCCTGGCTCATCTCGCGGTTCTCGGCGGTGGC
Organism: Burkholderiales bacterium; assembly: GCA_038203035.1. GTDB lineage: Bacteria > Pseudomonadota > Gammaproteobacteria > Burkholderiales > Usitatibacteraceae > Usitatibacter. The sequence continues at coordinate 7,671 of JBBREI010000029.1, forward strand.
GCGCAGGATGCGCCCGTAACGCGTGCGCTGCAGGAAGGCGCCGATGCCGAACGCGATCAGGATGCTCGCCAGGATCACGAGGATGTTGTAGGTGGGCACCTGCAGGTCACCCACGGACAGCTTGCCGTATTCCATCGCGTAGTTGCCCAGCGTCTGCGGCGTCGCGCCCCAGAAGTAGCGCAGCACGTCCTGGAACATGAGGACGAGGGCGAACGTGAGCAGCAGCTGGAATGCCTCATCGCGGTCGTAGACCGTGCGCAGCAGCAGCTCGATGGCCGGGCCGATCAAACCCAGCAGCAGCCCCGAGGCCAGCAGCACCAGCAGGAAAAGCGACGGCGGCACACCCGCGGACACCGCCCAGTTGACCGAGGTGATGCCGAAATACGCCCCGAGCGCGTAGAACGAGCCACACGCGAGGTTCACGATCTTCTGGACGCCGAAGACGAGCTGCAGCCCGGCGGCCACGAGGAAAAGTACGGCGGCGTGGAAGACGCCGCCGAGGAGGATGTCGAAGAATGCGGTCACGTGAAGGGTGTCGTTTCCGCGCAGGCGGGAATCCAGCCAGAACGCATCAGCGCTTCGACCGGATCCCTGCCGTCACGGGGACGACCTTACAGTTTGATGTTTGCGGTCTTGATCCACTCCCAGAAATCCATGCCCGCCGGTTTCTGGAGCTGCGTGGAATACATCGTGTCGATGTTGCCCAGCGTGGGGAAGTCGTAGCGGTTCTTGTGGGTGCTCAGGCCCTGGTAGAAGGTCTGCTCCGCGATGTGGTCCTTGCGCATCTCGCCGGGACCGCCGAGCGACATCACCTTGACGCCTTCCATCGCGTTGATGATGTCTTCCTTGCCGGGCCAGGCGTTTTTCGCCTTGTAGGCCGCCTCGACGCCGGCCTTGTACACCGCCATCGCGAAGTACGCGCGGTCGGCTTCCCAGTTCGGGTAGTCCTTGTACTTGTCCTCGTATTCCTTAACGAACTTCTTCTGCATCGGTGAAGCGTTCGGATGGTCGAAGTAGAGCGTGTTGTGGCCGAGGATCATGCCTTCCGGCGTGAACGGCTTCTTCAGCGCCGTATGCTGGAAGCCCGCGCCCGGGAACGCGAACTTGGTGCCGCCGTCCATCAGGCCCGCGCCGTGCGAGGTGCGCATGAAGATCGGCAGGTCGGCAAACAGCAGCGAGGAGAACACCAGGTCCGGCTTCGCGGCCTTGAGCGCGGCTACGTGCGAGGTGAGGTCCGTGGTGCCTACCTTCGGCCACTGTTCGGCGACGATCTCGTGTTCCACGCCGAACTTCTTCATCAGCGCCTGGAATGCGGCGAAGTTGTTGCGGCCGTAAGAGTAGTCGGGGTTGATGCCCGCCACGCGCTTGAACTTGCCCTTCCAGTGCTTGACCACGAGCAGCGAGGCCATCACCGCTTCGCATTCGTTGTCGGTGCTGCAGAAGACGTAGCGCTTGTTGGGCAGCGTTTCCTTCACGCCGTCCTGCGTGGTGCCGTCCCAGAAGACCAGCAGCGCCTTCATCTCCTCGGCAACCGCGCCCATGGCGAGGCTCACGCCGGAGGAGACGATGCCCTGCACGCAGTCGACCTTGTCCTGCAGCACGAGCTTGCGCAGGCGCTCGATCGAATCCTTGGGGTTGGTCTCTTCCTCGACGATGAGCTCGATCTTGCGCCCGGCGATGCCGCCCGCGGCGTTCATTTCGGCCACCGCGTATTGCGTGCCGCGCAGGCCGCATTCCCCGATGGTGCCGGCGATGCCCGCCTTGGGCGCGATGATGCCGATCCTGAGGGGCGTGTTCTGGGCGAAGGCGGGGAAGCTGAGGTAAGGCGAAGCCGCGGCCACGACGCCGGTGCCCCCGATCGCATGCAATAACTTTCTGCGCTTGCTGTCCATGGGTCTCCTCCTACGGTGGGTTTTTTGTGTCGGCAGTTGTTCTTAACTATTGATATATCAACTGGATATCAACATTACGCGAGCATCGCGCCCGAAGCAACTGCGCGATGGACCAGCTACGCTGGCCTTTCTTACCCTGAGCTGAACCTTGCGCCCAGTCGCCGGCAAGTCTCTTACGGCGGCAGCAACCGGCCGGCTAAGCGGCGAGCTTGAGCTGCAGATTCTTCCCGAGGGCGTTGGCGGCCTTGCTGATGGTCGTGAGCGTGACCGATGGATCGTTCTGGTCCAGCAGCCGACGAATCACCGCGCGGCTGGTATGCATCCGGCGCGCCATCTCGGCTTGGGAGACATTGGCCTTCTCCATCGCCTGCTGGATCTGCCAGGCGATAACGCGCTTCAACGCCAGCGCCGTCGATTCCGCGAGACGCCCCTCATCACGCAGGAAGTCCTCGAAGTTGCTTCCAACGCGCTTGCTGGTCCGCTTTGCGCTCTTGCGCTTCGTCATATCAACCTCCTTCTACGCCTTGCCGTTTCCAGATCGTCGCGGGGAATCTTGCGGCTCTTCTTCACGAAGCCGTGCAGCAGCACCGCTTCGTCCTGATGAAGCGTAAAGAGAATCCTTGCAATGCCGTCGGGAAGATCGACTCGCACTTCCCAAAGACCGGGTTCCAACTTCTCCACCAAGGGCATTCCGACCGGCCAGCCGAATTGCACCGTGCGGATGTCGTCGCCGATCGCCTTGCGCACTTCATTGTCCAGCCCCTTCAGCCAGTCGCGAACAGGCTCGCGGCCCTGAGCGGAGCGGAAGAATCGAACCGCAAGCTTTGGCTTCGACACGATGCGTAGTGTATCAGAATAGATACACCAGTGAAGTCCCGAACCCGGATGAGTGATTTACCGGAACATCGCCGCAGATGCGTTCGGAGGCGAGCGGCCGTGGAGGAGGACCAACCCTAATGGCGCGACTGCTTGGCCACGTGCGGTTGCGTTGGATGGTGCGCGAAGTCGCGCTGGATGGCCGAGCGCATCGCTTCGCGCTTCTCATCGTCCACCGGCGTCGCGGCGATTAGTTCGAGAAGGCGCTCCTTGTCGAGCATTCGATGCGCCACCATCCCCGCCAGGAACTCGCGATCCTTGTCGCGGCTTGCCGCGTACTTGGCGATGGCCAGGTCGTGCGGCTCGAGGCAAAGGCCCTTTGCCCTTCCTGTATCGCCAGGGGACAGGTTAACCAGCCGACCCTTCCAGCCCCTGGGCAACACGGCGGTCTTCTTGCCCACCGGGTCCGCATAGTAGCCGTAGGTTTCGTGGAACGGCGAGTCGCGGCCGATCACCTCCAGCAGCTGCGCGGCCTCGTCATCGTCGATCTCGAAGAGATCCAGCTCGATGGAGCGCACAATTGCATCGGGGAAGTCGGGGTACTTGCCATGCAGCGACTGGCTCCCGATGATCACGAATTATCTTGTTCCGCCTTTGCCGGTCGCCTCGAGGATGCGGCTCGCGGCTCGCAGGATATGGTCAACCTGCTGCTTGGTCATTGAGAGCCTTTACCTGCTCGCGCGACAGTAGTCCCACGTATGGCATCGACTGCCGCAGGCGAATCGAGCGCTCGTCGCGCCCGAGCATGGCCGCAAAGAGCACTCCGTCGTCTTTACTTCTCATGATTTCCGACCATTCGTCGTACGCCGAGACCCAGGCCCCCGCCTGCTTCCATCGTTGGAGATTGGCGAGGCTCTTGGCGCGAATCTGCCGCGGAGTGAACCGGTCGACGACCGCGAGTCGGATGGAGGATCCCGAGCTTCGGAGTCTGGCCGTGGAGTGGAACCGGAGAAACCCGGAACCACTCGTCGGTGTAGGGCAGGATAACCAGCTTTCGTAGGTCGAACTTCGTCGCGAAGCTCAGGCCGGCTACGCGATAGGCCTCAGGCTCGCTCGGCGCGATCAGGAACTCCCCGGCATGCAGCTGGTGTGTCTTCTGCGATGTGCCGTAGGCGACAACGACGCCCTTGGTGCCATCTTCGAACTCGGCCAAGCCGGTTACAAGCGCGGGCCTCGGCTTCGGCCCCGGCTTGCCGAGCGCCTCCGGAAATCGGCAGTAGACGATGTCACCGGGCGCGTGAAGCGGAAACGCGCTTGGCGGCACGGGCTCGACGTTGGGTTGGCTTGGGGGCGAACAGCGATTCGGTCACGTTGGAGTGGCCGTGCTTCTTCCGCACCTCGCGGGTGATCGTCGCATGCTGTTCCGGGGTGATGGGCCCGTCGTCAACGGCTAACGGGGCACGAAGTGCCGGCCTACTCGAAGGCAAAGATACGTGCGCTCCGAGACCGTCATCACCTGAGCCAGGCGGTGCTGGCGGCGGTGCTCAACACAAGCCTCTCCACGGTGCGGCAATGGGAGATCGGAGAGAAGCAGCCGAGCGGTCCGTCCCTCAAGCTGCTCAACCTTCTGGACCGCAAGGGCCTCGAAGCCCTGATCTGACGCCGTCATCTCTGCGCCAGGCGACCTCTCGAGGCTCGCGTGTCCCAGGAGTGCCTGGATGTAACGAATGTCGGCGCCCCCTTCGAGCATATGCGTCGCGCAGGCGTGGCGCAGGATGTGGGTGGCGCCCGGCTTCCTGATGCCCGCGAACATCTTGTATCGGGTGACTCGCGCCGCGACGAATTCTGGTCGCGCTGACTCTCCGTAGTCCGTGACAAAGAGCGTGGGAGGCGGAGGCTCAATGTGGCGACTCGCCTGACTTGCCCGTGACGATGAAGCGTCCGAGCGGAAAAGGCCCTATGCGCTGCGTTCAACCCAGGCGGCGACCCCTTCGACCGACCGGAAGTCGGCCACCGCGCGGGCTTCGACCGCCCCGGCATTGCGAAACATTCGGGTGAGTCCGGCGCCGGGGGGCAGTTCCAGGGCCACGGCGATGCCGCGCTCGGCCACCTCCTGCAGCACGGCGCGCCAGCGGATGGTCTGGCGCACGGCATCGGCCAGCGCATCAGCAGCGGCGGACCGGGCAAGCAGCGTGCGTCCGTCCACACCACGCAGCACCGGGAAATCGGGATCGCGGCCGGGCCGGGCGGCCAGCCACCCACGCAAGCCTTCCGCTGCCGTCGCGAGCAGCGGTGTATGCGAAGGAACACTCACCGGCAGCGGATGCAGGGTGGCGCCGGACGCCACGAGTGCCACGCCCGCGCCATCGACGTCGACCTTGCGGCCAGCCAGGATCCATTGGTCTTCCTCGACCTCGATGGCGATATGCGCCTCGCCGCGCGCATGCTCGATCGCATCGCGGCCGACGCCCGTCACCGCCAGCATCGAGCAATCGGGCGGCGAGGCGTCCTTCATCAGCCGCGCGCGCTGGTGGACGATCGCCATGGTTTCGGCGAGGGTCCATGTTCCCGCGCAACCCCACGAGGCGACTTCGCCCACGCTGTAGCCCGCGACGGCGTCCGGCGCGGGAATCGCGTCGGCCAGCGCGTGCCAGGTCGCGAGCTCGGTGGCGACCATACACACCTGCGCGAAGACGGGCTCGAAGAGGTCGTCGCCTTCCCGAACACGCCTGGCGATGTCGATGCTCACCGCGTTCGAGGCTTCCTCGATCGCAGTGCGGCCCGGCTCCGTCGCGAGTGCGAAGTCGAGCATCGCCGGATGCTGCGCACCCTGGCCGGGGCAGAGCAACAGGTAGCCCGCCATCTCAGGCGCGCGGATCGCGGTCGTGGATGAAAAGCGTGGCGGCGAGCAGGTCCGCGCAACCGCCGGGGCTCAATCTTCGCGCGACGAATTCGTGGTGCAGGGCCAGTGCGCGGTCGAATCCATCTGCGCGCCGCATTCCGCCTTCGTCGAGGAAACGCCGCGCGCAATCCTGTGTGAATCGCAGGCCTTCCACACCGCCGCGATGCAGCAGGTTGGTGTCGGTCACGCAAGCCAGAAGCGCGAAGAAAGCCTGGACTGCCGCGGCATCGCGCGAGCCCGTCGCCGAGAGAATTTCGCGATGGGCGGGCAGTGCGATTTCGTACACAGAGGGGAATCCCGCTGCGGCCTGCGCCTGCGCGCCGCCCGCGCCGATCGTGCGCGTGGCTGCACTCCCATGACTGCCGGGATCGCGCCGATGCGCGGCGATGTCTTCGCCCCAGCGCCTGCGCACGTGTTCACCCAACGTCGTCGCGCGCGCTGCTCCCGATGCGGCGCACAACAGGCCCAGGGCAAAAATGGCCCCGCGATGTGTGTTCACGCCGCCGGTGGCGCGGCCCATCGCGACTTCAGCGGTGACGCCCCAGCGGCGCAAGGCGGCGAAATCGGCGTCCTGCGCACCCAGCGACGCCGCGGTGGCGAAATGGCGCCGCAGCACGAAGGCGCTGCGCGCGAAGTGGCTGGCGTCCATGTCAGCGTGGCTGCCGTTGTCGACGCGGCTCACGAGGCCCGGCTTCGGAAAGGTTGCCAGCTCGCGCAGCAAGGCGCGCGAGGCGAAACGTCCGATCGCGAGCGCCTGCGGGTTCGCGCGGGCGAGTGGGCGCGCTGCGATCAGCTCCATGCGGAGTCCAGCGACACACGCGGCGCCAGGCGGGCGCCCCCGGAAGACTTCACCAGCAACTCCATGGCGCTGCCCGCCAGCTCGCGCCAGTTCACCGCGTCGCCACTTTCTCCCTCGACCTCGCCGTCGAGTCGCATCGGCGTGCGGTCCTCGAGATGGCGCAGCCGTTCGAGCCATGCGGCCAGGGCCTGCGGCCCGCGCGGCGCCGCGAGGATGTCGAGGTCTGAGTCGCGCGAGAGATAGGTTTCGCCGGTGCGCCACTGCCAGGCGGCGGAACCGAAGGCGCGCGCGGTGAATCCGAGCGTGCGCGCGTGCGCGGCCAATTCGAGCGCGACATCGCGCGCGTCGCAGGAAAGGACGTTGGCGACGGCGTCGAGCGCAATTGGCTCGTTGATACCCGCGATGTCGTCATGCGCGATCGATAGCGAGATGCGCAGCTTGTCCTGCGCCAGCGGCAGGCAGAGGCCGACGGGTTGGCGGCCGGGTGCGTCGCTTGCCTGTCGCGAGCGCGCCACCAGGGGGAACCCGCAACCCAGCCAGCGCAGCACCGTTGCGCGCTGCTCTTTGTTCGCGCAGCTGGCGGCGACGTCCACATGTCCCTGGGCGCGGACCTTCACCCAGCGATGGCGGCGGATCGCTTCCAACTCAGGGCGCCGCGAGGATGCGTTCGACCACGACGTGGGCCGAGGTGCGTCCGCCGCGCTCGTGTCCCAGCTTGCGGCGCATGTCGCCTTGTGTGGGTGACGCCAGCGCGGCTTCCAGCAACTTCGCGAGGTCGGCCTTCCAGAGCCCCTCGATCGCGCCGAGTTTTTCGTAGTGTTCCGCCCCAGGCCCGAAGATCGGCGAGGTGCGGCAAAGCTCTTCCAGCCGATCCACCGGAATCTGCGTGATGCGCGACATCGCGGGCAGCGCCATCACGCGCACCTGCGCGTCGGGCGTGGCGTACGCGGTGTCCGCGGTCATGCCGAGTGCGAGGAAGCCGCCGCTCACCGCCTCGCCGTAGACCAGCGCCAGCAGCTTGTGGCCGCGCTTGCGCGCCACCTCGAAACATTTGCCCAGGTGCGCGAGGTATCCGGGGTTGCCGAGCATCTCGTCGCGGCGCGATAACTTCTGCCCCTGTGTGTCGACCAGCATCAGGATCGGGCGCCCCGGATGATCCTCGATCACCGCCAGCACGTCGGTGGCGAGTGCGAAGGCCAGGTCCGCGCCGATGGCGGCATGGTTGTGGGTGCCGACGACGGCGATGGTGCCCGCGGCGGCCTGCCCGGTGCCGACGACACGGTCGCCATCGATGTGCACGTCGTGGCCCTTGGGAAACAGCTCCGCGCAAAGCGCGATCACGTCACGCATCGGCGTGCTCCCGCACCGGTTGCGCGATGGCCACGAAAGCCTCTGGAGACAACATCGGCACCTCGGCCGGATGTTTCACGCCGAGGCCGCCCCAGATGTCGAGTGAATCCTTCGCGGCGCCGAAGCGCTGCAGGCGCCGGCCGAGCGCGGCGTGTTCGGCCTTCACCGATTCCAGGTCGATCGGCCGCGAGCGGCCGAGGAAGGGGATCACGCCTTCACGCAGGGCCTCGAAGGTGTCCGCGACGAGCGCATCGGCCTCGCCCAGCAGGTAGCGATGTTTGCCGCCCATCGTGCGCCAGACGAGCGCCCGGTCGCGGGCATCGAACTCCTCCACGCCCTTCTGTGCCTCGATCACCTCGGGGCCGGAGACCGAGAGCCGGCCTTCTTCCGTCATCACGATCCAGTCGCAGCCGCGCGCCACGATGCCCAGGCCGCCGTAGCAGCCGTTCACGCCCGCCGAGACCACAATCACCGGCACCCCGGCCGCTCGCGCCGCGAATACCGCGCGCTGGATCTCCGAGATCGCGATCAGGCCCGCGTTGGCTTCGTGCAGGCGCACGCCGCCCGTGTCGAGCAGCAGCACCACGCCCTTGGGTTTGTCGCGTGCCGCGCGCAGAAGCAGTCCCGTGAGCTTGGCGCCGTGCACCTCGCCGACCGAGCCACCCATGAATTCAGGTTCCTCGGACGCGAAGAAAACGTCGTGTCCCCCCAGCAATGCGCGGCCGACCATCACGCCGTCGTCGAAAGCCACCGGCATGCCCAGCGCCGGCAGGTGCGGGCTGGTGACGCGATCCGCGGGCCCAAGCCATTCGTGCACCGTGCCCGCGTCGAAGAAGCGGCGAACGCGCTGGCGCGCCGTCGCCTCGAGGAACCCCGCGAACGGCGTGGACGCGCTCACGGGGCCTCCAACTCGGCCGCCGCCTGCGCCAGGCGCAGTCCCACCACCGCGGGCGTGGCGCCGGCATCGTTGATGGTGACCACTACGTCGGGCACCTTCACACGCGCCGCGAAGTCACCCAGTACCGCTTCCCAGGTGGCCGCGAAGCCGCGCGCCGAGGTGTGAACTTCAACGCGCATCTTGCCGCCCAGCGAGGCGGGCTCACACAGCGCCTCCATGTTGCCGGAGCCAACGACGCCGACAATCACCGGGGCGGCGGGCCGGGGACGCGAGGGGAAGGGGCCGAACTCGAACGAGAGATGTTCCATGGGCTCACCAGTTGCGGAAGCGTTTGGGGGGATCGTAGAGGCCGCCGGAGATGCGCACCAGGTCCTTGATCGATCGCGCGGAGAGCAGGTCGCGCGTGGCCATGCGCGGGTCGACGCCGAGGTCTTCGGGACGCTGGACGATGCCGCGCTGGCGCAGCTTCTCGCCCGCCTTGCGATCACGCGCCAGGCCCACTTCCGTATAACCCGCCACGTTGCGGATCGCCTGCTCGCGCTCCTCGAGCGTGGCGCATTTGTGCAGGTGCGCGATGCCTTCTTCCGTCACCACGTGGGTGATGTCGTCGCCGTAGATCATCACCGGCGGCAGCTCGAGGTTGAAGGTTTCCATCAGCGCCCAGGCATCGAGCTTGTCGACGAAGGTGGGCTGCATCTTCTCGCGGAAGGTCTCGACCATCTGCACCACCAGCTTGCGCCCGCGCGGCACCGTGGCCTGCCCGGGGCGCGCCGATTCTCGCCCCGCCTTGAGCCAGCCCGGGCTCACGTGGCGGCGGCCGCGCGATTCGCTGCCGAAGTTGGGCGCGCCGCCGAAACCGGTCAGGCGGGTGGCGGTGGCCGTCGACGAGTTGCCCTCGAGGTCCACCTGGAGCGTCGAGCCGATGAAGAGGTCGGAGTAGTGCCCGGCGAGCTGGCAGAACACGCGGTTAGACCGCATGGTGCCGTCGGGGCCGTTGAAAAACACGTCGGGGCGGGCGGCCGTGTAGCCCTCCATGCCGAGCTCGGAGCCGGCGCAGTGGATCGCTTCGACCCAGCCGGCTTCGATCGCGGGGATCAGCGTGGGGCAGGGGTTCACGCTCATGTAGCGGCAGATCTTCCCCTTGAGTCCGAGGCTTTCCCCATAGGTCGGCAATATCAATTCGATCGCGGCGGTATCGAAGCCGATGCCGTGGTTGAGGCGCGCGATCTCGTAGGGGCCGTAGATGCCCTTGATGACCATCATCGCCATCAGGATCTGGATCTCCGTGATGTTCGCCGGGTCACGCGTGAAGATCGGCTCGATGTGGTGTGGCTTGGGGGCCTTCACGACGAAGGAGACCCAGTCGGCGGGCACGTCCACGCGCGGCACCTTGTCCACCAGCTCGTTCACCTGCGCGATGAGGATCCCGTTCTTGAACGCAGTGGCCTCGACGATGGCGGGCGTGTCTTCGGTGTTGGGACCGGTGTAGAGGTTGCCCTCGCTGTCCGCGCTTTGCGCGGCGATGAAGGACACGCGCGGCGTGAGGTCGACGAAGTAGCGGCTGTAGAGCTCGAGGTAGGTGTGGATCGCACCCAGCTCGATCCTGCCTTCCTTCACCAGGCGGGCCATGCGCACCCCCTGGTCGCCGGAGAAGCAGAAGTCGAGCCGCTTCGCGATGCCACGCTCGAACAGGTCCAGGTGGCTGGAGAGCGCGAGGTTGGACTGCACCACGTGGAGATTGTTGACCGCGGCGGGGTCGAGCTTCGCCAGCGCCTGCGACAGGAAGTCCGCGTGTTTCTGGTTGTTGCCTTCCACGCAGATGCGGTCGCCGCTCGCGAGAACCGCCGCCAGCAGATCACCGATGCGTCCCGCGTCGACGATCTTGCCCAGGCCCGCGGCGGCGGCGGCCGCCAGGCGCCGCGCCTTCTCCTGCTCGCCGTGGTTCCAGACCTTGCTCATCCCCCGGCGTCAACTCTCGAGCGTGATGTTGGCGTCCTTGATGACCTTGCCCCACTTGGCCAGCTCCGCGCGCAGCAGCTCGTTGACTTCGCGCGGCGTGCGCGGACCCACGTCCTCGTTGCCGAGTTTTTCCAGATCCTTGATCAATCCCGGGTCGGCGAGCGAGCTTTGCAGGTCTTTTTCGAAGCGCGCGCTGATCGCGGGGGGCAGGCCGGGGGGGCCGACGATCATGAACCACAGCACCGCCTCGTAGTTCGGCAGTCCCTGCTCGGCGACCGTCGGCACGTCGGGCAGCGGGGCGGAACGCTTGGCGCTGGTGACCCCGAGGGCGCGCGCCTTGCCCGCGGCGATCATCTGCAGCGCCGGGCCGATGGTGGCGAACATCACCGGCACCTGCCCGCCGATGAGGTCGGTCAGCGCAGGTGCGGCGCCCTTGTACGGCACGTGGGTCATCTTGACCCCGGCCTGGGCCTTGAAAAGCTCGCCCGCGAGGTGGTGCACCGAGCCCACGCCCGAGCTCGCGTAGTTGAGCGTGTCCGGCTTGGCCTTCGCCATCGCGATCAGCTCCTGGATGTTTTTCGCCGGCACGCTCGGGTGCACAAGCACCACGAGGCCCGTCGCGCAGACGTACGACAGCGGCGTGAAGTCCTTCACCGGGTCGTAACCCACCTTGCGCAGGTTCGGCATGATCGTCATCGGTCCCGAGTCGGTGAGGCCGATGGTGTAGCCGTCCGGCGCCGACTTCGCCACGAAGTCCGCGCCGAGGGAGGCGCCCGCGCCCGGCTTGTATTCCGGGATGATCGACTGGCCCAGGCGCTGCTCAAGCTGGCGGCCGAGCAGGCGCGCCGTGGCGTCGGTGGAGCCTCCGGTGCTGTAGCCGATCACGAGCTTGATGGGCTTCTCGGGGAATGCCGCGCGTGCTGCCTGCGGCAGGGCGAGCATGGCGGCGCCCGCGGTGATTCCATGCAATACGGTTCGACGGTTCTTGTTCATGTCTCTCTCCTCCGGGTTGTTCAGGTCAAACGCAAGGTAAGGCCGATGAACACGGATAAAAACAGATCAATACGGATAAAGCAGGCATCACTGCGCAGACGTTGGCACGAATTGCAGTTTTCATCCGTTTTCATCTGTCTCTATCCGTGTTCATCGGCAGTTCACCGCCCTGGTTCTTTCAAATATCAGTTGTGTCGCGAGTGAATTTCTCGATCACGTCGAGCAATTTGTCGGTTGCCTTCGCCGCGCGGTCGGCGTCGCCATCGGCGATGGCGCGGGCGATGTCCGCGTGCAGCTTGGCGGTGACCGGCATGTCGGCCGCCTGCTTGTAGTGGATGTACCAGAAGCGCCGCGAAAGGGAATGCATGAGGCTCATGGCCCCGAGCGCGAACTCGTTGTGCGAGGCCTGGCTGCAGAGGTTGTTGAAGTCGCGGTCGGTGCGCATGAAGGCCACGTCGTCGTTGGCCCGGGCGGATTTCTCGAAGTTGCGCACGATCTCGCGGAACTGCTCCCGCTCCTCGTCCGTCGCGCGCCTGGCCGCGCTGCGCGCGGTCAGCCGTTCAAGCTCGCGGCGCACTTCCAGCAGGCGCAGCTGGCTCTTCACGTTGATCTCGGAGACGATCACCCCGCGCCGCGGCAGGATCACCACCAGCCGCTCGCGCGCCAGGCGCTGCAACGCTTCGCGGATCGGAGTGCGCCCGATGCCAAGCTGCGCGGAGAGCTCGGCTTCCGACACCGCGGCGCCCGGCGCGAGCTTGAGCGTGACAATCAGCTCCTCGAGGTCGGCGTAGGCGCGATCGGTCAGGCTCTGGGCCGGGCCTTCGCCGCGGGTGGGGCGCTTGGGCATGGGGGCGGGCCTAGGCGTGTTTGCGCTTTTCCACCAGGCCCAGGAACGTCTCGTATTCCTTTTCGTCCACGCCGTAGCTGTGGTCGTCGTCGGGGAAGGTGCCTTCCTTGACCTCCTTGATGTATTGCGTGATGCCCTTCACCGCGACTTCGGTGAGGTTGGAGAAACGCTTGGTGAACTTGGGCTTGAAGTCGGTAAAGACGCCGAGCAGGTCGTGGCACAGCAGGATCTGCCCGTCGGTGCCGACGCCCGCGCCGATGCCGATGGTGGGGATCTCGAGCTGTTCCGAGATCACGCGCGCGATCTTCGCCGGCACCGCCTCGAATTCCAGCATGAAGCAGCCCGCGTCCTGGATCGCAAAGGCGTCCTCGAGGATTTTCATCGCGGTGACGGCGGTCTTGCCCTGGACCTTGAAGCCGCCGAACATCGCCACCGTGTGCGGCGTCATGCCGATGTGTGATGCCGTGGGGATGCCGGCATCCACCATGGCCTTCAAGATGTGCGCCTGGCTCTTGCCGCCCTGGGGCTTCACTGCATCGGAGCCCGCGTCCTGCATGAAACGCGTGGCGTTGGTGAGCGCGCGGTCGATGGTGTTGTAGCTCTGGTAGGGCATGCAGCCCAATACAAAGGTGTTCGGCGCCCCCCGGCGGATGGCCTGGGCATGCATCACCATCATCTCCATCGTCGCCGGGATGGTGTTGGTGTGGCCGTGGGCGATCATCGCCAGGCTGTCGCCAACCACGGCGACGTCGACACCGGCCATCTCGGCCCAGCGCGCGGCGGTGTAGTCGGGAACCGACATGTACACCATCTTTTCCCCCGACGTTTTCGAGTCGAGGATTTCCTGGAGGGTGCGTTTCTTGCGGGGCGGGGGAGGGGCGGACACGGAGTCTCCGGATTGACAAAACGGTGATCGACAACTAATATATCAGTCGTCGAAGCAGGCAAGCAAGGGGCGCACCGCCATGATGACCGAACGCCAGCGCAAGTTCCGCGAAAAATACCTCTCCGAGGTGAGCCCCCTCTACAACGGCCTCGTCCACGTCATCGTGACCTACGGCGTGGGCATCGCCGCCATCTGGTGGTGCGTCAGCCGAATGCAGGACGCGCGCTGGGAATGGCTGGTGCTGATCCCGGTGTTCCTGGCCGGCAACTTCGCCGAGTGGGCGATGCACAAATACGTGATGCACCGGCTGATCGACGTCTGGGCCGTCCGCGCGATCTACGACCGCCACACCCGCCAGCACCACCAGTATTTCACCGACCACGAGCCGACCATCACCACGGTGAAGGAATTCCGCATCGTCTTCTTCCCGTGGCGGCTGCTGGCCGTGCTGGGAGTGATGGGCGCCGTGCTGGGCTACGTGACCTCGCTCATCTGGAACGCCAACGCGGGCTACGTGGTGTTCATCACCATGATCGGCCAGTACCTGTTGTACGAGACGTTCCATTTCTCCTGCCACGTGCCGGAGAACTGGTTCGTGGCCAACATGCCGTTCATCAACACCATCCGCCGCCACCACCGCGCGCACCACAACATGGGCATCATGATGCATTGCAACATGAACCTCACGTTCCCGATCGCCGACTGGGCCATGGGGACGAGCGATCTCAAGCGCGGGCTGGTCGGGCACCTCTTCAACGGCTACAGCGAGAAATACGTCCGCGAGGAGCTCAAGCCCGTGATGGAGCGTTTCCGCACCGCGAAGGTCCAGAACGAGCGCGTGACGCTCGATGGGCCGAAGCTCACCGCCGAAGAAACGCGGCTGCTGGCCGGCTAGCGCCGCCGCAGGCGAGAGAAGGCAAACCCCGCCAGCACAAGCGCCAGCAACAGCTGCGTGTACCACGCGAGCGTCGGGATGCCGCGCACCCCCGGCACCAGCAGCAGCGCGGCCGAAAAGGTTCCCGGGGCGAAGGTGAAGGCGCGCACCTCGTCCACGCGCCCGGAGTGGAACTCCTGGTTCACCAGCGGGTTGATGCCGATGCCGAAGGCGCCGGCCGGGACGTTTGGCCCCGAGCCGCTCACGTCGTTGACCCGCCCGTTCACGTAGAAGGTCGTGACTCCCGAATCGCGCACCACCGCCAGGTGTGTCCAGGTGTTGGGCTGGACCGGCGCGGAGCCACCGATGACCACTCCGCCGTAGAGGTAACTCCACGTCGCCCCATTGCGGAAAATGCCCCAGCCGCTGGTCGAGGTGTTGCCGTTGTATGCCACGACCGCGCTGCCCGCGGCCGTGGTTGTGTAGACCCACGCCTCGAGGCCGAAGTTATCGGTCGCCGCGGATACAACGGCCGCGTTGCGATATCCGTCCGCACCCGCGAATTCCATCGCGAGCGCCGAGATCGGGGAAGGGGCCAGCGCGTACGTGGGTGCATTGAAGCGCCCGAGGTCGTTGGCGCCGGCGGAATCCACCGTGGGATCGGCACCCGGCCCACCCGGCGTGGCGCCCGGGTCCGCTTCTCCCAGGTGGTAGAACGCGACCGGGGTCAGTTGCGCGAAGGCCCCGAGGGGCGCCAGGCAAAACACGGCGGCAACGATGATCCGGATCGCATGCATGTGCGTTCTTCCCTATGGTTGTGGCTGCAATCTATACCAGAACGGTTTGTTGCGCATCCCGGCACGGCCGGAGCCGCCAGCCGCTATGATTCAGGGTTCCATGGACGACGCCTTTCCCGCCGCAACCAGGCACCGCCGCCGCTGGCCCTGGGTGGTGATAACACTTGTCATCGCCATCGCCGCCGGCAGCTGGTATTGGGGCGCCTCCCGCAAGCAGGACGCGCAGGCGATCACGCGCCCCACCCACCAGAAACTGGTGTCAGAGACGACTTTCCGTGGGGCGGAAAATCGTCTCTGACACCAGTTTCTCGCGAGGCCGCGACGTTCTCATCCTGGGTGGCGGCAACGCGGCGTTGTGCGCGGCGATCACGGCACGCGCGCAGGGCCTTTCCGTGCTGGTGGTCGAGGCGGCCCCGATCCACTATCGCGGCGGAAACAGCCGGCACACGCGCAACATGCGCACCATGCATGAGGGGCCGCTGCCCCCGCTCACCGACGCCTACCCGGAAGAGGAATATTGGCAGGACCTGCTGAAGGTCACGGGCGGCCTCACGGACGAACGCCTGGCCCGCATGACCATCCGCGAGACCGAACGCCACGTGCCGTGGATGAAGCGCCACGGGGTGCGCTTCCAGGCGCCGCTTGGAGGCACGCTGCACCTGTCGCGCACCAACGCGTTTTTCCTCGGCGGGGGCAAGGCGCTGATGAACGCGTATTACCACGCCGCGCAGGAGATGGGTGTGGAGGTCGCCTACGACACGCAGGTGGTCGACCTCAAGTTCGAGGGCTCGCGTTTCACACACGCGACGGTGCTTCGGGATGGCGCCGCGCACGAGATCCGCGCGAAGGTGCTGGTGGCCGCGGCCGGCGGTTTCGAGTCGAACCTGGATTGGCTCAGGGAGGCATGGGGCCCGCCGGCGGACAACTTCATCGTGCGCGGCACGCCATACAACATGGGTGTCGTGCTCAAGCTGCTGCTGGAGCGCGGCGCGCGGCAGGTGAGCGACGCGACGCAGGGACACTGTGTCGCCATCGACGCGCGCTCGCCGAAGTTCGACGGCGGCATCGTCACGCGCGTGGATGCGGTTTCGCTCGGCATCGTCGTGAACCGCAATGGCCAGCGCTTCTACGACGAGGGCGAAGACTTCTGGCCCAAGCGCTACGCCATCTGGGGACGGCTGGTCGCCGGGCAGCCGGACCAGATCGGCTACGCCATCATCGACGTGAAATCCATGGGCAAGTTCATGCCGCCGGTGTTCCCGCCGATCAAGGCCGGCACACTTGCGCAGCTGGCACAGGCCTTCGGGCTGGATCCCGCGGCGCTCGAAAAAACCGTGGCCGAATTCAACGCCGCGGTGAGACCGGGGACCTTCGACCACACGAAGTTCGACGATTGCGCCACCGTCGGGATCACGCCGCCCAAGACGCACTGGGCCCGGCCCATCGACACGCCGCCCTATTATGGATATCCGCTGCGCCCGGGCATCACCTTCACCTACCTGGGCGTGGCCGTCGACGACAAGGCGCGCATGATCATGGATGACGGCAAGCCGTCCGAAAACGTGTTTGCCGCAGGCGAGATCATGGCCGGCAACGTGCTGGGGAAGGGCTACCTTGCGGGGATCGGGATGGCGATCGGGACGACCTTTGGCCGCATTGCCGGTGATGAGGCGGTGAAACTTTGCGCCTCCTTGTTTCCGGCTTCAGGGGGTAGCGCAGCGTGAAGCAGCTGGAAGCCCTCGTCGAAGAAGCAACCCGCGTCTTCCAGATCTGCAACGCCTGCCGCTATTGCGAAGGTTATTGCGCGGTGTTCCCGGCGCTCGAGCGCCGCCTGGAATTCAGCGCCGACGACGCCCACTACCTCGCCAACCTCTGCCACAACTGCGGCGCCTGCCTGTACGCGTGCCAGTACTCGCCGCCGCACGAATTCAACCTCAACTTCCCGCTGGTGATGTCGCAGGTGCGCGCGCAGACGTACAAGCGCTACGCCTGGCCGCAATTCCTTGCGCGTGCCTACGACCACAACGGCCTCGTCACGGCCCTGGTCACGGTGCTGTCGCTGGCGGCGGTGTTCGCCTTCACCGCCTGGTACGCGAGCCCGGATCGCTTCTTCGCGGCGTGGAGCGATGCGCAGGGTTCGTTCTACGCGTTGTTGCCGCACAACCTGATGGCGGGTGTTTTCGGTGCCGTGTCGGTTTTCGTGATGGTCGCCTTCCTGATGGGCTTCGCGCGATTCTGGCCCGACATGGGCGAGGAGACGATGGAGTTCCTCAAGGCGCCCTCGTTTTCGGGCGCGGTGTGGGACGCCATGGGATTGCGCTACATGGACGGCGGCGGCCTGGGCTGCACCTACCCGACCGAGCGCCCGTCGAACGCGCGCCGCGTCTTCCACCACTTCACGTTCTACGGCTTCCTGCTGTGTTTCGGCGCAACCACGGTGGCGACGATTTATCACTACGTCTTCGGCTGGAAGGCGCCGTATCCCACCTACAGCCTGCCGGTGCTGCTTGGCATCTTCGGCGGACTGGGGCTGCTGATCGGGCCGGCGGGGTTGCTGTGGCTGCGCATGCGCCGCGATCCCGCCCTGGGCGACCCGAAGCAGGCCGGCATGGACGTGGGCTTCCTCGTGCTGCTGTTCCTGGTGAGCGCCACCGGCCTCGCGTTGCTGGCGTTGCGCGAGACACGCGCCATGGGCGTGGCCCTCGCGCTGCACCTGGGCGCCGTCCTCGCGTTGTTCCTGCTGCTGCCCTACGGCAAGTTCGTGCATGCGTTGTACCGCTTTGCCGCGCTGGTGCGTTTCCACATCGAGCGTCGCAGGCCCCTGCCGGAGGTTGCAAGCGAATGAAGATCGCATCGATGCGTGAAGTGGTGACCCCGGCCGAATGGAAGGCGCGAGTGGATCTCGCCGCCTGCTACCGGCTGGTGGATCTCTACGACATGTCCGACATGATGGCCAACCACATCTCCGCCGCCGTGCCGGGTGAGGAAGGCTCGTTCCTGATCAACCCGTACGGGATGATGTACGAGGAGATCACGGCGTCGTGCCTGATCAAGATCGACATCGACGGCAACATCCTCGCCAAGCCGGATTTCGGGGACCTGGACTACGGCATCAACAAGGCGGGCTACGTGATCCACGGCGCCATCCACAAGGCGCGCCACGATGTCGCCTGCGTGATCCACACCCACACCTGGGCGGGCATGGCGCTGTCCGCGCTGGATTGCGGCGTGTTGCCGATCAGCCAGACCTCGATGCGTTTCCTGAAGGTCGGTTATCACGACTACCAGGGCGTGGTGCTGGACAGGAAGGAGGAGGCCTCGCTGCTCGCCGACCTCGGCGCCGGCGAGGCGCTCATCCTGCGCAACCACGGACTGCTGACGGTTGGCAAAACCATCGGCGAGGCGTTCAACTGGATGCATCGCCTCGAGCTTACCGCGCGGTCCCAATTGGCCGCGATGGCGACGGGAGCAAAGCTGGTGACGGTGGGCGGGAAGGTGCTCGAGGAGACGTACATGAACTACCAACCCCAGACGCGGCGGCCCTATGGCGTCATGGAGTGGCCCGCGCTGCTGCGCAAGCTCGACCGGATGGATCCTTCCTATAAGGACTGATTCAGGGAACGCCGATGTCCGCCGATGCCACGCCGATGCATCCCGCGAACCAATAGGAAATGATTGCGTACGTGCCATGGCTTGGATATGCCGCGAACTACAATTTTGCTTTTATCGGCGGCCATCGGCGTGGCATCGGCAGCCATCGGCGTTCCCTGAGGT
>JBBREI010000030.1:0-26400 GCA_038203035.1 Burkholderiales bacterium
CGTTGGCTCCGACGTCGACGTCGCCCCACAGGCCCACGAAATAACGCGGCTCGAGCGCGGCCACTAAAACCGCGTCAAGGTTGCCCGCCGCGTCGCGCACCTCGCGGCTCAGCGGCACGATCCAGTCCCCGGTGGTGCGGCGGCTGCGGATTCCACGGCCGACGAAGAGGCCCGGCACCCGGCCGTCGCGATGCGCGGTGAAAAAATCGCGGTCGGAGAGGTCGAGGCCGAAATTCCCGGAATCGCTGTCGAAGATGATGCGCCCGCGCCCGTCGAGCACCCACATCGCGCGCAACTGGGGCAGCGCCGCCAGGCGCCCGCGCAGCCGCTCCCGCGCCCACGCCGGGTCACGCTGGAGCAGAGGCCCCGGCGCACGCAGCACTTCGGCGGCCGACTGCAACCCCAGGTCGGCGGCTAGCAGTCTGCTGGCGATGATCTCTTCGGTAAGCCTGCCCTGCGCCCGCATGGCGCGCTCGCCGGAACGCAACTGGTCCTCGCGCAGGGCGGCCAGGGAAACCAGCACCAGCGCGAGCGACAGCAGGGCCACGACCGCAAGCATCCAACCCACCACGCGCCCGGTTCGCAGCTCCGGGAGGCGCACGCCTTCCACATCGTGCTGCATTGCCATGCGTCTGATCCACCATGCAGAAGGCTGGCCCCATTCTGCACCATGCTATGATTTTTTCCCTCTCGATCCCCGCCGTCCCCCGGAGAAACCATGAAGATCGCACGCATCGCCGCCGCCGCAACCGCGGCCTGCCTCATCACCGGCACCGCGCCGGCTTTTGCCGCCTGCGCCAACTGCGGCACCGTCACCGACGTGAAGACCCTCACCAAAAAAGGTGAAGGCAGCGGGGTAGGCCTGGTGGCGGGGGGCGTCATCGGCGGCGTGCTTGGCCACCAGGTCGGAAGCGGCCGCGGCAACACCGCCGCGACCGTTGTCGGCGCGGGCGCGGGCGCCTATGCCGGCAACGAGATCGAAAAGAACAAGAAAACGACCACTTCATACCAGGTCGTGGTGAAGATGGAAGGCGGGAATACGCGCCATTTCAGCTACGCCAATCCCACCAGCTATCGCGTGGGCGACGCGGTGAAGGTCGTCGACAAGAAACTCGTCCGGCGATAAGCCGCCCGCAATCGCGGCGATCGGCGTCCGCGGCCGGGTGCGTCCCCTCCTCTTCGCAGACCCCCAGACCGCGTTTGCGCTGACGGCTTCGGCCGTGGCGTTTGCGCTGGGGTGCGCCCTGCTCCTGGCCATCGCGGTGCTGGGCGCGTTGCGCCGGTGGCGCGCGCAACGCGGCGCCGCGATCGAGAGGCACTGGCGCATGGCGCTTCAGGCCGCCGCCGGCGAAGGCGCGGCGATCAAGCTGCCCGCCATCGGCACGCGCCAGCTGCCACTTTTCCTCGAGGTGTGGAATCACCTGCGCGAGTCGGCCGACGGACCCGCCGCGGCGCGCCTGGAAGGACTCCTCACCCGCAACGGCATCGACCGGCGCGCACGCGCGATGCTTCGCAGCACTTTCCTGCGCCAGCGCCTGGCCGCCATCACCGCGCTGGGTTACCTGCGCGAACGCGGATCGTGGGAGCGGCTCGAGGCGCTCTCCCGGTTGGCCGACCCGGTGGTCTCTTTCGCCGCGGCGCGCGCGCTGCTGCGCATCGACGCCGGCCACGCGCTCGAGGTGCTGCTGGGCGCCATCCCGGCGCGCTCCGATTGGCCGCTGGCGCGCCTGGCGACGATCTTCCACGAGCTCGGCCCCGGCACCGTCACCTCCGCCCTGGTGACGATGCTGCTGCGCCGGCCACGCCCGGGACTCGAGCGCGTGATCAAGCTGTCGCGCTTCGGCCAGCCGGAAAAGATTTCGGGCATCGTGCGCGGCTGGCTCGGATCGAGCACCGACCCCGACGTGTTGATGGCGGCGCTGGCCTACATCGAGGACCCACGCGACCTGCCCTGGGCCCACGGCGCCGCGACCCACGCGCAATGGCGCGTGCGAATGGCCGCCGCGCGCGCGCTGGGGCGCGTGGGTGGCCGCGACGAGCTTCCGGCGCTGCTGGAGCTGCTGCGCGACTCGATCTGGTGGGTGCGCTACCACGCGGCGCAGGGCCTCATCCGGCTGAAGGGGCTCGAGCCTTTCGAGCTCGAGACGCTGCGCGAAAACGCGCGCGATGCCTTCGCCGCGGACATGCTGGGCCAGGCGCTCGCGGAAAGGCGCTGGTCGTGAGCCTGCCGGTGGCCGCGCTGATGTGGCTCTTCATCACCTATTTCGTGGTGATCAACGGCGCGTGCCTCGCGCTCAACCTGCTGGCCTGGCCGGCGCTGCGCCGGCGCCTTTCACTGCTGCCGCTGGAGAACCTGCCGCCGGTCCATCCGGACCTGGCCCCGCCGATCTCGCTGCTGATCTGCGCGCGCGACTGCGAGGCCACCATCGTGGAGCGCGTGCGCGCGGCCCTGCGCCTCTACTACAACGAATTCGAGGTGGTGGTGGTCAACGACGGCTCACGCGACGCCACACTCGAGGTGCTGCGTGATGCCTTCGGGCTCGAATCCTTTCCCGAGGTGTACTGGCGCCGGATACCCGCGCGCCCGGTGCGCACCATCTACCACTCGCGCGTCCACCCCAACCTGCGCGTGGTCGACAAGGAGCGCGGCGGGACCGCCGATGCGCTCAACGTCGGCATCAACGCCTCGCGTTATCCGCTTTTCTTGGCGCTGGATGCGCGCTGGTCCCTGCGCCGCGACGGCCTGCGGCTGCTGGTGGAACCTTTCGTCGACGATCCGAAGACGGTGGCAACCGGCTGCACCACGAGGATCTCCGAGGGCGGCGACTTCGAGGCCGCGCCGGCGCTGCCCGAGCGCCTGCTCGACCGCATGCAGGTGGTCGAGCACCTGCGCGAGCCGCTGTTCGGCCGCCTCGGCTGGGCGCGCCTGAACGCTTCACTCACCGTATCCGGGGCGGCGATCCTGTTTCGCAAGGACGCGGTGGTGGACACCGCCGGTTATCGTTCCGACGTGATCGCGGAAGAGATGGAGCTGGTGACGCGCCTGCACCTGGCGCCCCGCCCAGGCGGCGAGCGTTACCGCATCCATGTGATCCCCGAGCCGATCTGCCGCCAGTCGCCCGCGGCGAACCTCGGCGCTCTGCGCCAGGCGCGCATGCGATGGCAGGTCTCGCTGGCGCAGAGCCTGGCGCGAAATCGCGGGCACGCCGGAAAGCGCAATGCCACCGGCCGATTCGCGCGCGTTTTCCTGCTCTGCTTCGAGGTGTACGGGCCGGCGGTGGAGATCGCGGCCTACGTGATGATGACGGCGATGTTCCTGCTGGGGCTGCTGCCCGGCCTGGCCTACGTGTCTTTCCTGGCGCTCGCCTTCTCGCTCGGCTTCATGGTCTCGATGAGCGCGCTGCTGCTCGAGGAGATGTCGTTCCGGCTCTATCCGCGCTGGGGGCAGGCCGCGCGGCTGGCGATTGCGGCGATTGCCGAGAACCTCGGTTATCGCCAGCTGGTGGCGTTCTGGCGGCTCGACGCGTTATTGCGCTGGTGGCAGGCGCGTTGATGAAGCATGCCCCACGAGCACGCCAGGCCCCTCCGCTCACGGCCTGTCCGTGTTCACCAGCTTGTGGCGCACGGCGTAGATGACCAGGCCCGCGAGGTCGTGTATGCCGAGGCGGTCCATCAGCGACGCGCGATGGGTCTCGACGGTCTTCACGCTGAGCTTGAGAGTGAAGGCGATCTGCTTGGTCGACTCGCCCTCCGCGATCATCTGCAGGATCTCTCGCTGGCGCGGCGTGAGCGCATCGAGCGGCGCCTCGGCCGCCGGCTGGCCCGCGCCCGCGAGGCGGGAGACGAGATGGCGCGAGATGCGCGGGCTGAGGTAGATCTCGCCGCGCATCACCGACTCGATCGCCATCTTGAGCTCGAG
Source organism: Burkholderiales bacterium (assembly GCA_038203035.1). Lineage (GTDB taxonomy): Bacteria > Pseudomonadota > Gammaproteobacteria > Burkholderiales > Usitatibacteraceae > Usitatibacter. Next base: position 3,920 of record JBBREI010000030.1, read on the forward strand.
CGGCGCCGAGTCCTTGACCAGGTAGCCCGAGACGCCCGAGGACATCGCGCTGCGCACGAACTCGCCCGAGGTGTGCATCGAGAGGATCAGCACCCGGGTAGCGGCATGCTCGGCCATGATCTGCGCCGCGGCGTCGATGCCGTTCAGCTCGCTCATGGAGATGTCCATCATCACGAGGTCGGGATGGTGCTGCCTGGCGAGAGCCACCGCGTCGCGCCCGTTGCTCGCCTCGGCCACAACCGTGGCGCCCTCGATGCCCTCCACCAGCAGGCGGATGCCCGCGCGCACCATCGCGTGGTCGTCGGCCAGCATGATGCGGATGGCGCTCATGCCGTGCGCGCCACGGACTCGATCGGGAAGGTCGCGCGAATCATCGTGCCCTGCCCGGACTCGGTTTCCACTTCGAGATTCCCCCCCGCGAGGGTGGCGCGCTCGTCCATGCTGATGAGCCCCAGGCTGGAGGATGGCGACCCCAGCCGCGCCGCGTCGATCCCCCGGCCGTCGTCGCGCACCGTGAGCCTGAGCAGGTGCGAGCCGGCCTCGAGCGTGACCAGGATGCTGTTCGCCTGGGCATGGCGCGTGGCGTTGCTGAGCGCCTCCTGTGTGATGCGATAGATGCCGCTTTCCATCCCGTGGGGAAAGCGGCGCGCCAGCATGCCGTTGAAATGGCACTTGATGTCGATGCCGGTGGCGTCACGCTGCCGCTCCACCAGCGCGCGCAGCGCCTCCTCGAGGCCGAGCTCGCCCAGCTGCGGCGGGCGCATGTCGTAGGCGAGCTGGCGCACCCGGTCGAGCGTCGTGTCCGCCATGGCAATGCACGAGGAAAGGATCCCGGAAGCCTCGCCCTGGACCAGCGGGACCAGGCGATGAAGCCCGAATTTCAGTGCGGTGATCGCCTGTCCCACGTCGTCGTGCAGGTCCCGCGATATGTGGCGCCGCTCCTCTTCCTGGATGCTGAGCACCCGCGCCGAGAGCACACGCAGGCGCTCCACCGTGTCCAGCGCGCTTGCGTCCTCGACAGGTTCGCGGGATGCGGGGCCATGCCTCTTCTCCATCACCGCCAGGATGTCCTCCCTCGCCGCCATCGCCGCATCCACCTTCAGGCCCGTGGCAGTCTCGATCTGTCGCAGGGCCTCCCACCAGGTGGGGTTCTCCATGGCGAGGCCGATGCGCGTGTCGGTGCGATAGAGCGCGACCGCCATGAACCTGCGCGCGAGGTCCGCGGAAAGGCCATCGATGGCATCGGCCTCGCACGGAAACCGGGCCAAATTCACCGAGGGCACGCCGAGCTGCTCCACCAGGACGCGCCGCACCTCGCCCTCGGTCACCACGCCCTGCCGAACCAGGATCTCGCCCAGCATCTCGCGGCGGTCGAGGGCCTGGATGGCGAGCGCGGCATCGCGCTCCTGCGCGGTGATGAGGTTCTCCTGCACCAGCGCGTCTCCCAGCCGCAGGTGGGTCATGGTCTTCTGGCGCAGGAGGGCGGCATCGAGCTGCGCGCGGTTGGTGATGCCGAGCTCCCGCGGCGCCTGGCCCAGGCGGGAACGCCGCGCACGACGGGGCGGTACCGGGCGAGCTTCTATGGCGGACATTGCGGTGCATTCCTGGCGGGCATCGTCGCGGGTACGGGCGGGCCGGGTGCCGCCCTGTGCGACGTCCAGCATTTTGGCACGGCGCGGCGCCGCATGGCGCGCCAGCGCGCGTCAGCTGGCGGCGACGCATGGTGGCGGAGGCTTCGGGCCGCTTAACCTTCCGCAATCGCCGCCTTTACTTGCCGACGGCGCTTCCCTGGAGGTCGTGATCGTTCGCCGCGGTAATCCTTACCGCGAGAAAATCCCCAGGCTTGACGCCTTTCGCTGCCTTCACACGCACGATGCCGTCGATCTCCGGCGCGTCGGCTTCCGAGCGGCCGATCGCGGTCGTGCCTTGCATCTCGTCGATCAACACCCGCACGGTGCGCCCGACCTTCGCTCGTAGCTTGGCGTGCGAGATCTGCGCCTGCACTTCCATGAAGCGGCGCTGTCGCTCTTCCTTCACCTCTTCGGGCACCGGATCGGGCAGATCGTTGGCCTTCGCGCCTTCCACCGCCGAATAGGCGAAGCAGCCGACGCGATCGAGCTGCGCTTCGCGCAGGAACTGCAGCAGCTCCTCGAATTCCGCCTCGGTCTCTCCGGGGAAGCCCGCGATGAAAGTGGAGCGCACGGTGATCTCCGGGCACGCCGCGCGCCAGCCACGGATGCGCTCCAGGTTTTTCTCGCTCGAGGCCGGGCGCTTCATGAGCTTGAGGATGCGCGGGCTCGCGTGCTGGAACGGCACGTCGAGGTAGGGAAGGATCTTTCCCTGCGCCATCAACGGGATCACCTCGTCGACGTGCGGATACGGATAGACGTAGTGCAGGCGCACCCACACACCCAGCTCGCCCAGCGCCTCGCAGAGTTCCGTCATGCGTGTCTTCAACGGGCGCCCGCCCCAGAAACCGGTGCGGTACTTCACGTCGACGCCGTAGGCGCTGGTGTCCTGCGAGATCACCAGCAGCTCCTTGCAGCCCGCGTCCACCAGGTTCTGCGCTTCCTTCATCACGTCGCCGACCGGGCGGCTCACCAGGTCGCCGCGCATCGACGGGATGATGCAGAAGGTGCAGCGGTGGTTGCAGCCTTCCGAAATCTTGAGATAGGCGTAGTGCTTCGGCGTGAGGCGGATGCCCTGCGGCGGGACCAGATCCATGAACGGATCGTGGGGCCTGGGCAGGTGCGCGTGCACCGCCGTCATCACTTCATCCTTTGCGTGCGGGCCGGTGACGGCGAGCACCCTGGGATGGGCCTTGCGGACGATGTCGCCCTTCGCGCCGAGGCAGCCGGTGACGATCACCTTGCCGTTTTCGTGCAGCGCCTCGCCGATGGCATCGAGGGATTCCTGCACCGCGGCGTCGATGAAGCCGCAGGTGTTGACCACCACGAGGTCGGAGCCTTCATAACTCGGCTAGATGTCGTAGCCTTCCGCGCGCAGCTGCGTGAGGATCGCCTCGGAATCGACCAGCGCCTTGGGGCAGCCCAGCGAGACGAAGCCGACCTTCGGCGCCGGCGCCGGCCTGGCAATGACCTTCACTTCCTGGTGCGTGGCTTGCGCACCGCCCGCGGCCGCGCCACTTTCACTTCCGGCACCGGCTGGTCTTCCTGCGGCGGCGCCATGCCGGCCGAATACGGGAACCCCGAAAAAAGCTTGAGCGCCTGGTTGCGCAGGTCTTCCTGCATGTCGATCACGGCCTTGGCGCCTTTCTCCAGGTACGCGCCCATCACGTTGGGGATCGCCTGGCCGGGGACAAACGGCACCTTCGGCAACTCGCCGTAGACCGTCTGCGCCTGCTCCTGGAAGCGTTTCTGCGCCTCGTGGAACGCGAAGATCGAGCGCTCCAGGTAGGAGCCCATCAGGCCCTGCATCGCGTGGCCGTAGTAGCGAATGATGTTGGCGAGCATGTCCTGCGAAAACATCGGCATGCCGCCCGATTCCTCCTCGAGGATGATCTGCAGCAGGATCGAACGCGTGAGGTCGTCGCCGCTCTTGGCGTCGAGCACCTGGAAATCCTTGTAGCCCAGCACCAGGTCCTTTACCTCGGCGAGCGTGATGTAGGTGGACGTTTCGGTGTCGTAGAGGCGCCGGTTCGGATATTTCTTGATGATGCGGGGCGATGGCATGGCTTGGGCGTCCCTGGCTGGATTGCTGCGCTACATCATTCGGGGTTCGTGCAGGGCAATCGCGGCGCTTAGGCCGGAAAGCTCAAGTACTTCATTTTATTACACTTTGGGCATTTGCGGCAGTGCCACGAAATGGCGCTGGTGCGACGCACCAAAATCCGCTTGACAGGTGCCCTGCCGCTTCCTAGAATGAAATTGTTGCGCTGCACAAAGAAGACCCAGACCCGCGGCGCATGCAGGGCCCCGAATTCAAGTCTCCTCCTCCTTATCGCTTTACCGGATAAGGTTCCAACCCCAGGCTCTGCCTGGGGTTTTTTTTTGGTGCTTTACGCTTCGCTTGGATTGCACCTTCAACACAGAGGCACCGAGGAAAAGCAGGGCCACAGAGAAAGGCAAAGGAAAGTGATAGTGGAGCGGGTTTGCAGAAAAACACGCCCTTCACGGCCGCCAGCCACTTCGGTTTTGCTTTGCCTTTCTCTGTGGCCCTGCTTTTCCTCGGTGCCTCTGTGGTGAAGATCTGGTGTTCTAAACAAAAATAGGAAGAAAAATGAAAAAGAGAACAGCTCTCGTCACCGGCGGTGTTGGAGGCATAGGCACCGCGATCTGCCTCAAGCTCGCGAGCCAGGGAAACTTCGTCGTCGCCAACTACGCCATCGAAGGCTCGCAAGCCAAGTGGCAGGCCGCGATGGAGAAGGCCGGCTTCAGTGAGCAAAGCGCGCTCGCCTTCGGCGACGTCTCGGACTTCGACGCCATGGGCGCGATGATCAGGGAGATCGAGTCGAGGCATGGCCCGGTGGAAATCCTGGTGAACTGCGCCGGCATCACGCGTGATTCCACCTTTCGCAAGATGACCCTCGAGCAATGGCGCGCGGTGATGTCGACCAACCTCGACAGCGCCTTCAACGTGACCCGCCACGTGGTCGACGGCATGCTCGAACGCGGCTGGGGCCGGATCGTCAACATCTCGTCCGTGAACGCGGTGCGCGGCCAGTTCGGCCAGACCAACTACGCCGCCGCCAAGGCGGGACTGCTGGGCTTCACCAAGTCACTCGCCCAGGAAGTGATCCGCAAGGGCGTGACGGTGAACGCGGTTTCGCCGGGCTATGTGCAGACCGACATGGTGATGGCCATCCGCGAGGATGTGCGCCAGAAGATTGTTGAGCAGATCCCGGCCGGCCGCCTCGCGATGCCGGAAGAAATTGCCGATTGCGTGGCGTTCCTGGCTTCCGAGGGCGCCGGCTACATCACCGGGACCAACCTTTCGGTCAATGGTGGCATGCACATGTACGCCTAGGTTACGCACCAACTCCCACTCATCGCATGCCTTGCGGGCATCTCAGCCCACCACATTGGTTTGCGCAAAGCACGGCGCAAGCCGCTTCCTGTTCGGCGGTCTGCAATGTTTGATACCGTACATACGGAAAGCAACTTCTGCACGAGAATGGCTCGTCGCTATGTTTCGCGAGAGTGTTTTTCAGAATGAATAACGAGCGGCCTGTCCCGCTGCTTCGCCGGTTATCCGGCATTCGTGCGCGACTCATCTTAATCGTGCTCCTGGCGATGCTGCCGCTCGCCGCGCTGATCATTTTTGACGCCGACTCCAACCTCGAAGACGCCCGTGAGCGCACGCGCAGCGATCTGCGCGCAATCGCCGCAAACGCGTCCCGCGACATGAGAACGCAGGTCACGGGGGCGAGTCTTCTGCTCCAGGCCCTGGCCGGGGTGCCTGCCGTGCGCCATGCCACCGCGCCCGCGTGCACCGAACTGCTGGCGGACATCGTGAAGCAGTCGCAGCGTCTCAACAGTGCCTTCGTCGTCAGCGGCGACGGACATCTTCTTTGCGGCTCGGTCGCATCGGCCGAGGCTTTGGATTTCGCGGACCGCGAGTGGTTGCGCCGCGCGCTTGCCTTGCGCGCGCCGACGATCGGCAAGCCAGTGATGGGGCGTGTCAGCCGGACGGCAGTGCTTCCGTACGCCTGGCCGATTCTCGGTGCCGATGGGCGGGTGGAAAGGGTTCTGGTGGTGGGCATCGCATTGGGCGGGTTTCGCGAGCTCTTCCACCGCGAGGATTCGCTGCCCGGGATGACGATGCTCATATGGGACGAGGAAGGCCGCATCCTGTACCGAGATCCGGACCGCGCGCAACTGACCGGAAGCCTGCAAGCGGATGCGCCGCTCATCGCAGCGGCGCGGGGCGCCAAGGACGGCGATTATCAGGAGGCGCTCGGTTTGGACGGCGTGCCGTGGATCTTCGCGATTTCCAGACCGGCATCGCTTGCCGGGTCGGGCCTGACATTGGCGTTCGGTATCGCCAAGGCGCAGGTCGACACGGCGGCAGACCACGCCTTGCGGCGCGACCTGGTGGCGCTCGTCCTCCTGGCCGGCGCGGTATTCGCGCTCGTCTGGCGGGTCTCGGAAAAGAGCGTGCGCCTGCCCGTGATGCGTCTTGCCGAGGCATCCGCACGGCTGCGGGCGGGCGATTTGACGGCACGTGTGGCGGAGCCGGTTCCGTCCGGGGAAATCGGCATCCTGATGACCGAGTTCAACGCAACCGGGGCGGTGCTCCAGGCACAGGCCACCGAACGCAAGCAGGCGGAGGCCACCTTAAAAGAGAAGGTGGAAGATCTGCGCCGCATGGCAACGGTGGTCAGCGATTCGAACGACGCCGTGATTTTGCATGATTTCGAAGGAAAGATCCTGGCATGGAACCGCGGCGCCAAAGAGATCTACGGCTATAGCGAAGCCGAGGCGCTGGGAATGAATGTCAGAGATATTGTCGCTGAAGCCGATCGTGATACATCAGCGGCTCTAATTCAGAGAGTCAGACATGGGGAGATTGTCAAATCGTTTGAACTTCGACGGGTCACCAAGGACGGTCGGATTCTGGATATCTGGCTGACCAAGACTTTGCTGACCGATGGGCAGGGAAAGCCGGTAGCCATTGCCACCACCGAACGCGACATCACCGAGCGCAAGCGGGCGGAGGCCACTTTAAAAGAGAAGGTGGAAGATCTGCGCCGCATGGCAACGGTGGTCAGCGATTCGAACGACGCGGTGATTTTGCATGATTTCGAAGGAAAGATCCTGGCATGGAACCGCGGCGCCAAAGAGACCTACGGCTATAGCGAAGCCGAGGCGCTGGCAATGAATGTCAGAGATATTGTCGCTGAGCCCGATCGTGAAGCGGCATTGGCTCTGATCGAGAAAATCAAGCAGGGGGAGATCGTAAAATCGTTCGAACTGCGGCGTGTCACCAAGGATGGCCGGATTCTGGATGTGTGGCTGACCACCACGTTGCTGACCGATGAAAACGGGAAACCCGTGGCCATCGCCACGACCGAACGCGACGTCACCGAGCGCAAACGGGCGGAGGAGGAATTGCGGCAGCTCAACGAGGGCCTCGAGCAGCGCGTTGCGCAGCGCACGGCGCAGCTCGAGGAGTCGGGCCGCGCGAAGTCCGATTTCCTGGCCAACATGTCGCATGAGCTGCGCACGCCCTTGAACGCGATCATCGGCTTCTCGGAGATGCTCAAGGACGGGGTGCTCGGCGAGCTGGACGCGAAGCAGCGTGGTTTCATCGGCGATATCTTCGGCGCCGGCACACATCTGCTTTCGCTCATCAACGACATCCTCGATCTGTCCAAGGTCGAGGCGGGGATGATGCAGATCGAGCCTGCGCCGGTGGACTTGGCGGCCCTGCTCATGGCAAGCACGCTGGTGGTGAGGGAAAAGGCGCTCGCGCACCGCATCCGCTTGCATACTGAACTCGATCCGGCGCTGGGCACGAGTCTCACGGACGAACGCAAGCTCAAGCAGATCGTCTTCAACCTGCTCTCCAACGCGGTCAAGTTCACGCCGGAAGGCGGCGCGGTGACGCTGCGCGCCCGGCGCTGCGCGCGCGCCGAGGTGGCGCTGGACGAGTCGATGCCGGCGCGTGTGCTCGCCCTGCCGCCGGGTGAAGGCGGGGAATTCCTGGAAATTTCGGTTGCGGACACCGGCGTCGGCATCGCAGAAGAGCAGCTGACCAAGCTATTCGAGCCGTTCGTGCAGTTGGACAGCTCAGTCTCGCGGCGCCAGAGCGGCACCGGGCTGGGGCTTTCGCTGGTGCGGCGCTTTGCCGAGCTGCACGGCGGGACCGTCGGCGCCGCGAGCCGCCCCGGAGAAGGCAGCCGCTTCAGCGTCTGGCTGCCCTGGATCGCCGCGGCACGGACCGCGCCAGCCGGGGATACGAAACCGCCGCCGGCGGCTGCGCGGTCGGCCCCGCTCGCGCTGGTGGTCGAGGACGAAGATTCGGCTGCAGAGGCGATCTCGGAGCAGTTGCGCGCCGAAGGCTACCAGGTGATGCGCGCGGCCACCGCGGAAGAGGGCCTGGCGCGCGCCGCCAAGAGCAGGCCCGATCTCATCACGCTCGACATCTTCCTGCCCGAGATGGACGGCTGGGAGTTCCTGCGCCGCCTCAAGCAAATGCCGGCGCTCACCGCGACCGCGGTGGTGATCGTCAGCGTGTCGCCGGACGCGAAGTACGGCCTCGCGCTCGGCGCGCGGGGTGTGCTGCAAAAGCCCTTCACGCGCGAGGCGCTGGCCGAGGCGCTCGCCGGGCTCATCGAAGCGCGCCCGAACGGCGAACCGGCGCGCGTGCTGGTGGTGGACGACGATCCCAATGCGGTCGAGTTGGTCGCCTCGGTTCTCAAGGCCGAAGGCTGCCGCGTGATGCGCGCCTACGGCGGGGCGAAGGCGATTGAGGTGGTGCGCCGGGCGCGGCCCGACCTCGTCATCCTCGACCTGATGATGCCGGAGGTGAGCGGCTTCGATGTCGCGCGCGTGCTGCGAGAATCCGAGGATACCGCGCGCATCCCGATCCTGGTGCTGACGGCGAAGGATCTGACGGCTGAGGACCGCGCGCGCCTGAGCGGCGATGTGACCGCGATCCTGGAGAAGGGGCGCTTCAGCCGCAGCGACTTGCTCGCCGAATTGCGCCGCGCCACCGCCGCCCGGCGGACGGTTTGAAGGAACCGCCAATGGCTCGCATCCTCGTGGTGGACGACGACTGCCTGAACCTCAGGCTCGCGGCGACGGTACTCGAGCAGGCGGGCCACGAGGTGCTGTGCGCGCAGAGCGGCGCCCAGGGCATCGACGCCGCGCTCGCGCACTTGCCCGACCTCGTCCTCATGGACGTGCAGATGCCGGATATCGATGGCATCACGGCGCTTGCGCGCCTGCGCGCCGACCCGCGCACGGCGGGGCTCAAGGTGGTGGCATTCACCGCGCTCGCAATGGTGGGCGACGCCGAGCAGCTGGTCGCGCACGGGTTCGACGGCTACATTACGAAGCCGATCCGCTACCAGGCGTTTCTCGCCGAGGTAGCGGCGCTGCTCGGGGCGGCGCGGCCCGGTGCGAATTTGCGCGGGGGCGATGAGCATGGATAGGGTGCGCGCCGGGTGCGCGCCGGGTGCGTGCAGCGGGCGTACGCAATTGTGCAGTACAGCCGATTCCGGTATTTCACGCTCTTCGGACTGACCGTGATCGTGCTGTGGGCGGGGATCCCCTGGGTGTTGCATACCGCGGAGCGCGCGGCACGCTGCGACTTCCAGTGGGGGAGAGGACATGAACGAAAACAAGAAAGCGGCGCTGGTGCTCGTCGTCGACGACGAGGAAAGAAATCGCAGGCTGCTCGCCGCCATGCTCGAAGCGGAGGGCTACACGGTGGCGGAGGCCGCCGACGGCGAGCGCGCACTGGAACTCGCCCGGTCCAATCTGCCCGACCTCGTGCTGCTCGACATCATGATGCCCGGCATGGACGGCTATGAAGTAGCGCAGCGGCTGAAGGCTGACGCGGCGACCCGTTCGATACCGATCGTCATGGTGACTGCGCTCGACGACAGGGATTCGCGGCTGCGCGGGTTGGAAGCCGGCGCGGAGGAATTCGTTACCAAGCCGGTGGACCGGCTGGAACTGCGGGTACGTGTGCGCAACCTGCTCAAGCTCAAGGAATACAGCGACTTCCTCGCCAACCACAATCGCATCCTCGATCAGAAGGTGGTCGAGCGCACGCGCCAGCTTGCCGCCAGCTTTCGCGAGACCATCACCACCATGACGCGCGCCGCCTCCTACAAGGACGAGGAGACCGGCTTGCATGTGGCGCGCATCAGCTTCTACACCGTGGAACTGGCACAGGCGCTTGGCCAGGACACCGAATTTTGCGACATCATTCACTACGCGAGCCCGATGCACGACGTCGGCAAGATCGCGATCCCCGACGCCATCCTCGGCAAGCCGGGCAGGTTCGAGCCGCACGAGTGGGAGATCATGAAGACCCATGCCGCACTGGGCGAAAAGCTGCTCGCCGACGGCACATCGCCCTACCTCGCAATGGGCGCCGAAATCGCGCTGGAACATCATGAGCGCTGGGACGGCGGTGGTTATCCGCAGGGCCTCGCGGGCGAGGCGATTTCGCTTTCTGCACGCATCATGAACATCTGCGACCAGTACGACGCGCTGCGCTCCAAGCGCCCCTACAAGCCCGCATTCACGCACGAGCGCGCTCTCGAAATCATCACCGTGGGCGACGGCCGCACCCTGCCCACGCACTTCGATCCGGCGGTGCTGGAAGCCGTCAAGGGCTGCGTCGGGCGCTTCCGCGATATCTTCGAGGAGCACCGTGATGGGTGATCACGCCCGTTACAACCGTGCGCGTCCATGTACGCAAGCAAAGAGGGCGATGGCTTTCTCGATGAAGGTGAGCGTGAAGACCGTGGAGACTCACCGCGCGGCGCTCATGGACCGGTTGCGCATCCACGGCGTGCCGGGGTCCTTCGGCGTAACCTCCGGTTTCTCCCGATGCCCCCGCTGCATGCCACCTGCCATAATCGGTACCTGAACCATTCCCGATGCATCGCGGAGCCAGCCAGCCCCCATGAAAATGCCGAGCATCACCCGGGCGGTCAACCGGTACTACGCCATCGTCGGCATGATGCTTTTCGTCGGCATGCTGGTGGCCACCATCGCCCTGACCGGCATGCACATGCAGTGGATCATCTTCCTGATGGGGGTGATCGCCTCGGGAATGATCGCCTTCGCGAGCCACAGTGCCAATGCGCGCTGGACCATCGCCCGGCGCACCTCGCAACTGACGGCAGCGCGCGAGAAACTCGCCGCCGAAGCCAGCCTGCGCACCCACGCAGAGACGGCGCTCTCGCGCATCACCACCAGCGTCGACCTCGTCGACTCCGCCCTGCCCGCGATGCTGGCCTACGTGGATCCCGAAGGCCGGGTCCGCTACCACAACCACGCGTTTGCCCGCTGGCTGCGCCTGCCGCGCAAGTCGATCGACGGCCAGCGCCTCGAAGACGTCCTCGGCCGCGCCGCCTTTGGCGACGTCGAGCCGCACCTGGCCGAAGCGCGCCAGGGGCACGACGTCCGGTTCGAGGGCACCCAACGCGACCGCAACAGCGACTCGACGCGCTTCGGCCTGCAATACCTGCCCCATTTCGCGCCGACGGGCGAAGTCGCGGGCGTCTTCATCGTGATGACGGACATCACCAGCGCGAGCGACCTGGGCGAGACGCCGCTGGCGGCCGATGACGGCGTCGACATCCGCACCGAACTCATCCTGGCCATGGAAAACGACGAATTTTCGCTTTACCGGCAGGCGATCTGCACGCCGGGCAGCGTCGCCGCCGACGGCGACTGCTGCGAGATCCTGCTGCGCCTCGAGGAAGAGAACCACAAACACATCCCGCCGGGCATGTTCCTGCCGCTCGCCGAGGAGCTCGGGCTGCTGAAGGAGATCGACCGCTGGGTGGTGCGCAGCCTCGTGGACTTCGTGGCCACCGGCGGCGAGCCCGCCACCCGGCTGTATTTCGTGAACCTCGCGGAGCCCACGATCCACGACGCCGGCTTCGCCACTTTTGTGCGCGACCTGCTTGCCCATCGGCTGGTGGACGGCAACATGTTGTGCTTCGAGCTACCCGAAACCGAGGTCCTCGCCGACTTCGACGCCTACCGCGAGTTTGTCGCGCGCTTCGAGGGTTCCGGCTGCCGCTTCGCGGTGAGCGGCTTCGGCTGCAACCCGCTGGCGCTGCGCCTGCTGCGCCAGTTGCGCGTCGACTTCCTCAAGCTCGACGGCGGCATCGTGGTGGGCATGCTGCGCAATCCGGCGGGGTCGGCACGCGTCGATGCCATCAACAAGGTGGCCCATGCGGCGGGCATGCGGACCATCGCCGAATGTGTCGAGGACGACGCGACCTGTGAAGCGCTGGCGAACTGCGAGACCGACTTCGTGCAGGGCTTCGGCATCGAGCGCCCGCGCCCGCTGCGCGCGCCCGCCGCGCGCGCCCTGCCCTCGCGCCCTCTCCGGGTGGCGTCCGCCTGATTTTCCGCCCCCGGCCTCAGTTGGGGCGCCGCAGCCATTCCTCGTAGGAGACGTGGTCGGTCGGGCGCGCGATGTGGAAGCCCTGGGCATACGCACACCCGAGGGACTTGAGCAGCTCCCACTGCGCCTGCGTCTCCACGCCCTCGGCAACCGCGGCGATCTTGAGCTTGCCCGCCATCTCCAGGCTCGATTCGAGCATCGCGTGGCTGGTCTGCTGCGTCGCCGCGTTCTGCACGAAGGACTGGTCGATCTTCAGCTCCGTGAACGGGATGCGCGTGAGCTGCTGCATCGACGAGTAGCCGGTGCCGTAGTCGTCGATGGCGAGCCCGAACCCCTTCATTCGCAGCCTCGAAAGGTTCTCCAGGGTGCGTCCCAGCTCCATGTTCATCGCCGATTCGGTCACCTCGAAGATGACCCGGCGCGGCGACAGGCCCTCGCTCGCCACGATCGCGGTCATCCTCTCGGCGAGCTTCACGTCGCCCAGCGATTCCGGCGCGAGGTTGACGGAGACCGTGGCGCCGCGCCCCCGGTCGCGCCATGTGCGGCAGGAGATCGCCGACTTGCGCAGCATGGTTGCGGTGAGCTCCTCGGTCCTGCCCGCGGCCTCGAGGATCGGCACGAAATCACGCGGCATCACGATGCCCTCGGCGGGGTGGCGCCAGCGTGCCAGCGCCTCGGCGCCGACCACCTCGCGAGTGCGCATGTCGACCTTCGGCTGCAGGAACGGTTCGAACTGCCCGCGCTTCAGGCCCTCGACGATCTCCTCGAGTGTGAAGGACGCGCGCCCGGCAGGCTGGGGTTCGGGCGCCGGCGTGCGCCCCAGGTGGCGCTCGATGGCATCGAGGAGCTTCCGGGCAGTGGTCGGTTTTTCCACCGCGGCCACCAGTCGCACGCCGTAGGCGCGGGCCATGGATTCCACCGAGGAGAGCAACGCGCGGTCGTGGCCGGTGGTGAGGATGACCGAGGCCTCGCGGTCCATGCCCGAAAGGTGGCGAAGGAGTTCGAGGCCGTCCATGCCGGGCATGTCGAGGTCGCTCACGATGATGTCGATCGGGGGGGTCGCGGCAGCGAAGATCTCGAGGGCCGCGACGCCATCGGCGGCCATGCTCACATCCCTGGCGCCCATGCGCTTGAGCAGGTCGCCGAGGGCCCAGCGCTGGAAGTCATGGTCCTCCACCACCAGGAAGCGCAACTTCGCGATCTCCGCCTCGAGCTCGCTGCTCACAACCGCTCCGCGTACGCGTCCAGGCGGGTCAGCTCGCGCTCGAAGGCGCCCATGCCGGCGGCGACCCCCGTTGCATCACCTTCGCGCGCGCAACGCTCGACGCGCTCACACGCCTGTGCCAGCCCGATGGCGCCCACCGTGCGGCTCGCGCCCTTGATGCGGTGGGCGGCCTGCACCGCGTCGCCCAGCGTCGACGAGCCGATCGCTTTCCTCAGCGACTGCGCGTCGAGCACGGTCACGGCGCAAAAGCGCTTGAAGATCTCGCGCGCCACCGCCGAATCGCCGGCCGACAGCTCGAGCATCACTTCGGCATTCACCGCGTCGTGCGCCGGCGGCAGCGGCAACCATTGCGACAGCTTGCCGGGATCCGCCACGATTTCGGCCACGGGACCCGTGCCGGGCGCGGGGCTTTCCGCGCCGGCAGCGGCGGCCACGGGCAGCGGCAGCGTGACCACCATCGTGGTCCCCGCGCCCGTCCGGCTTTGCATCTCGATCCATCCGCCCATGAGGTCGAGCAGCCGCCGGCTGATCGAAAGCCCGAACCCGGTGCCGCGGCGCCCCGGGTCCGCGCCCGTGTCCTTCACGGTGATGCGCACCAGCTCATCGGCCGCGCGCCTTTCCACCAGGTCGACCGAGATTTCCACGCTGCCGTCCTCGGTGAACTCGATCGCGTTGGAGACGAGGTTCGAGAGCACCTGCTGCAGGCGCACCGGGTCGAAAAGGAGCGCGGGCGAGATCCGCTTGTCGATGGCGCTGTGCAGCAGCAGCCCCTTGCTGCTTGCGTTGCCGGAATGGACGTTGCGCACCCGTTCCACGGCCGTCGCCAGGCTGGCCGGTTCGGGACGCAGCTCGAGCTTGCCGGCCTCGATCTTCGAGAAATCGAGGATGTCGTCGATGATCCGCAGCAGCGATCGCACCGACTCGCGCGCCACCTGCAGCGTGGTGCGCTGCTCGCCGTCGAGGCGGGTGAGCGAAAGCAGTTCCAGCATGCCCAGCACGTCGTTCATCGGCGTGCGGATCTCGTGGCTCAGGGTGGCGAGAAACGTGCCCTTGGCGCGGTTGGCGGCATCGGCCGCTTCCTTCGCCTCGGCCAGCGCCCGCCCCATCGCCACGCGTTCGGTGACATCGGCCCAATGCGCGCTCCACAGCGTGCTGCCGTCGGGAAAGACACGGTACTGGACCACCGCGCCGGGCAGGCTGTTGGCGAGGTCGGCCCTGTTTCGCTCCACCCGCGCGCGGGCATGCGCAGCGCGCACCAGGCCCACGTATCCGGCCACCAGCAGCAGCAGGACACCGGCCACCACCGCAAACAGCACCTGCAGCGCGGTTGCGTAGCCACGTTCGCGCTCCTCGCGGCGCGCATCGAGCAGCTTGATCTCGCTGCTGCGCATGGCCTGCGTCAGCGAGTAGATCGCGGCGCTCAGGACCGGGCCGCGGATCGTGGGAGGCGGGTTGGCGAGGAAGTCGGCGGACCCGGCGCGCCGCATCCATTCGCCCTCGCGCATGACCTCGGCTCGTTCGGCGAGCAGCGGATCGACGGCACGCAATCGATCCTGCTGGGCGGGGTTGTCCGCGGTGAGCGCGCGCAAGTCATCCAGTTGCGAACGTGCGCGCGCGAGGCTCGTGTCGCGCTGCGCGATGAAGTGTTCCTCGCGATGGATGAGGAAGGCCCGGTGGGAGGATTCGGCGCGATTCACCGATTCGTTGAAGCCCGCGATGCCGGCCAGCACCGCGAGGGTGCGGTCGACGGCGCGCGCGTTTTCCTGATTTCGCAGCCCCGCATCACGCAGGCTCCACCCCACCCCCACCACCACGATCGCCAACATCCAGTAGCCGAGGTGAACGAGTGCGTTTGCGCCTGCGATCTTCATGTTCCAAGCGGGGGCTGTAAGCACGCATTATATATCGTTAACGCCTGCTATCCCCGCACGCCGCTCGAAGCACGCAGGTATTTTCCTTCGCGCGCACGGCCTGCCCTAGGCGCGCTCCCCAAGCGTGAAGCTCATCGTTGCGCCCTCGCCGGGCGCGCCTTTTGCCCAGAGCCGCCCGCCGTGGCGGCGCACGATGCGCTGCACCTCCGCCAGGCCCACGCCGGTGCCGGGTAAATCGCCCGAAGAGGCGAGGCGCCTGAAGGGCTTGAACAGGTCGCGTGCCTCGAGCGGATCGAAGCCGCAGCCGTTGTCGCGCACCCAGTAGACGCGTTCGCCGCCCTGAACGGCGCTGCCGACCTCGATGCGCGCGCCCTCGCGCTTGCCGTTGAACTTCCACGCGTTGCCAATGAGGTTGTCCAGCGCCGCGCGCAGCAGTCCCGCATCCGCGTCCGTGACCATCCCCGGTTGCACGACACACTCCATGCGCCGGCCGGGGTCGCCGGCCTCCAGGGCGCGCAAGGCGGCCTGCGCCATGGCGCTGACGTCGACGCGCGAGCGATGCATCTCGATCCGGTTCCAGTTGGACAGGCGCAGGATGTCGGAAACCATCTGCCCGAGCTGGCGGGCCGCGCGCGCGACGCGCTCCAGGTGGTCGCGGCCGGCCTCGTCGAGTTGTCCGGAATGGTCCTCGAGCAGCGCGGCGCTGAACCCCTCGATGCGATTGAGCGGGCCGCGCAGGTCGTGCGAGATGGAGTAGTCGTAGGCCTCCAGCTCCTGGTGGGCGGATTCGAGTTCCGCGGTGCGGACCGCGATGCGGGCTTCGAGCTCGGCATTGAGGCGCCGCGACTCGTCGAGCAACCCGGCGAGTTCCGACTCGCGGGCCACGCGCGGATCGGTTGCGCCGCTCACTCCTCCGGGCGCTCGATGTTGATGAGCTTGTTGCGCACGGCAAAAACAACGAGGCCGGCCACATCGCGGATCCCGATGCGCTCCATCAGCGCGGCGCGGTGCGTCTCCACGGTCTTGACGCTCACTCCCAGCAGGAAGGCGATCTCCTTGGTGCTATTGCCCTCGGCGATGAGCTGCAGGATCTCGCGCTGGCGCGGGGTGAGGGCGTCGACTTCCGAAGTCTGCGCGGGACGACCTTCGACCATGCCCGAGATCACCGCGCGCGAGACGCGCGAGCTCAGGTACACCTCGTTTCGCATCACGGCCTCGACGGCCATGCGCAGCTCGAGGGGGGCCGAATCCTTGACGAGGTAGCCGCGCGCGCCCGCGCGCAACGCGCGCCGCACGAAATCCTCGGTGGTGTGCATCGACAGGATCAACACGCGGGTATCCGGGTTGTCGGCCAGCATCTGCGCCGCGGCGTCGATGCCGTTGAGCTCCTTCATGGAGATGTCCATGATCACGAGGTCGGGGCGTTCGCTCTTCGCCAGCGCCACCGCGTCGCGGCCGTTGTCGGCCTCGGCAACCACCTCCACACCCTCGAGGTCTTCGGTGAGGGCGCGGATGCCCGCGCGCACCAGCGTGTGGTCGTCGGCCAGCAGCACGCGGATGCGGCTCAAGCGCGCGCTCCGGCCTGGGCGCGGGTTTCTTCCTGCGGCTGGTCGAGCGGGAAGATGGCCGTGACGCTGGTGCCCGCGCCGAGCACGCTGCGGATCTTCAGGCGCCCGCCGGCGAGCTGCGCCCTTTCCTCCATGCTCACGATGCCCAGGCTGCCGGTCTGCAGCGCGCGCCTGCGCTCCGCGTCCTCGTCGAAGCCGGTGCCGTCGTCGCGCACGGTGAGCTTGAGCAGCCGGTCGTCGGCCTCGACCGCCACCTGGATCTGCTTTGCCTTGCCGTGGCGGGTGGCGTTGTTCATCGCCTCCTGCGCGATGCGGTAACAGGCGATCTCGAGGCCGGCCGGCGGGCGCTCCTGCAGCCCCTTCGCGTCGATGGTGATATGCGCGCCCGATGCACGCTCGATCGTGTCGCCAAGCCACGCCAGCGCGTCGTGCAGCCCGAGCTGGTCGAGCTGGGGCGGGCGCAGTTGCTGGGAGAGTGTGCGAAGGCGATCGAGCGACGAATCGGCCGCCACCAGGCAACCGGCCAGAAGCTCGTTCGCCCGCTCCGGGGGGGCCGCGGCCATGCGATGCAGCCCGATCTTGAGCGCCGCCAGCGTCTGTCCGACGTCGTCGTGGAGGTCGCGCGACATGGCGCGGCGCTCCTCCTCCTGGATCGAGAGCACGCGCTTGGAAAGCGCCTGCAGGCGGCGGTGGGCGTCGGCCAGCGCCATGTGCGCCATCATCTGGTCGCTGATGTCCTGGTGCGAGACCACCACGTATTCGCTGCCTTCCATGCGCACGGCGCGGGCGAGGTACCAGCGCGGGGTCCCGCCGACGGACAACTGGTAGTCGATTGATGCGAAGGCGCGTTCGCCGCTGACCACGGAGGCGATCGCCTCGATGCCACGCCCGGCGGCATCGTTGCCGTGCCTGACCAGCGCGGCGAGCGTCTCGAGGTAATTGTCCCCGACCGCCGTGCTCGGCAGGCCGATCTCGATGCGCACGCCGTCGAATTCCTCCCAGCTGCGGTTGGCGGCGCGGATGAACCCGTCGCGGTCGAGCACGGCGATGCGTGAATTGAGCGATTCCAGGATGCCGCGTTTCATCGCCTCGCTCGCGCGCAGCGCCGCCAGCGCCTTTTCGCGCTCGGCACGGACCTGCGCGCGATCCAGCGCGCCGGCGATCGCCTTGGGCAGGCGGTTCAGGTCGCGCTTGGAAAGATAGTCGCTCGCGCCGTTCTGCATGGCGATGACCGCGGCGCTCTGGTCGATGTGGTGCGAGACCACGATGAAGGGCAGGAAGAGGCCGCGCTCCTGCAGGATCTGCAACGCGCGCTCCGCGCTGAAGCGGGGCATGTCGTAGTCGCAGATGATCACGTCGGGCAACGCGCGATCGAGCTGGGCGAGGTAGGCCGGTTCCGTGTCGACACGTTCTATCTCGAAGGCGAAGGCAGACTTTCGCAACGCGTGTTGCACGAGCTCCGCGTCGTCCGGTGAATCCTCGACGTGAAGTATGCGGCAGGTTCCCATTGATCTTTCTCGGATTTTCTGAATTATGGCACGGGGTCCGGCGCCCCGGCCCCGCTATTTCCCCCAGGCCGGGCCGCCGCGCCTCGGGGTTTTCGAACCCGCCTACGGGGTTCTCCCCGATGCCGCCGCCGCCCCGCCCGGCTCATCCTGTCATTACGCCAAACAGCGCATAAGGAGCAGGACCTTGTCCCAGACAACCGTGATTCTGTTAACCCTGGTCTTGATGGTGGCCGCCTTCGTGGCCTACCGCCGCCACCCGGCAGCCGCCGCGCCGGGATCGCACCCTGCCAAGGCCAAGGCCCGAGTGGGAAAAACCGCCGCCAGAACGCGCGCCCAGCCGATCCAGCGCGCCGCCTCGCCGCCTGCGCACAGCGCCGTCAAATCCGGGGCCGCCACCCGCGGCGTCACGATCGACACCAGGGCGCCGGCAACCGCCCCGGCTGCGGCCACCGCCCTCGAATGGGTTGGCGCCGCCACGCCGTCCCCCACGCCCGCCGGTGAAAACGAGCAGTTGCGCACCAAGCTGCGGGACCGCTACATCGCCGCCCGTTTCCCCGGCATGTTCCGCGGCACCGCCGGAATGCGCGATACCGACCAGGTGATCAAGGTAGCGCGCCTCTATTTCGAGGAGCAGAAAATCGAACGCGCCCAGGAGCTCCTGGACCTGGCGATCAGCCTGTCGCCGTCGGCCAAGCTGCTGCGTCTGGCGCAGCTCGAGATCTCCTTCCTCGGCCGCGACGGCGCCGTGTTCACGAAGCTGGCGCGCGCCTTCCGCACCACCCATCCCGACAGCCCCGAATGGGCGGACGTGAGCCGGCTCGGCCACGCGATCGCCCCCGGCGAGGAGCTCTTCGGCGCGAACCCGGGCGAACGCAGCCACGAGCACTACGGCCCCTGGCCCGACATGCCGAACTGGATCCAGGCCTCCTGGGACCTCACCTCCGAAGTTCTCGCCGCCGATTTCCACCGCGCCATCGCCACCCGCCAGGAGGCCTGATGAAAACCGACCCGCTGCTCGCCCTCACCCCGATCTCGGCCACCGAAGGCGACGCCGAGCTCACCCGCCGCCTGGATGCCCTCCTCACCTGCGCGAGCGGCATGGCCCCGGAAGAGGCCTGGCACCAATACGCCACGCTGCACGCCGATTTCGACCTCGTCGCCGACCAGGTCCGCCGCACGCTGCTCACCACCCCTCTCGACTGGACCCAGGAAGAGAAGGCGTCGGCGCGCTGGCTGCACGATTCGTGCGACACCTTTGCGGTGCTCGGCCACTGCCTGTCGCAGGCCTTCATCACCCGCCTGGGCCCGCGCGACGACCGCGTGCGCCTGATGATGGCGCGCACGTTGTTTTTCATGGGTGAAACCGTTCGCTGGGAAGTGGTCGTGGCACCCGATGTCGCGCACGATTTTCGCAAGCCCCATTTGTTGATGCGAGGGGCGATGGCCGCCGACATCCACCGCATGCCCTGCACCATGCGCGTCGAGGGCCGCCCGCTGCCCTGCACCGTCGAGTCGCTCTACTTCCGCTTCCTGCTGCTGGCGCGCTTCGCGAGCGGCGCCCTCAACTGCAAGCAGATCGAGATCCTCGACGCCTGGATGTGGCTTTGGGTGCCGGTGCTGGCCGGCGTCACCGCTGCGCCCCGGGGCAGCGCGTTGCGTGTGGACCTCGATTCGGCCGAAGGCCTCAAACGCGGCCCGCGCGACGACGAGGGCCCGTCACTTTACCTGCCGCAGGACCCGATCCAACGCGCCTACCGCGCGCTGGTGGCCGAATTCCACGCCGGGCGCATCATGCCCACGACGGGCCTGGCGTCCACCTTCCGCCTCGAGGAACATGTCGCGGTGCTCGCCGTCGTCCGCGGCGGCTTGCAGGCCTCGCGCGAAAACATCGTGACACGTGCCCACCGCCGCCCACGCGGCTCCGACGCCGAGCTGCTGGTGGGCCTGGGCGAGATCGAGACCCGCGGCCTCGCGCCCGTTCTGGACGCCCCGCGGCCCGAAAACGCACTCGCCATCGTGCGCGAAGCGGACGAAAAAGTGCCGGCTCCACGTCAATCGGCCCTGACCGACATCTACGGCGTCAAGCGCCGCGTGGTGCGTTTCGTCGACGAAAGCGAAACCGGCCTCGGCCTCGAAGGCTCCGTAACCGACTGCGGGTCGATCGCGGCCGGTGACCTGGTCGCGGTGCGCTCGCCCGGCGGCGAGCTCTACATCGGCAAGGTGATGCGCAGCGTCCCGGCCAAGACGCCCGGACGCGTGATCATCGGCGTGCGCCGCCTGGCCGGCGCGATGAAGTCGGTGGCTGCCACGCTGGAATCGGCCGGCAACGCGGCGCAGGCGGTCAAGATGCTGTTCCTTCCCGGTGCCGATGGCGGTGGCCACCAGGACGCCTTCCTGGTCTCGGAGCGGTTCTACAACCAGCCCCAGACCCTCGGCGTCGAGGCCGCCGGCTCGCACTATTCCATGAAGCTCAACCGCGTGCGCGAAGGCGGGCGTGGCTGGGTGATGGCGGGCTTCGAGGTGTGCGCAGCCCGACCGGTCGCTCGCGCCGCCTGAGGCGCGCGGCGGCGCGGGGCAATCATCCGGGCGGCGGGCGTTACTGCATGTGTTGCCCGCCGTTGATGGCGATGTTGGCCCCGGTGAGGAACGCCGCCTCGTCGGAGGCCAGGTAGGCGCACAGGCCCGCCACTTCATCCGGCTTGCCGAGCCGTCCCATCGGAATCTGCGGGACGATCTTGGTGTCGAGCACGTCCTTCGGGATCGCCAGGACCATCTTGGTGCCGATGTAGCCGGGCGAGATCGTGTTCACCGTGACGCCCTTGCGCGCCACCTCGTAGGCGAGCGCCTTGGTGAAGCCGTGCATGCCGGCCTTGGCCGCCGAATAGTTGGTCTGGCCGAAGGCGCCCTTCTGCCCGTTGACGCTCGATACGTTGATCACCCGGCCCCAGCCGCGCTCCACCATGCCGTCGACCACCGGCTTGGTCACGTTGAACACGCTGTCGAGGTTGGTCCTGATCACCGCGTCCCAGTCGACCTTGGTCATCTTCTTGAAGGTCATGTCGCGGGTAATGCCGGCGTTGTTGATCAGGATGTCGATCGGGCCGACGTCCTTCACGATCTGCTCCACCGCCTTCGCGCAGGAGTCGAAATCGGAAACGTCGCACGGATAGGCGAGGAACTTGAACCCCTGCCCTTCCATTTCCTTCAGCCATTCCTTCGACTTGGTGTTGCCGGGCGAATAGGTGACCACCACCTTGATGCCCATCTTCCCGAGCTTCATGCAGATCGCCTCACCCAGCCCGCCCATGCCGCCGGTCACCAGCGCGATTCTTTCAGTCATTTCTTCTCCTCGCTCCGTTGGTGTCTGACACCAGTTTCGCCAATCGAAAGTGGTGTCTGACACCAGTTTTATTCTTGCGAAAACCGGGGACGCGAAAACCGGGGACGCACCCTACTTATTCCGAACAAGGGCGCTGAAGGGAGGTTTTGCGGCTTCGCCGCAAAACCATCAGCGACCTCAGCTCGGAATAAGTAGGGTGCGTCCCCGGTTTTCTTTCAAGCCCGCTCCCTGGCATAACGCCCCGGCGCGGGCTCGATGATCTTGCCCTTCGGCCCGCCCAGTTTCCTGCGCGCGGGAACCATCTTCCCGGCATGGGGCTTGAGCCACTTGCTCCAGTCGTGCCACCAGCTGCCGGGCACCTCCTTCGCACCCTCCAGCCACTGCGCCGCGCCCGCGGGCAGATGGTCGTTGGCCCAGTAGCTGCGCTTGTTCTTGCCCGCCGGGTTGATGGTGCCGGCGATGTGCCCCGAGGCGCCGAGCACGAAGCGAACCTTGCCGCCCAGCGTCTGCGCGCTCTTGTAGCCCCCGGTCCATGGAACGATGTGGTCCTCGCGCGCGGCGAACACGTAGGACGCCACCTTGATGCGCTTCAGGCTCACCGGTACGCCACACATCGTGAGCGCGTCGGGTTTGGCGAGGTTGTTGTCCTGGTAGGTGTTGCGCAGGTAATACGCGTACATGGGCCCGGGAAGGTTGGTGGCGTCCGAATTCCAGTAGAGCAGGTCGAAAGCGGGCGGGCTCCTGCCTTTCAGGTAATTGTTGACGACGTAGTTCCACACCAGGTCGTTGGCGCGCAGGCTGGAGAAGGCGCCGGCGAGCTCCTGGCCGGGCACGATGCCGCCCTGGCTGAGCTGCTACTCGCGCTTGGCGACGAAATCGCGATCGATGTAGACGCGGAATTCGCCC
>JBBREI010000031.1:0-26383 GCA_038203035.1 Burkholderiales bacterium
TGAACGGTGTGCAGCAGCGGTGTGGCGAAGGGTTTGTCGAGCACCTGGCGTAATTGATGAATGTGGCTGCGCAGGCTGTCGCTGTCTGGGCAGTCGTCGCCCCACAGCGCCTCCTCGATGACTTCGCGGCGCACCACCGCCGGACTCCGCTGCATCAGTAGCGCGAGCAGTTTCATGCCCAGCGGATTGAGTTTCAGCGGCTGCCCGGCGCGGCTGACCAGCAAAGTATCGAGATCGTAATGCAGCTCGCCGACCTGCAGTTGACGGGTGCCGCGACCCTGGCTGCGGCGCAGTATGGCCTCAATACGCGCCACTAGTTCGGACAGCGCAAACGGCTTGAGCAAGTAATCATCGGCCCCGACCTGCAGGCCTTGCAGGCGATCGGCAAGGGCATCGCGGGCGGTCAGCATGATGATCGGCGTGTCGCGGCGGGCTTCTTCACGCAGCCGTTGGCACAGCTGATAGCCGTCCAGGCCCGGCAGCATGATGTCCAGCACGATCAGGTCGTAATGTTCGGTAGCCGCCAGGTGCAGGCCGCTCAAGCCATCCTGCGCGCAATCGACGCTGTAGCCCTTGAGGGTTAGGTAATCGAGAATATTGGTCAGGATGTCCCGGTTGTCTTCCACCACCAGAATGCGCATGTTCGATTAATCCCTAAAAGAAACGCTTATGAATTGCGTGAATTGAATACGGGCGCGCATTTGACGACTTTTTCACGGCGTTTCTACGCTCGGCTCACAGTGGCCTGCGCACACTGCGGCGCATTCTTCCGAGCAGGATCATACGATGCAACCGTTTAAATTTGCCACGTTGGCCAAGTTGGCCAAATTTGCCAAGTGTGCGCAACTTCGCTACCTCTCACTGATCCTGCTGATTTGGCTGGGTATCTTCTTGATCACCCGCAGCGCCTTGCTGCTGGGCCATCTGGCCGACGCCAACGTCGGCGTGTTTGAGCTGGCGCGCCTGTACAGCATCGGCCTGGCCTATGACCTGGGTTTTCTCCTGCTGGCCGGGCTGCCGCTGGCAGTGTATCTGCTGCTCTGCCCGCGCCGCCTCTGGCAGCAGCGCTGGCACCGCGGGGCATTGCATGCGCTGCTGGCCATCAGCCTGTTCGGCATGTTGTTCACCGCCTTGGCGGAATGGCTGTTCTGGGATGAGTTCGGCGTGCGCTTCAACTTTATTGCCGTGGATTACCTGGTGTATTCCGAAGAGGTGCTCAACAACATTCTCGAGTCCTACCCGATCTATCCGCTGCTGGCCGCCTTGGCCGCGCTTGCCGTGATCGGCGCGGTGCTGTTGGCTAAAACCACCACGGCGGCTTTGCAGGCGCCCTGGCTATCCGGCCGCGGCAGCGCCCTGGCGTTAGCCGCGTTTGCGCTGCTGGCCGGCTTGAGCAGCCTGCTGCTGGGTCAGGATTTTCCGCGTGGCATGGGCGGCAACACCTACCAGCGCGAATTGGCAAGCAACGGCCCGTATCAATTCTTCGCGGCGTTTCGCAACAACGAGCTGGATTATCCGCAGTTCTACGCCAGCCTGCCCAAGGCCGAGGCAGCCGCGCAACTGCGCAGCGAACTGCGCGAGCCGAACGCAGAGTTTATCGGTAGCGACCCGCTGGATATTCGCCGGCTCATCGACAATCCCGGCCAGGCGCAGCGCTATAACGTGGTGCTGGTGACCATTGAGAGCCTGAGTGCCAAGTACCTGGGCAGTTTCGGCAATACCCGCGGACTCTCTCCGAACCTCGATCGCCTCAGCCAGCAGAGTCTGTTCTTCTCAAACTTCTATGCCACCGGCACCCGCACCGATCGCGGCCTGGAAGCTATCAGCCTGTCGATTCCGCCGACGCCGGGGCGCTCCATCGTCAAACGCATCGGCCGCGAAAGCGGCTTTGCCAGCCTCGGCCAGCAGTTTCAGGCCCAGGGTTACGACAGCGTATTCGCCTACGGTGGACGCGGCTATTTCGACAATATGAATGCATTTTTCAGCGGCAACGGTTACCGAGTGGTCGACCAGAGCAGCGTGGCCGAACAAGATATTCACTTCAAAAACGCCTGGGGCATGTCCGATGAAGACCTCTACAGCGAGACCCTGAAACTGGCCGACGCCGATCACGCGGCCGGCCAGCCATTCTTTCTGCAGCTGATGACCACCTCCAACCACCGCCCCTACACCTACCCTGACGGGCGCATCGATATTCCCTCGGGCGACGGCCGCGACGGCGCGGTGAAATACACCGACTACGCCATCGGGCGTTTCATCGACCAGGCGCGCGCCCGTCCGTGGTTCAAGGACACCCTGTTCGTGATCGTGGCCGACCACTGCGCCTCGGCGGCGGGCAAGACCAAGCTGCCTCTGCCCGGCTACCGCATCCCGCTCATCATGTACGCCCCGGACATGCTGGCGCCGGGTGTGTTCGGAAAAATCACGAGCCAGCTGGACATCCCGCCGACACTGCTTGACCTGCTCGGCGCCCGGGGGGACGACCACTATTTCGGCGATTCGATCTTCGAAAATGCGGGGCGCCGCGGCCGCGCGTTCATCAGCAACTACCAGGAGCTGGGGTATTTCAAGGACGACTTGCTGACTGTCCTTTCGCCCAGGCAGGGCGCCGAGGCCTTCCGCATCGATCGGGACACGTACGCCGCCACGCCGGCGCCGCTCGACCCGGTGCTGCTGAAGGAGGCCATCGCGTATTATCAGACGGGCTCGCGGGCGTTCAATCGCAATGCGCTGCGCGAGCCGTACTACATGGCGCCCGGCGCCACATTGAAAGGCAGCCTTCCGCACCCCATGTCCACCCCATGATTGTTTATCCGCTGGCCTGCGATCGCGGCCATCACTTCGAAGGCTGGTTCGCGTCGTCGGACGCGCACGACCGCCAGGCCGCCGCGGGCCAGCTCCAGTGCCCGTCGTGCGCCAGCCCGCGGGTGCGCAAGCTGCTATCCGCACCCCATGTGAAGACCGGCCCGGGGCCGGTGGCCCCGACGCCCGCAATGCCGCGCGCCGAGGCGCTGGCGGCGCTGCGCACCTTCATCCTCGCCAACACCGATGACGTGGGCCGTCGCTTCGCGGAAGTGGCGCGCCGCATCCACTACCAGGAAGAAGAGGCGCGCAACATCCGCGGCCAGGTGACCGGGGAAGAAGCCGAGGAGCTGCGCGAGGAAGGCGTCGAGGCTTTTGCCGTCTCGCCCGACGTGTTGCCGCCCGGGGGCGAAGTCCACTAGAACGCGGCGATCCCCGTCTGCGCCCGTCCCAGGATGAGCGCATGGATGTCGTGGGTGCCCTCGTAGGTATTGACCGCCTCCAGGTTGAGCACGTGGCGGATCACGTGGAACTCGTCCGCGATGCCGTTGCCGCCGTGCATGTCGCGTGCCATGCGAGCGATGTCCAGCGACTTGCCACACGAGTTGCGCTTGATCAGCGACACCATCTCCGGGGTCGCGCGGCCTTCATCCATCAGCCGCCCCACGCGCAGGCACGCCTCGAGGCCGAGCGCGATCTCGGTCTGCATGTCGGCGAGCTTGAGCTGGATCAGCTGGTTGGCCGCGAGCGGCTTGCCGAAGGCCTTGCGGTCGAGCGTGTATTGGCGCGCGGCGTGCCAGCAGAATTCCGCCGCGCCCAGGGCGCCCCAGGCGATGCCGAAGCGCGCCTTGTTGAGGCAGCCGAAGGGACCCTTGAGGCCCTTCACGTTGGGCAGCAGGTTTTCTTCGGGGACGAAGACGTCGGCCATCACGATCTCCCCCGTGGGCGAGGCGCGCAGGCTGAACTTGCCTTCGATCTTCGGGGCGCTCAGGCCCTTCATGCCCTTTTCCAGCACGAAGCCGCGGATCTCGCCGGCGTCGTCCTTGGCCCAGACCACGAAGACATCGGCGTAGGGCGAGTTGCTGATCCACATCTTGGCGCCGTTGAGCAGGTAGCCGCCGTCGGCCTTCTTCGCGCGCGTGATCATGCTGCCGGCGTCCGAGCCGTAGTTGGGCTCGGTCAGTCCGAAGCAGCCCAGCAGCTCGCCGGTGGCGAGCCTGGGCAGCCACTTCTTGCGTTGTTCCTCGGTACCGTAGGCGTGGATCGGATGCATCACCAGGGAGGACTGCACGCTCATGCCGGAACGATAGCCCGAATCCACGCGCTCCACCTCGCGCGCGATGAGCCCGTAGGAGACGTGGTTCACGCCGGCGCAGCCGTAGCCTTCGATCGTGGAGCCCAGGAAGCCGAGCGCGCCCATTTCGTTGAAGACTTCACGATCGAACTTTTCGTGCCGGAACGCTTGCGTGACGCGCGGCATCAGCTTTTCCTGGCAGTAGGCCCGGGCGCTGTCGCGCACCATGCGTTCGTCCTCGGACAGCTGGTCTTCGAAGAGCAGGGCGTCGTCCCAGCGGAACACCGGCTTCATTTCGCCCGCCTTCATTCGGCGTACATGCGGGCGTGCAGAAAGTACTGGTTCACGGCCGTGAACTGGCCGTTGAGCCGCTGGATGATCTTCTTTTCGCCCTTCATGGCGCCCCCGTTCAATGTCAAAGAAGCCATTCTAGGGGCAGAACGAATACCCTCAAAATATAATGGGAACACGAACGATTGGTGTCTGCACCCGCCAGGTGGGTCAGGGTTCCCCCCACATTCGCAGGAGGTTGTGACAAGTGATCGGCCACAACCTGCACCTCCGCGACGCGATACAATCGCGGCGTTCCAACGCACCCCTCATCGGTGCGTTTTTTTTGTCAACGGAAGAAGAAAACGCCATGGCGACCAAGCGCCTCACCGTCGAAGACCTCTGGAAGCTCGAACGCCCGGCGCAGCCCGCGCTTTCGCCCGATGGCGCGCAGGCCTGTGTCTCGGTCACTGCCTACGACATGGGCGACAACCAGGCGCGATCGAGCCTGTGGCTGCTCTCCGCATTCGGCGGCGAGCCGCGCCGCCTCACCTCCTGCGGCGACAAGGACGCCGAGCCGCGCTGGTCACCCGACGGGCGATGGATCGCGTTTGTGGCCCGCAGGCCGGCCGTGGGCGGCCTGAAGGAGGACATCGAGTCGCAGGTCTACCTGATCCCCCCGGACGGCGGCGAAGCGGTGCGCCTGACCGACATGCCCACCGGGGCATTCGCGATCCGCTGGTTCCCCGATTCGCGCCGCATCGCGTTCCTTTCCTGGGTCTGGTCCGACACGAAGGGCCTGGCAAAGCTCGCGAAGCGCTACCGCGAGCTGAAGGACAACAAGGTCACGGCCCACGTTGTTGAACATTCGGCCTATCGCTACTGGGACCACTGGCTCTCCGACGGGCGCGTCGCGCACCTCTTCACCGTCGATGTCGAGACCGGCAAGGTGCGCGACCTCTTCGCCGGGTCCGTTTACGAGATGTGGGGAGCGGATCCCTCGGCCAGCTGCTACGACATCTCGCCCGACGGGCGCGAGATCGCCTTCGGCTTCGATCCTGCCGAGGACAAGCGCTTCGACCACGAGACGACCCTGGTGGGACTCGAAGTGCGCAGCGGGAAATTCCGGCCACTTGCGAAGCAGTCGAAGCTCTCGCTCGAATGTCCCCGCTACTCGCCCGACGGGCGCTACATCGCGATGTTGTCCCAGGACCTGCGCAAGAGCTACGTGGCTCCCCAGCGCCTGGGCCTGCTCGACCGGAAAAGCGGAAAAATCGAGGTGGCCACCGCCCGGTGGGACCGCAGCCTTGGCGCGCCGCTGGCCTGGGGCGGCGACTCCGCGTCGGTGTATTTCCCTGCCGAGGACGAGGCGCGCGTGCACCTCTTCCGCTTCAGGCTCGGAGCGAGCCGCCCCGGGGTTGTTGCGCGCGGCGGCACGGTCTCCGACTTCGACGTCGCCGGCGAGTCGTTCGCCTTCGTGCGCAATGACATGAGCTCGCCGCCCGCCGTTTTCTGGGGCGCCGCGGACGAACCCGAACGCCGCATCGACAAGCTCAACGAAACCGTGATGGCGCGCGTGAAGCTGGGCGCGGTGCGCGAGTTTCGCATCAAGGGGTTCGGCGGCGACGAGGTGCAGATGTGGGCGATCTACCCGCCCGACTTCGACCCGAAGAAGAAGTGGCCGCTGCTGCACAACATCCACGGCGGCCCGCATTCGACATGGGCCGACAATTTCCACTTCCGCTGGAACAACCACGCCTTTGCCGCCATGGGGTACGTGGTGGTGTGCGTGAACTACCACGGCTCCTCGTCGTTCGGGCAGCGCTTCCTTGAATCCATCGAACACGAGATGGGCAAGCGCGAGCTCGCCGACATCGAGGCCGGCACCGACTTCATGTTGAAGCAGGGCTACATCGACCGCAACCGCCTGGTGGCTTCCGGCGGGAGTTACGGCGGCTACATGGTCGCCTGGATGAATGCACACGTGGACCGCTACAAGGCCTATGTGTGCCATGCCGGCTGCTTCGACTGGGTCGCGATGTTTTCGGACGACGCGTGGTACTGGCATCCGAAGGAGCTCGGCGCGTATTACTGGGACAACATGAAACGCGTGGAATCCCAGAACCCGCGCGCGCACGTGAAGGGCATGAAGACGCCGACCCTGGTGATCCACGGCATGCTCGACTACCGCGTGCCGGATTCGCAGGGATTGGCGTACTACAACACCCTCAAGGCAAGGGGCGTGCCCTCGCGCCTGGTGTTTTTCCCCGACGAGAACCACTGGATCCTCAAGCCGCAGAATTCGCGCCTCTGGTACCGCGAGTTCGAGTCCTGGCTCGCGCGTTTCGTGAAGTCGGGCGGGCGCGCTAAGTAGGCGCCGCGCGCCTGGGCTTTGGTTGAGAGGACTAGAGCGGGAACGCAGATGAACACAGATGAAAGGCGTGTGAGTCAAAGGCGCAGCACGATGCTCGGATGGGTCTGTGGTGGTGGGGAATTCCGATAAACACGGATGCCTTGCCCGCAGGCGGCGCTAGACATCCGTGTTCCCGCCCGAATCCCCAGAACAAAGGGACTATCCGGCGCCGGCGCCTGAGGCTCTGGTCCAGAGGACTAGAGCAGGTAGAACGCGACGCCGAGGATCACACACACCGCCACGGTCACCGCGGTGCGCATGTCGACGAACCATGACGGGATGAGCCCCTGGCGTGCGAGCCAGAGATCCGAGCTCCAGACCGCGACGAAGAGGGCGAGTGCCGCGCCCACCTGCCATTGCGAGGAGGGCAGCCAGAGGACGCCCCACGCTGCCAGCGC
Source organism: Burkholderiales bacterium (assembly GCA_038203035.1). Taxonomy (GTDB): domain Bacteria; phylum Pseudomonadota; class Gammaproteobacteria; order Burkholderiales; family Usitatibacteraceae; genus Usitatibacter. The sequence continues at coordinate 7,178 of JBBREI010000031.1, forward strand.
GGGAACCGCGGAAAGGCCAAGGGCCAGCGTGCGCGAGCGGGCGGTCCCCGCCTCTTCGCGCAGCGCGAGCCCGGCCTGGATCCCGCCGAGGTACGAAAGCACAATCGCCACGAATGTCACCAGCGCCGCAATCGCCGGGACGCGGACGTTTGACTGGCCCGACAGCAGCATCGCGGTGAGCCCTCCCAGGATCACCACCCCCGTGATTGCGAAGACCCAGAGGACGCGGCGCACCATCAGTCAGCCCTCGCACCCGACGCTTTGACCACACCCGCGTATTTCTCGCCTTCCGCCAGGTAGGCGACAACGAAGCGGATCGGCCTGTCTGGGTATCGCTGCGCGTTCACTGCCCCGGGAACGCCGATGAACGCCGATGCCACGCCGATGGCCGCCGATGGACCTCGCGCACCACTGAAATCGTATTGAGTTTCGTGCCCGGGCCCGAGATGGCCGCGAAACACACTCCAGGCATTTATCGGCGGCAATCGGCGTGGCATCGGCGTCCATCGGCGTTCGGCATCAGTTCTTCAAAGCCCGGGTGACGGCGTCCAGCAGGCGGGAAACCATCGCCGCATCATGATAGACCCCGAAGCCGAACCGCAACCGGCGATCGCGCCGGTCGATCGTCACGCCCTCGGCAACGATGCGCTGGTACCGGCCTTGCGCATCGTCGACGTCGAAAGCCAGGAAATTCCCGCGCCGCACCTCCGCTGGAGGCACCAGGTGACCTGCGTTGAGCGCGGGCAGGCCGAGGCGTTGCAGCCCATCGAGGAAGTGTTTCTGCATCGCAATCGAGTGGTGGTGCACCGCCTCGATGGTGGTCCCGGTCGACTGCAACCAGTCCATGGCGGCATTGAAGCGATAGACGCCCGTGGGATCGAAGGTGGCGCCCCAGAAGCGCATCGCGCCCTGCGCGTACGACACCTTCTCGCCGGGTGTTGCAGACAGGGTGTCGAAGGATGCGAACCATCCGGTATCCACCGGGCGCAGCTGGCATCCCGGCGGGATGGCGAGGTAGGCCGCGCCTTCTCCGGCCATGGCGTATTTGTATCCACCGCCCAGGTAGAAGGCCCGCCGGTGCACCTTTGAAAGGTCCACCGGCAGGGCACAGACGGCGTGATAGCCATCGATGGCCACGATGGCATCCGGCGGCGCGGCGTCGCAGATCCGCTCCAATCCCTCGACCACAAACCCCGAATCGAAGAAGACGTGGGACAGCCACACCAGGTCCCACGGCTGCGATCGCGCCGCCTCGCAGAAACGGCTGGTGAACGTATCCCACGGTGGCCCCGGGATTTCCGTCACCTCGAGCCTGCCTGACTCCTGCATGCGCCGCGTCTGGCGCCCGAAGCTGTGGAATTCGTGTGCGCTGGTGAGCACGCGCAAGGGGCGCGGCGCCTCGATGCACGAATAGATGCGCGTGACGAATTCGTGTGTGTTGGCGGCGAAGGCGACCTGGCGCGCATCGGACAGGCCCAGCAGGCGCGCCAGGTGATCCTGCGCCTTCGGCACCACCTCGCCGAAGACACGTTCCCACTTCCGGTCGGCGAGTTGCGCGGAATCCATCCAGTATCGCGCGTGCGCGGCCTGCGTCGCATCCGGCCACGGATGGTGGCTGTGCGCGGAAAAATGCAGCCGCCCGGGATTGGCCCGGAAGAACTGGCCGAAATGGCTCGCCAGCATGACTAGTCCTTGATCGCCTCCACGTTGATGCGCAGCTTCACCTCGTCGCCCAGGGCCGGCAGGGCGTATTTGATGCCGTAGTCGCTGCGCTTGATCGTGGCCTCGAAATCGCCGCCGCAGACTTTTTTCTTCATCATCGGGTGCGGCGCGCACTGGAACGTGTTGGCCGCGAGGGTCACCGGTTGCGTCACGCCGTTCATGGTGAGCGATCCCCTCGCCGACTTGACCTTGCCAGCCTCGAACGCGCAATCGGCGGACTTGAAGGTGATGTTGGGGTTCTTCGCGACGTTGAAGAAATCTTCGCTCTTCAGGTGCTCGTCGAGCTTGTCGACGCCGCTGGAGACCGACGCCGCGTCGATGGTGACCTCGACGCTGCATTTCTTCGCGGCCTCGTCGAGCGTGATCTTGCCGCTGGTCCGGTTGAAGCGGCCACGCTGGAGCGAGTAGCCGAAGTGATTGACCTCGTAGGCCGGGAAGGTATGGCGCGAATCGACGGTGAAGCTTTCGTTTTCGGCGATGGCGGGAAGGCTGAGGAGGGCGGCGAGGGCCGCGGCGGGGGCGAAGTGTTTCATGGGTGTCCTTACTTGGTGGGGAGTGTGAACTTGAAGCGGACCAGCACTTCGTCCGCGACGGTTTCGGTGTCGGCCCAGGGGCCTTCGCCGATCCTGAATTGCAGCCGCTTGAGCGTAAATTGCCCCTCGACCGTGCGCATGCCACCGGCCTCGACGATCGTGAAGGGCGCCACGATCTTCTGCGTGGTCCCCTTGATGGCGAGATCACCCGTGGCCTCGAACTTCCCCGTGCCCAGGGCCTTCACCGAGGTGGCGACAAAACGCGCCTTGGGGAAAACATCGATGTTGAGCCACGCCTTGCGCCGGGCTTCGGTTTCCCCCTCCGCGTTGCCGAGGTCGATGGAGCCGAGGTCCACCTCGAATTCGGCCTTCGTCGACTCGGGGCGGCCCGGGTCGAAGGACACCGTGGCATCGAACTTCCTGAAGCGGCCCTCGACCGGCACGTTCATCTGTTTGGTCACGAACCGGATGCTGCTCTTGTCCGGGATCACCTTCTGCTGCGCGGCGGCAGGCAGTGGCAGGAGCAGTGCGAGCGCCGCGGAAAGGCACAGGATCCGGCTCATGGGCGGTGGGCTTTCAGGAATGGGAGCATGCGGGCGAGGACGTCGTCGCGGTTGACGACATGGTGCTTCACGGCTGCGGCGGCATGCACCGCGATGAGCGCGCCCATCGCGTAGTTGATCCAGTGGTGCGCCACCTTCAGGCCATCGGCCAGGTCCCGGTTCTTCGACAGCAGGTCGGGGATCGGAAGCACTCCGAGGTACACGGTCTGGAACCCCGCGGCCGAGCTGAAGAGCCAGCCGCTCAACGGCGCCGAGAAAAAAAGCACGTAGAGCGCGATGTGTGAAACATGCGCGGCGCGCGCCTCCCAGGGCTTCATCGTCGAAGGCAGCGCCGGGGCCGGATGGGTGAGCCGCCACAGCAGCCGTGCCGCCACCAGCAGGAAAATCGTGACACCGATCCACTTGTGCCAGGAAAAATACCGCAGCTTGCGGGGCGAAAGCGGCAAGTCGACCGTGTAGAGCCCGAAACCGAGATTGAAGAGGATCAGCGCCGCAACAAGCCAGTGCAGCGCGATGGCGGTACGGGTGTAGCGATTTTCGGGCAAGGGCGGGAAATCCTTTGTGGTGTTTGGGGGAAAATGGCTTCCTGACTCTAGCACTCCGGAAAGGCGCGCCATGGCGGGCAAACGTATCGAAAAGGACACCTTCGGGCCGATAGAAGTCCCCGACGAGCGGTTGTGGGGCGCGCAGACCCAGCGATCGCTGGAGCACTTCCGCATCTCCGGGGAGCGGATGCCCTGGGAGATCATCGAGTCCCTGGCCTGGATCAAGCGCGCCGCCGCCACGGTGAACGAGTCATTGAAGGCGTTAACAGCCGAGAAGGCCCGATCCATCTCAACCGCCGCCGACGAGGTGCTGGCTGGAAAGTGGCCGGACGAGTTCCCCCTGGTGGTCTGGCAGACCGGTTCCGGCACGCAGAGCAACATGAACATGAACGAGGTGCTGGCCAATCGCGCAAGCGAGCTGCTCGGGGGTACGCGCGGCGAGGGACGGCGGATTCATCCCAACGACGACGTGAACCGCGGGCAGTCTTCCAACGACGTGTTTCCCACCGCCATGCACGTGGCCGCCGTCGTCGCCATCCACAAGCGGCTGCTGCCCGCGCTCGATCGCCTGCACGCGACACTCGACGGCAAGGCGCGCGAATTCCACTGCATCGTGAAGATCGGGCGCACACACCTGCAGGACGCGACACCGCTGACACTCGGGCAGGAATTTTCCGGGTACGCCGCGCAGCTGGCCCACGCGCGCCGCCACGTCGAATCGGTGCTTGCGCACCTGCGGGAGCTCGCGCTCGGCGGCACCGCCGTGGGCACCGGGCTCAATAGCCATCCCGAATTCGGCGCGCGCGTGGCCGCCGAGCTTTCGCACCTCACCGGCGAGGCGTTTGTGACCGCGCCCAACAAGTTCGAGGCGCTCGCCACCCACGACGCCATGGTTTATGCCCACGGCGCGCTGAAGGGCCTTGCCGCCGCGCTTTCGAAAATCGCCAACGACGTGCGGCTGCTTTCGAGTGGCCCGCGCAGCGGCCTGGCGGAAATCTCGATCCCGGAAAACGAACCCGGCAGCTCCATCATGCCCGGCAAGGTCAACCCCACGCAGGCCGAAGCCCTCACGATGGCCGCCTGCCAGGTGATGGGCAACGACGTCACCATCAACTTCGGGGGCTCACAGGGCCACCTGGAGCTCAACGTCTTCAAGCCGGTCATCGCGTCCGCTTTCCTGCAAAGCGTGCGCCTGCTCGGCGACGGCATGGCGAGCTTCGAGGAACACTGCGCCCGGGGAATCACTCCCAACCTGGATCGCATCGCCGACCTGTTGCAGGGCTCGCTCATGCTGGTGACGGCCCTCGCCCCCCACATCGGCTACGACAAGGCCGCGAGTGTCGCGAAAAAAGCCCATCTCGAGGGCACCACGCTTCGGGAGGCGGCGCTTGCGCTGGGGCACGTCACCGCCGCGCAATACGACCATTGGGTGCGCCCCGAAAAGATGATCGGCCCCGACGCGATTCAGTAACGCGGCGGGTTCGGCTTATCGTCGGGAGGTGGGTCGCTCACCGGAGGGTTCTGCCGCGGCTTGACCGGATCGCCCATCGGGGGCGGCTCGTCGGCGGGCGTTGGCGGCACCTGGCCGGGCTGCGGATCCGTCGGGTTTCCGGGGGTCGTGGGCGGCGGTGGCTGCGGCGGTTCCGGCGTGGGGATGTGTGCGCGTTTTTCGCTCATGTCTCGATCTCCAGCTTGCGTCATGGGCGCATCTCAATGGTGCAGGGCGTCGCCATCCGCCGGGTGCGAGCTGCGCGGGCTGACCACGGGCGACGGCGTGGCCACGGCGGGCACGTTGCCGCCTTCACCTTCCCAGCGCGTCAGGTCTTCCTTCATGGCCGCCTTGTGGGACCGGCCCTTCACTTCGCAGCCCCGGTAGTAGAAATATCCGATGGCGCTCGCGGCGACGGCAAGTAGCAGTTTCATGGTGTTACCTCTGTTGGCGTTGTGGTGGATGGTGCGTAGTCAGGCGGTGCGGCGCTGCGGGATCGCGCTTTTCCGGATTTCACGTGCCATGGATCTTTTCCTGCTCCTCGTTGCGTGTTGTCCTACGTGCGCGCCTCACCAACCGGAAATCGCACCCGTTCGGGGCGCTGATTTTCACGCGTCGAGCCGGTAACCAATGCAACGTATGAGCCGTTTTCGGCTCCAACGTTCGATCCGTTCACAGCCAGGCAAAGGAAGTACAGAAATGATCCGTTTCGACCTCTCGGTGCAGCTCGAATACAACGTCATCGCGCCGAGCGACTATGTCTTCGTCATCCAGCCCACCAACACGCCTTACCAGCGCGTGACATGGGAAAAGCTGACGACGGATCCGCTGGTGGCGATGGAAGAGGAAGTGCACGCGGTCGCGCCGGGAACCCCCGCCAACCGCCAGTTGCGCGCCACCGTGCAGCCCGGGCCCTTCAAGCTCCGCTACGACGCCATCGTCGACGTGGTGCACCATTTCGCGCTTCCGTCGGACCTGCGCGAGCTGCCGATCGCGGAGCTTCCCGCGCAGGTGCTGCAATACATCTATCCCAGCCGCTATTGCCAGTCGGACAAGCTGCACGACGTCGCTCGCGCCGAATTCGGCTTCATGACGCCCGGCTACGAGCGCGTCGAAGCGATCCGCAAGTGGGTGCAGACGCGCACCACGTTCAAGGTCGGATCGAGCAATCCCGGCACCTCGGCCCTGGAGACCTACCAGTGCGCCACCGGCGTCTGCCGCGATTTCGCGCACCTGATGATCACCGTGTGCCGCGCGCTCAACATCCCCGCGCGGCTCGCCACCGGCGTGGATTACGGCGCCGATCCCGCGCTCGGGGCGCCCGATTTCCACTGCTACGTCGAGGCCTACCTCGGCGACCGCTGGTACATGTTCGACCCGTCGGGCATCTCGCCGCGCATGGGCCTCATCCGCATCGGCACCGGCCGCGATGCAAGCGATGTCGCCTTTGCCACCATCTTCGGCACCGTGCAATGGACCATGCCGCGCATCACGATCAGCGCCGACGGGGATGCTCAGAACGGCGTGGTCGAACCTTTCAGGCACGACTACGCGGTCTCCACCGACAGCGCGCTGGCCGAACCCGACGAGGCGGTGGCCCAACTGCACGGCGCCAGGGGCCTGTCGCCCACCCTGGCATCCACCGGGCCGCAGCTCACCGATAAGTAAAGCGGGTGTCGAGCGCGAGCGTCTCGCGGTCGGCATCGAGCACGAAGCAGCCGCGCGCGGGGTCCCGGCGCAGAGCGCTCCAGGGCACTGCCAGCAGCCGGTCGCCCTGGCCGGGGAACGTGCACGCCATCACCGCGCAGGCGATGGCGCCGCGGTTCACGTCGATCATGACGTCCTCGATCACCCCGAGGTTCTCGCCGTTTGCGTCCACGACCTTCCCGCCTTCAATCGTTTCTGCCGGGACCCACTCGGTCATCGCAAGCTCCAATCCGCTTCAATCACGTCAGACAGCCGCGCGGCGTGGGAAGTTTACAGGCGCATCGCGCGCACCACGCCGGAGATCACCGTCACCAGCTCGGCCGGCGAGACCGGCTTGGCCAGGTGCATCTGGAATCCTTCGGCCAGGGCGCGCGCGCGGTCCTCTCGCTGGGTGAATGCCGAAAGTGCAATCGCGGGCCGGCGCGCGCGGCGCGGGTGCCGCGCTTCCCAGTCGCGGATGCGGCGCAGGGTCGCGTAACCGTCTTCGCCGGGCATCGCGATGTCGCACACCACCACCTCGGTTTCGTCGCCGCCGTCGTCCATGGCCAGGTGCGCCATCGCTTCCTGGCAGGACGCCGCCGTTGTTGCGACCGCGCCGGTCTGCGCCAGCAGCGCGGCCAGCGATTCGCGTGCCTCGCGCTGGTCGTCGATCAGCAACACGCGAATTCCGGCGAGCGAGGGAAGGGTGGCGGCGCCGGGCTGCCCCGTCGGCTCCACCATCACGCGTGTTTCGGTCTCGCGGATGAGCGGCAGGTACACGCGGAAGGTCGATCCGAGCCCCGGCCCCGCGCTTTCACACGTGACGTGGCCGCCGTGCAACTCGGCCAGGCGCTGCACCAGCGCAAGGCCGAGGCCCATGCCGTCCTGGCTGCGCCGGCTCACGCTCGGGTCGGCCTGGCGAAAGGGGTCGAATACGTAGGGCAGGAATTCCGGCGGGATGCCGCCGCCGTCGTCGCTCACCTCCACCCGGGCCATCGCGCCCTCGGCGCGCGCGCTCACCCGGACGTGCCCACCCGGGGGTGTGAACTTGATGGCGTTGGAGAGCAGGTTCACGAATATCTGGCGCACGCGATCCGGGTCGCCATGCACCTGGCGCGCCCCGATCGAAAAATCAGTCCGCACCTCGAGGCCCTTTTCGAGTGCCGTGGCGCGAAGCCCTTCCACCGCATCGGCCAGCGCGGGAAGCAGCGCCATCGGATGTTTCGCGAGCCCCAGGTTGCCGCCCATCGCCCGGGTGACGTCGAGAAGGTCGTCGATGAGCCGGACCTGGTGCTCCACGCCGATCATGATCCCGGCGATCGCGCGGCGTGTCGCGGGGTCGGCATCGCGCAGCTGGTTCTCCAGCACGTGGGTCCAGCTCTTGATGCCGTTGAGCGGCGATCGCAGCTCGTGGGAGACGATGGCGAGGAACTGGTCGCGCGCTTGCGTGGCGGCCTCGGCTAGCGCGCGCGCGCTTCGTTCGCTGGCCAGTTGCCGCGCCCTCTGCTCGTCGGCCTGTGCGCGTTCGGTGATGTCCAGGCACGAGCCCGCGAACCCCTGCAACACACCGCCTTCGCGCAGCGGCACCACCTTGTCGATCAGCCAGCGGTATTCGCCGTCGTGGCGACGCAGGCGAAACTCGGTCTCGAAGGGATCGGCGGCGGCGAAGCCGCGCGCGTACGTGGCAAGCAGCACATCACGGTCGTCCGGGTGCACACCCTCGAGCCATCCGGCGCCGAGCTCGTCGTCGGGCGCGCGGCCGGTGAATTCGAGCCAGGGGCGGTTGAAGTAGACGTGCCGGGTGTCCGGACTTGCCACCCAGATCATCACCGGCGCGTAATCGGCCAGCAGGCGAAAGACCTCCGCGGCGTCGTCGTGGCGCCGGTTGTTTCGCTGCCTGCTGGCGGGCGCCGGTTCGGCGCCCGGACTCATGGGGCGCGCACTTCTCCCATCATCGACTGTGGCGCGGCGCCATTGGTCGCGACGCGCTCTTCCCGGATGCCGTATTCGCGCAGCCGGTTGTAGAGCGTCTTGGTACAGATGCCCAGCATCTCGGCGGTGCGCTTGCGCTCGCCGCCGCAATGTTCGAGGGTCTGCAGGATCAATTCACGCGCCGCAACCGACAGGGGCGTGCCCAGGGGCACGGTGATGGCCGGGGTGGAATCGCTGGAGGGGTTCATTCTGATCGACATGGATTCGCTCTCGGGGGACGGCCCTTGTAGGCCTTCCTCGCCCGCCATAATGAAAACGCGGTGGATATAGTTCTTGAGCTCGCGTACGTTGCCGGGCCAGTTTTGCTGCCGCATGCGGGCGATGGCGCCCGGCGCAAACTGCTTGCGCGTCCCGCATGCTTCGTTCATCTCGGCGAGGAAATGGTTCGCGATCAGCTCGATGTCGTCGGTGCGCTCGCGCAGCGGCGCCAGGAGCAGCGGGAACACGTTGAGCCGGTGATACAGGTCCTCGCGCAGCTTGCCGGCCTTGACCGCCTCGCGCGGGTCGCGGTTGGTGGCCGCGATGATGCGCACGTCGGTGTCGACGGCGCGGGCGGTGCCGATGCGCATGAGCTGGCCGGTTTCGAGCACGCGCAGCAGGCGCACCTGAAGCTCCATCGGCATCTCGGTGACTTCGTCCAGGAAAAGCGTCCCGCCGTCGGCCTGCTCGAAGTAACCTTTGTGCTGGCGATCGGCGCCCGTATAGCTGCCTCGCTCGTGGCCGAACATCTCGTTTTCGATCAGGTTGGGCGAGATGGCCCCGCAGTTGATCGCAAGGAACGGCTGCTTGCGCCGGCGCGAGAGGTCATGGACGGTGCGGGCGACGATTTCCTTGCCGGTGCCGCTTTCGCCCATCAGCAGGACCGTGGCCTCGGTGGGCGCCACGCGCGCGATCTGGTCGTAGACCCGTTGCATCGGCACCGAGCGGCCCACCAGGCGGCCGAACCGGCCGAGCCGGCGAAGCTCATCGCGCAATTCGCCGATTTCGGCTCGCAGCTGGCCGCTTTTCGGCACGCGATGGAGCACCGCCTTCAGGCGCTGCAGGTTCACCGGCTTGGTGAGGTAGTCGGAAGCGCCCAGGCGCAAAGCCTCCACCGCGCTTTCCACGCTGGCGTGGCCGGTGATGAGGATGGTTTCGATCGACGAGCGGTCCTCGAGGTCATCGAAGAGGTCCATGCCGCTGCCGTCGGGCAGGCGCAGGTCCATGAGGACCACGTCCGGGCGTTGCCGGACGAGCTGGATACGGGCTTCGGCGACGCTGCCCGCGGCGGCGGAGGTGAAACCCTCGGCCTTGGCGAGCGCAATCAGGGCTTCTCGCGTATTCGCGTCATCGTCGACGATCAGTACATGCGGCATCGGTGCTCCATGGAATATCGGTAAACCCCGCCAAAGCGAAGTTTTTTCCATGTTGCCTAGGAGTGCCGCCAAAAAATGTCGGCAATGTCCTACAGGTTCATGCCGGGTTGCGCGCAAGGGTATCGAACCCGCGTTCGAGCATGAAGCGCCATCCGTCGGCATCGAGCCGCAGATCCTGCCAGTCGACGCGGCAGCGCCGCGCGCCCAGTCCGAGAACGCCGCCATGCGAAACAATGGCATGGGCGATCCTGCCGCTGGCCAGCTCGATCATGATGCTTTCGAGGTGGCCGATCGGCACGCCCTGTGTGTTCACAACGGCGTTGCCGAGCAGGCGTGCGGCCGAGACGATCATTGCGGCAGCAGGCTCGATTTTTTCGGGTTCATGTCTGTCTCCCACAGGGAACATTGCCGTGAATCGAGCACTAGCCGTGCCACCCGCGGCCGAAACCAGAACGGCCGCCCGAAGGCGGCCGTTCTGGGGCTTCGGGCAAGCCGCGCGGTCATTTGACCGTGAGGTTGGATTCCACCTTCTGCACACCGTCCATCTTCTGGGCGACGCTGGTGGCCAGCGCGATCTGGTCCTGGGATTTCACCGTGCCGCCGAGCATGACGGTGCCGGCATTTGTGGTCACCGAGATGTCGGTGTCCTTCAGTCCAGAGTCGGCGGCGATGGCGGCCTTGATCTTGCCGGTGGTGAGCGTCTCGCTCACCGCGCCGTTTGCATCTCCGGCGGGGCCGGGGGCAACCGTCGAATTGGCGCTGGTGGTGCCCGCCGTGTCCGAACGGGCGGGCACCGTGGTGGTCGGCGCCGTGGCGGCCGACGATCCGGAATTGTTGTAGGCGGTGTTCTGGTTCGGCTTGTCGCAGGCGGCAAGGGTGCCGGCGGCGGCGAGGGCGAGGATGGCGGCTGTGAGTTTCATGTGGGTGCTCCGGTTATTTGGTGGTGGTGGTCGTGGTGGTTCTTTCCTTCGTAACGGCCGTGCCCTCATCGGACTTCGACACCGTTTCTCCGGTCGGATTTTCGGGATCAGCACGGAATATGCACAACCCGTGCCAGACCCTGCGCGCGGCGTGGAGCCCCGGAACGGCCGCCGGCGCGCCATTTGTTTCCGTATTTCGCGAAGATTTTTCCGGCCGTGCGGAAAAACATTCATGCCGTATCCTTGGCGGCCATGAATCCGATCCTGTCCATCTCGAAGCTCACCAAGACCTACGCCTCCGGTCACCAGGCCCTGAAGGCGGTGAGCCTCGACATCCACAAGGGCGAGATCTTCGCGCTGCTGGGGCCGAACGGCGCCGGCAAGACGACACTGATCAGCATCGTCTGCGGCCTCGTCAACGCCACGTCGGGCAGCGTCTCGGCCGGCGGGCACGACATCGCGCGCGACTATCGCGCCGCCCGCGCCCTGATCGGGCTGGTTCCCCAGGAACTGCACACCGACATGTTCGAGACACCCTGGTCCACGGCGATGTTCAGCCGGGGTGTCTTCGGCCTGCCGCCCGACGAGGCCCATGTCGAGAAGGTGCTGCGCGAACTCTCGCTCTGGGACAAGCGCAAGTCGAAGATCATGACGCTGTCCGGCGGGATGAAACGCCGCGTGATGATCGCCAAGGCGCTCGCGCACGAGCCGCGGATCCTCTTCCTCGACGAACCCACGGCGGGGGTGGACGTCGAGCTGCGGCGCGACATGTGGGCGCTGGTGCGCGGGCTGCGCGAAGGCGGCGCCACCATCATCCTGACCACGCACTACATCGACGAGGCCGAGGAAATGGCCGACCGCATCGGCGTCATCAACAAGGGAGAACTCGTGGTGGTGGAGGAGAAGGTGAAGCTGATGCGCAAGCTCGGCAAGAAGGAGCTCACAGTCCAGCTGCAGGAGCCGATGGCGGCGCTGCCGCCGTCCCTGGCGCAATGGCCGCTGGTGCTTGCGCCCGACGGCACCGAGATCAAATACACCTTCGACGCACACGACGAAAGCACCGGCATCCCCGGCCTGCTGCGCCGCATGGGGGAGCAGGGCATCGGTTTTCGCGACCTCAACACGCGCCAGAGCTCGCTCGAGGAGATCTTCGTGAGCCTGGTGAGCGAACGCGGGCAGGGCGCGCCATGAGCTTCAATCGCCACGGCGTCTGGGCCATCTACCGCTTCGAGATGGGGCGTGCCTTCCGCACCCCGTTGCAGAGCTTCCTCACGCCGGTGATGACGACGTCGCTCTATTTCGTGGTGTTCGGCGCCGCGATCGGCTCGCGCGTGACCGAGGTGAACGGCGTCTCCTACGGCGCCTTCATCGTGCCGGGCCTGGTCATGCTCGCGGTATTCACCGAGAGCCTCAACAACGCCTCGTTCGGGATCTACTTCCCGAAGTTCACCGGGACGATCTACGAGCTGCTCTCGGCGCCGGTTTCGGCCCTGGAGATCGTGCTCGCCTACGTGGGAGCGGCGGCATCGAAGTCGATCCTGCTGGGGCTCATCATCCTGGCCACGGCGAATTTCTTCGTGCCGGTGCACATCCTGCATCCGTTCTGGATGCTGGGTTTCCTGATCCTCACCACGGCGTGTTTCTGCCTCTTCGGCTTCATCATCGGGATCCTGTCGCAGGGCTTCGAGCAGCTGCAGTTCATCCCCATGCTGGTGATCACGCCGCTCACCTTCCTCGGCGGGGCGTTCTACTCGATCGACATGCTGCCGCCGGCATGGCGCACGCTGAGCCTCTTCAACCCGATCGTGTACCTCATCAGCGGTTTCCGCTGGAGCTTCTACGAAACCGCCGATGTAGCGGTGGGCGTGAGCCTTGCCGCGGCGCTGGCATTCCTGGTGGCGTGCCTGGCGGCGATCACCTGGATCTTCCGCACCGGGTACCGGCTGAAGAACTAGGCCGCGGCGGGTCCAGGCACGTCGGGCAGGCGCGTCACCACCAGGAACGTCACGGTGGCGATGCCGGCCATGATCCAGAGCAGCGTGGTGAAGCCGGACTCCTTGACCAGCGGTCCGAGCAGCCACACCGCGACCGAGCTCGCGCCGAGCGACACCGCCAGCCGCATACCCGCCACGCGCGAGCGCATGCGATCGTCCACGTAACGCACGATCATCGCATCGATGAACGGAATGGCCCCGAAGATCGCAATCATGAACAACGCCTGCGTGGCGTAGAGCGCCCAGCTGTCGGCGTGGGCGGCCAGCAACAGGAACGGTATCTGCAGCAAAAGCACCGTGAGGTAGAGCGGCTTGAGCGCGAAGCGGTCGATCAGGCGGCCCACCACCAGCTGGGCGAGAGATGCCAGCGTGTAGACCGCGGCGAGCAGCAGGCCGAGGAGGGCGGGGTCACTCGAGATGGCGGCAAAGCGCTCGTGCAGCAGCTCGTAGTTGCCGTTGGTGGAAAAGTTGAAGAGCAGGCTTCCGCTGGTGGCCGCCAGCGTCATCACCAGGAACACGCGCGCCAGCAACGCGGCAGGCAGCTCCACCTGCGTGGCCTTGCGCCTTGCGGGCGGCGCCACCTCGGCCTTCGAGACCAGCGCAAACGCCACGCCAAACGCGATGCTCAACAATCCGGGCACCACGAAGGCCATGCGCCAGCCGTAGTGCTTCACCAGGTAGCCGGTGACAACCGCGGCCAAGGCCACGCCGATGTTGCCCGCGAACCCGTTCACGCCGATGGTCCAGCCCGGACGCTGCGCGCCTTGCAGCAGCATCGGGATGCCGACTGGATGGTAGATCGATGCGAAGGTACCGAGCACGGCCAGGGCGATGGCCATCTGCAGCGGCGACTGCGTGGCGCTCACCAGCAACGCGGCCACGCCGATGCCGAAGAAAAACAGGATCATCATCGACCGCCGACCCCAGTGGTCGCCGAGCTTGCCGGCGGGCAGCGAGCCGATGCCGAAAAACAGGAATGCCGCCGCGCTGTACGGCATCAGGTCTTCCCAGCGCGTGAGGCCGAACTCGAGGGCGATGGTGGTGACGGCGGTGGCGAAGATCAGCATGAACATGTGATCGATCGCGTGCGCGGCGTTGAGCAGCAGGGTGGTGGGCTTGTTGTGCATGCCGCCATGATGACCCGGCACGGCGATGGCCGTCTTGCCCTAAAATGACACACATGCGTCCAAAACCGCCATTGCATCGCAGGGCTCCGGGCTCCAACGCCGATGCCGTCGCCGCCAACCGCGTGCCCAGGCCCGTTTCCGCGCTGGCCAACTTCTTTCCCGCCGGCCACGTGATTGCCCCACACAACCATCCCCGCGCGCAGCTGATCTTCGGCCTGCACGGCGTGATGACCGTTCGCGCGGCCGGCCTGTTATGGACGGTGCCCGCGAGCCATGCCCTGTGGATGCCCGCCGGCGCCGAGCACGGGATCCGCATGGAAAGCGACGTGGAGATGCGTTCGCTTTATTTCGAGCCGCGGCGCCTGCGCGGCCTGCCGCGGCAGGGCCAGGTGCTCTTTGTGTCGCCGCTGCTGCGCGAGCTCATCGTGCGCGCCATGGATATCCCGCCGCTCTACGACGAGCGCGGGCGCGACGGGCGCGTGATGCAGCTCATCGTCGACGAGATCTCCCAGCTCAAGCCGCAGCCCCTCGGCCTGTGCATGCCTCACGATCCGCGTCTCGCGCGCCTGTGCGAACGGCTGCTGGCGGACCTGTCGCGCACCGCCACAATCAACGAGCTCGGACGCAACGTGGGCCTCAGCGGGCGCAGCGTGATCCGCCTCTTCCCCCGCGAGACGGGACTGAGCTTCGGGCGCTGGCAGCAGCAGGCACGGCTGCTCAAGGCCTTTGCGCTCTTCGACGACGGGCTGGGCGTGACGCAGGTGGCCCTCGAACTGGGTTATTCTGGGCCCAGCGCATTCACCAAGATGTTTCGCCGCCTCATCGGCCAATCTCCCCGCTCCCTCCTGGCCTGATAATGGCGCGCTCCCGCCGCGCTCCTGAACTCCGATCCATGCTTCAACACCAATTCCTCCCGCTACGCATCGCCAGCAGCACGCTCGAGCTTTCACCCCCCGGCCTGCTGGGCGTGATGGGTTTCCCCGATCTGCCCGACAACGCCGGGCGCAGCCTGCCGAGCGCGCGCACCGGCATGCGAGGCGCGGGGGCCGACACCACGTTGTGCGAGCTGTGGCTGTCGAGCGTGCCGGCGCACCACGCCCACAGCGGAAACATCCGCTACGCCACCTCGGGCGGGCTGCTTTTCGGCGCGTTGTCGTCGGCGGAATCGCAGGGATTGATCGAAGTCCGCGCGCAAGCCGTTTATGAGGAAATTTTCGCGCTGCTCGACACCGCTGGCCATCGCCACGCGCTGCGTTTCTGGAACCATATCCCGCGCATCAACGACCACGAACGCGGAATCGAGCGATATCGGCTGTTCAACATGGGCCGTCAGGCGGCGTTTGAACGGGCAGGGCGTTTTCGCAAGGACAGCATCCCCGCGGCCAGCGCGCTGGGCACGGGCGCAGACGACGACCTGACGGTCTACTTCGTGGCTGCCAACGGGCGCGGCATGCAGATCGAGAATCCCCGGCAGGTGCAAGCGTGGCAGTATCCGGCGGAGCATGGCCCCAGGAGCCCCACCTTTGCGCGGGCTGCCGCCTATCCGGGCAAGTCGCCGACGCTGCTTTTTGTTTCAGGCACGGCAAGCATCGTCGGCCATCGAACCTTGCACGCCGGAGATGTCGCGGCACAGACGCGCGAAACGCTTGCAAACCTCGAAGCGGTGTTTGCCCAGGCCAATCGCTGCGGGAACTTCCCGATCCGTGATGCGGCGTTCAAGGCCTATGTCCGCAACGCGGCGGACCTGGCCTGCATCCAGGCCGAGATCGCTTCGGTCCTCGGCAGCGGCGCAAACGTCACCTACCTGAAGGCCGACATCTGCCGCGTGGACCTGCTGGTGGAGATCGAGGCGTTTGCGCAGGCCGCGGTGCCCGAATCTTCAGGGAGTCGCCAGGCGGGCGCGGTTTAGCTGCCAGATCGTGGCGTTCAGCGCGACCGCGAATGTGACCCACGCCAGGTAAGGCAGGAGCAATGCGCCCGCAAGCGCAGCGTGGACCCAGAACGCCCCAATGGTCGCGGCGATGGCCATCCACAACAGCAGGATGTCGACGAGCGCTGCGCCAACGCTGTGTCGCCCGAAGAAGAGCCAGCTCCACGCGCCGTTGAGGACCAGTTGCACCACGAAGATCGCCAACGCGAAGGAAGCGCCGGCCAATCCGCTCTGCTTCCATACCAGCCACGCGGCCGCGGCCATGCAAAGGTAGAGGACGATCCAGACTGGCGCGAAAACCTTGTCGGGTGGATTCCACGAAGGCTTGGCGATGTTGCGGTACCAGGCGTCGGGCTTGAACCGGGCGCCAAAGGACGCCGCGAAAAAAACCACGGCCAGCGCGACGATCGCGGCGAAGAAATCATTCATTGGCGCTCCTTCATGTCGCGATAGGACCGCCAGCCCGTCGCGTGGTTCGCCTCAGCCCAGGGCCAGCACCGCGGGCAGGAAGATTTCGATCACCACCAGCGATTGGCCGCGGCGCAGAAAGGTGGACCTGCGGGCCCAGAGGTGCCCTTCGGGGGCTCCCGTCGCCTCATTGGCCAGGCGCCACAATGCGTGGCGGCAATCCAGGCGCGCGAACTGCAGCGCGCAGCGGCGGATCAGCGGGTCGCGGAACAGGATGTCGGCCAGGGGACGGTTACCGAGCCCGAGCATCGCGCGCCATGGGCCGCGCAAGCTCGCGCGCGCGGTGGTCGAACGCGCGACAACTACGGGGACCCCATCGGCCCGAAGCACGACTTCACGCGCGAACATCGCCCGGGCTTCACATCGCTCGCGCAGGCGCTGGACGCGAAACGTCCCGCAGCGACGCTGGATCCTTGCGGAGAGGGAGCCTTTCGCAACGAGCCAGGGACGCATCGCGCAGGCATGGGAGGGAGGTCGGCGGCGCCAGGGGCTCGGCATGAGTCGGATTCGGGCTTGGGCGGACGACCGGCGCTGAATCTGGGATGTTGTTGAACGGCTACATCCTACGCTTCGACTCAGCGCTACAGCCCCAGGCTGCACGGCTTAGTTGACATAATATGAATTATGCGCGGTTCGTCTGTAGCGGCCAAGTTGTAGTGTCCGGTTCTGGCTAAGTTCAAATGTCCGCTTTCGCCTCGTGTGGTATTCAGCGATTCCGCTGGACACACGAGACCACGATGGCCCGGAACAACGATAATCAAATTACCGTCAGCATGCGCGAACTCGATCGACTGAAGACCGTTCAGGCCGTCTGCGACGGCTTGCTGAAGCCCGGCCTCGCCGCCGAGAGGCTGCGACTCACTGATCGGCAGTTCAGGCGTCTGGTGCAGCGATATCGGACTGAGGGTACTCATGGCCTGATCTCGAAGCGCCGCGGCCGTCCGAGTAACAATCGGACGGCGCCCGAGCTCGAATCGCAAGCCATCTCGCTCATTCGTGATCGGTACGCCGACTTCGGTCCCACACTCGCTCGCGAGAAGCTCATCGAGGTCCATGGTCTCGTGCTGGCAAAGGAGACGGTGCGCAGAGTCATGACGGAGGCCGGCATCTGGGCGCCACGCAAGCAGCGCCCGCCGAGGATCCATCAGCCGCGAAATCGGCGGGCTTGCGTTGGGGAACTGGTCCAGATCGACGGGTGCGAGCACGCCTGGTTCGAGTCGCGCGGGCCGACATGCACGGTCTTGGTCTACGTCGACGATGCCACGAGTCGTTTGATGGAGGTCTATTTCACGACATCGGAATCGACCTTCAGTTACTTCAAGGCGACTCGGGCATATGTCGAGCGCTTCGGCAAGCCGGTCGCCTTCTACAGCGACAAGGCGGGCATCTTTCGCGTGAACAGCAAGAATGCGAAGGGTGGCCGCGGACACACGCAATTCGCCCGCGCGCTCTACGAGCTCAACATCGAGGGGATCTGTGCCAATTCCGGTCAGGCCAAGGGCCGTGTCGAGAACGGGTAGTACCTGGCCGTGGGGAATTAGTTCGTTTATTTCAGTGGAAGTCATGGCT
Source organism: Burkholderiales bacterium (assembly GCA_038203035.1). GTDB lineage: Bacteria > Pseudomonadota > Gammaproteobacteria > Burkholderiales > Usitatibacteraceae > Usitatibacter. The sequence goes on from JBBREI010000031.1 coordinate 25,071, forward strand.
CGAGGTCGCCAGGCTGCCGAGCAGCGACGACATGTCGGCGAGCCTGCGCGCCAGCACGTGCACCACGAGGCCTTGCTTCTGCACCTTCCCCTGCACCGCCAGCAGGCGCGCACCCAATAACTCGCGGCGCTGGCGGTCCGCGAGGTCGCTCCAGACGATCAGGTTCACGTAGCCGGTCTCGTCTTCTAGTGTCACGAAGATCACGCCGCTTGCCGTCGCCGGGCGCTGGCGGCAGGTGACGATGCCGGCGGCACGAATCAGCTGGCCGTTGCGCGATTGCGCGACCTCCTGGGCGCTGCGGATGTTGCGCGCCTTCAGGCGTTCGCGCAGCAGGCTCAGGGGGTGGCGGCGCAGCGTGAGGCCCGTTGCGGCGTAGTCGCCCACGATGTCCTGGCCTTCGGTGGGCGGCAGGAGCGGGGGCGGTTCCATGGCGAACGCGGGCAGTTCCAGGCGCGTGGGCGCATCCACCGCCAGGGTTTCCCAGAGCGCCTTGCGCCGGTGGCCCGAAAGGCCGGCCAGCGCGTCGGCGGCGGCCAGGCCGCTGAGATCCGCGCGATCCAGCCCCGAGCGCCGTGCGAGGTCTTCGGTGGAAACGAATGGCCCGCCTTCGCGGCGCGCATCCACCACGCGTTGCGCCGCGTCGGCCTTGAAACCCTTGACCATCGCAAGGCCCAACCTCAGGGCGTGCTGGGCTGGATTGCCCCCGGGTTGGCGATTCCCGGGGCCGGCTCTTCCACCGGGAAAACAATCTTCCAACGTGCTGTCCACCTCGCTCACCTGCACATCCGCCGGCCTGACCTCCACGCCGTGGCGGCGCGCGTCCTGCGTGATCGCCGATGCCGAGTAGAAGCCAAGTGGCTGGCTGTTGAGCAGCGCGCATGCAAAGGCCGCGGGCTCGTGGCACTTGAGCCAGCTGGAGACGTAGACCAGCAGCGCGAAGCTGGCGGCGTGTGATTCGGGGAAGCCGTATTCGCCGAAGCCCTGGATCTGGCGGTAGATCTGTTCCGCGTATTCGCGCGTGTAGCCTCGATCGAGCATGCCGTTGACGAGTTTGTCGCGGAAAGGCCCGATGCCGCCCTTGCGTTTCCATGCGGCCATGGCGCGGCGCAACTTGTCCGCTTCTCCGGCCGTGAAACCCGCGGCGACCACCGCCAGCTGCATCACCTGCTCCTGGAAAATCGAGACGCCGAGGGTGCGTTCGAGCACCTTCTTCACCGCGTCGCTGGCGTAGGTAACCTTCTCCTTGCCCTCACGGCGCTTGAGGTACGGGTGCACCATGCCACCCATGATCGGGCCCGGGCGCACGATCGCCA
>JBBREI010000032.1:0-25663 GCA_038203035.1 Burkholderiales bacterium
ACATGTCAAGGTTGGAAAGCATGGCGCGGAAAAACGGCCATTCGCGCCACATGCGCGCCAGCAGCTCGTGGCCTTCGGGGCCGCGCCGCCTGCCGAAAGCCTCCACCGCCGCGCCGAAACCGAACCATCCGGGCAGCATCACGCGGCACTGCGCCCACGAGAACACCCACGGGATCGCGCGCAGGTCCTCGATCGCCTGCGTCGTCTTGCGCGAGGCCGGGCGCGAGCCGATGTTGAGCTCCGCGATTTCGCCGATGGGTGTGGTGGCGCGGAAATAATCGACGAATCCCGCGGTGTCGTAGACCAGGTCGCGGTAGGCGGCCATGGCGTCGCGGGACAGCTCTTCCATGGCGGCGTGGAAGCTTTCGTGGCCGGCGTGGGGCAGCTCGTCGACCGTGGCGTGCAGCGTGGCCGCAAGCAACGCCTCCAGGTTGCGGCGCCCGATCTCGCGGTTGGCGTATTTGCTGGCGATCACCTCGCCCTGCTCCGTCAGGCGCAGCTCGCCCTGCACGCTGCCCGGGGGCTGCGCCAGGATCGCGTCGAAGCTCGGCCCGCCGCCGCGGCCCACGGTGCCGCCACGACCGTGGAAGAATCGCAGCCGCACGCCGGCGGACTTGAAGACGTTCACCAGCTCCGTCGCGGCCTTGTACAGCTCCCAGTTGGAGGTGGTGTAGCCGCCGTCCTTGTTGCTGTCGGAGTAACCCAGCATCACCTCCTGCACGTCGCCGAGCGAGCGCGTGAGCGAGCGCGCGGCCGGCAGCGCGAACCAGCCGCGCATCGTCTGCGGGGCCTGGCGCAGGTCCGAGATGGTTTCGAACAACGGCACGATCTGCAGGCGCGAGGCGGGCTCGCGTCCCGGCGTGACCAGGCCCACCTCCTTCAGCAGCACCGCCACCTCGAGCAGGTCCGAGACACATTCCGCCTTCGAGATCACGTACTGGCGGATGCAATCGGGGCCGAGCCGCGCGTGGGCGGCGGCCGCGGCCTCGAAGATGGCGAGCTCATCCAGCGCGGTCGTGGAATATTGCGCAAACGCCGAACGCAGCGCGCGCGGCGAGGCCAGTTCCGCCAGCAGCAGGCCGATACGTTCCACCTCGGGCAAGCCCCGATAACCCGGCGCCACACCCGCCTCGCGCAGCAACTCGTCGATCACCGCCTCGTGCACAAACGAGTTCTGGCGCAGGTCGACAGTGGCGAGGTGGAAGCCGAAGCCCTCCACGGCCTTGCGCATCATGCGCAGCCGGCCGTTCGCGAGCAGCTCCCCGCCGCCCGCGCGCAGGCTGCCATCCACGACCTGCAGGTCCGCGGCAAACTCGGCGGCGCTGGCGTAACGTTCGGCGCTGCCCACCGCGCTGCGCGCCTGCTGGCGCAGCCCCAGGGCGTCGGCGGTCGCGGACAGGCGCGCGTAGATGCCGGTGAGGGCGCGGCGGTACGGTTCGTCCTGCCGGTGTGGCGAGCGGTCCGGCGATTGCTCGGCCAGCCGCGCCAGCTCCGGGGTGATGCGCGTGAGCAGGACCGAAAGCGGAAGCTCCGCGCCGAGCGCGTGCACCTGCGCCAGGTAATGGTCGATGATCAGCTCACCCTGGCGCTTGAACGCGGCCTCGAGCATGTCGGCGGTGACGAAGGGGTTGCCGTCGCGGTCGCCGCCGACCCAGCTGCCGACCGAAATCACCGGCGGGAGGTCGACCCGCGGGCCCTCGCCCAGGCTCGACACGCAATCCTCGACGTCGGCGATGATCCCCGGCACGGCGTCGACGAAGGTGTAGTTGAAATAGGCGAGCGCGTTTTCAATCTCGTCGCGCACGCCCAGCTTCACCGGGCGCAACATGCGGGTCTGCCACAACGTGGCGATGAGCCGGCGCAGCTCCACGGTGGCGCGCTCGCGTTCGCCCGGCAGCGCCTCGGCCGAATCCATGCGCACCAGCCATTGCGCGATCGCGAGCTGGCAGTCGAGTGTGCTCTTGCGCTGCACCTCCGTCGGGTGCGCGGTCAGCACCGGATACACGCGGATGCCGGCCAGCCTGCGGGCCGCCTCCTCGCGGGCGATGCCGCGTTCGCGGAAATCGGCGAAGACGCCGCTCACCGTCGAGGCCAGCGGCGCGGCGCCTTCACGCAGGTTGTCGCGATGGCGGCGGATGTGGTGGCGGTCTTCGGCGATGTTGGCGAGCAGCGCGAAATAGCTGAACGCGCGCACCACGCCCACCGCTTCTTCCGTCGTCAGCGCGTCGAGCGTGCGCGCGAGATCCGTGCGCGAAGCGGTGTCCTCGAGCCGGCGGCTGGCCACCGCGAGGCGGCGGATCTCCTCGATGCGGCGGAAGGCTTCGTCGCCCTCGAAGGCGCGGATGGTGTCGCCGAGCAGGCGCCCGAGCAGGCGAATGTCCTCGGCGAGCGGCAGGTCCCTGTCGCGGCGATCGTTCATGGGCAGAGCATACCTATCCGCCCGGATTCCGCCATGATCGCGCGCCATGGTTGCCGCATGGGGCGGCGCAAGGCACCGGGTCGGCGCCGTCTGACAACAAGTGTCGAGAAGCGCCGACTGTCCCACCCCACACCTTGTGGCCTGATACCCCAGCCACACCAAATCTGCTCCACCCTTCGAAAGGGACAAACATGGACTGCTGGCACCGCGGAATCGAACAAGCCAACACCGAGGCTGAAGTGGCCAGCCGCGCGAGCGACTACCTGGCACTCTGGGCGCCGTGCGAGCTCGAACCCCTCACGCTGGGGTGGCGGGAAGTGCGTGTCGACAACGCCCGCGACGTGGAGACGGTGAAGACGTGGCTGCTCGACAGCACGGCGATCGGCGATCCCACGGCCGAGCTGCACGAGCTCGCGGGTTATTTCTGGCACGCGGCCGAACGGATCGAGAAGATTCGCAGCGCGCCGCATTAGCAGGGACATGTTCGATGCGGCCGCGTGAAATCGCGGGCCTGGTCCGCGACGCCCTGCGCGGCTGGTCCGACGACGAGGCCGCCAGCATGGGCGCGGCGCTCGCCTTCTATACCCTCTTTTCGATGGCGCCCCTGCTGCTGCTGGTGATTGCGATCGCGGGCCTGGTGATCGGCGCCGACACCGCGCGCGGCCTCATCTTCGACCAGCTCAACGAGCTGCTGGGCGAAAAGGGCGCCGGCGCCATCGAGGCGATCCTGAAGGCCGCCGACAACAGGGAAAAGGGCCTGATGGCGGCGGCCGCGAGCCTGGCCACGCTGGTCCTCGGGGCGACCTCGGTTTTTGCGGAGTTGCGCCGCGACCTCGACCGCATCTGGAAATTCAAGAAGGAACAGGTGCGCGGCATCTGGCGCATCGTGGGCGCGCGCCTGTGGTCCTTCGGGCTGGTGCTCACCATCGGCTTCCTGCTGATGGTTTCGCTGGCGCTTTCGGCGGGCGTCACCGCCTTCGGCTCCCTGCTCGCCTCGTACGTCTCAGGCGCGGCCTTCCTGCTGCGCGCGCTTGAGTTCATGGTGTCATTTGTGGTGATCACCGGCCTCTTCGCGATGATCTACAAGATGCTGCCAAGCGTGCGGCTGGAGTGGAACGACGTCTGGGTCGGCGCCGCCGTCACCTCGCTGCTGTTCTGGGTGGGCAAATACCTGATCGGGCTCTACCTGGCCAAAAGCGCCGTGGCCTCGCCTTTCGGGGCCGCCGGCACCCTGGTGGTGGTGATCGTCTGGGTCTACTACTCGGCGCAGATATTTTTCCTCGGCGCGGAGTTCACCCGCGCCTACGCGGTGCGGCGCGGCTCCATGCGGGCGGGCGAATCCGCATAAACTCGTGGCCATGACACGCTCCCGACGCACCGCCGCCCTTGCCGCCTTCGCGCTCGCCCTGGCCGCCGAGGTGCATGCGGGCCAATACGTGCTGCGCACCTCCGGCTGGACCGCGCGGCAGGCCGCGGCGCTTGCCTCGGCCGGCGGGCGGGTCAAGTTCAGCGACGCGGCAGCCGGCATCGTGGTGGCCGAATCGTCCAATCCCGATTTCCTGCTGGCCGCGGTGCGCAGCGGCGCGGTGCGCAGCGGCGCGCTCGACATGCAGCTCGCCTTCGTGGAGCCGTTTGCGCGCGTGGACCTGGATCCGGCCGCCGCGCGCCCGGCCGCCGGGTCCGTCGCGGTGCCGGGCAACGACACCTTCTACGCGTCGATGCAATGGGCGCCGCGCGCCATCGAGGCGCCCACGGCCTGGGCGCTGGGTTATACCGGCCTGGGGGTGCGTGTTGCGGTCATCGACGGCGGCGTCTACGACACCCATCCGGACCTGGCCGGGAACATCGACACCTACGCCTCGCGCTCGTTTGTGGACAGCGGCCCGCCCGGCCTCGACGGCTGCAGCGCGAAGGCCTACAACTGCGAGCAGGGCACCTTCTGGCACGGCACACACGTGGCGGGCATCATCGCGGCGCGCGACAACACGGCGGGCGTCATCGGCATCGCGCCGCAGGCAAGAATCGTCGCGGTCAAGGCGCTGCACGGCGGCTTCGGCACCTTCGGCAGCGTGGTGAGCGCCATCCTCTACGCCGCCGGCCAGGGCCGCGCCAACATCATCAACATGAGCCTGGGCGCGGTGGTCGACCGCAACGATCCCGGCGCCCGCGAGCTGATACAGGCGATGGACGACGCCATCGCGTTTGCCACGGCGCGCGGCGTGCTGGTGGTGGTGTCCGCGGGCAACGACTCGATCAACCTCGACGAGAACCGCAACCTGGTGGTGATCCCCGCGTCGTCGCCCGCCGCCGTGGCGGTGTCGGCCACGGGGCCCGAATATTTCGCCGGCGGCGCCGCCAACTTCACGCGGCCCGCGTCGTACACCAACTTCGGCCGCAACCTGGTCTGGGTGGCGGGCCCGGGCGGCGACGACGCCTATCCGGGCAACGAGGACTGCGACATCGCGGTGGCGGGCGTGGGCATCGTGACGCAGCCGTGCTGGGTATTCGACATGGTCCTGAGCACCACGCGCGCGGGTTATTCGTGGACCGCCGGCACCAGCATGGCCGCGCCCGCGGTGGCGGCCGTGGCGGCGCTTGCGAGGCAGCGCAATCCGCGATCCACGCCATTGCAGCTGAAATCCCTGCTGGCGGCGAGCGCGACCGATGAAAGCGCGGTGGGTGCCCCGGCGTATTACGGGCGTGGATTCGTGAACGCGCGCCGGGCGGTCACGCGTTAGGCAAGCTCGCGCCCTCAGATCGCGCCGGATTTCTTCAGCAGCTTCTCGACGGCCGCGGCGATCCGGGCGTAACCGGCCTCGTTTGGATGCACCATGTCCGACTTGAGGCCGTTGTCGAGCAGCACGGCGCGCATCACCCCCTCTTCGAACGCGACCTTCATCTCCGCGGCGATTTCGCCGTAGAACGCCGGGATCGAGGGCGGCAGGCCGGGCTTGGGTGTGGCAAGCAGCACCACCGAAATGCCGCGCTCGCGCGCAAGCCGGATCATGGCGCGCACATTTGCGGCCGCAGTCACGTCGTCGAGCCGCCGCAGGAAATCGTTGCCGCCGTGGCAGAGGATCATCAGCCGCGGCTTCACCTCGTCCAGGATTTCCGGCAGGCGCTGCAGGCCCTGTTCGCTGGTCTCGCCGGGCACCCCCGCGTTCACGACCTTGCGGCCGATGGCGCGCTCGAGCGCGGCGGGATAGGATTGCGCGGGCGTGGCGCCGGTGCCGTAAGTCAGGCTGTCCCCGAAGGCCAGCACCACGGCGGACGGTTCGAGCTTGTCGATTTTTATCCTGGCCCCGCACGCGCCCAGCAACAGGGCCACGAGGGTGATTGCGAGGAAGCGGCTCATGGCCGCAATTCTATTCGGGTTTCAGCAGCGGATAGGGATTGACCGGGCGCCCCTTCCACCAGCGCTTGTCGGCCCCGAGCTCGAACATCGTGAAGTGCAGGTGCGGTGCATGCTCGGGGGCGTTGCCGGTGCTTCCCACGAATCCCACCAGGTCGCCGCGCTTGAGGAAGGCGCCCGCTTCCAGGCCCTTCGCGTACCGGTCCAGGTGGGCATAGAAATACACCCGGTTCTCCGCGACGTCGTACTGGTACACGCTCAGGCCGCCGAGGATGCTGCGGGTCACGCGCGCCACGCGCCCATCGTCCACCGCCACAACCGGCGTGCCGCGCGGGGCCATGATGTCGAGCGCCTGGTGGCGCCGCTTGCCGCGGCCCTGGTCGAAGGTGTCGCGCAGGCCGGCAGGATCGAGGCCACGCACCGGAAAGGTGAGCCGCGTCGGCGGCACGAGCGGCGTTTCTTCCCTCGGCGCGGCGGCTTGCAGTTCCTCCGGGTTGGCCATCGCCACCACGGTTCGCGCCGGCGCGTCGCCAAAGGTCTGCGCCACCGAAAGCGCGGTCAGCACCAGCAACATGGAAACGGCGAGCACGAGGCTCGCCGTTTGTCCGTTCGAGATCAGTCCCGGTCAGTAGCGGACGATTGGATCATCCGGCATCTGGTCGGTCAGGTCGCGGTCGGTGCGCGGGGCGATGCCGATCACACGCGGCTGCGTGCCCGTGGCCTTGCGGCGCGCGTCGCGGGCCTGCACGTTGCGCGCGGCTTCGTCGAGCAGCGGGGTGCGCACCCGCGCCGGCGCCGGTTGCGGCTGCTGCACCACCACGTTCTGCTGCTTGGTGCCCTGCGCACCGCCGTCGGTCACGATGGCGCCGGAGTTGCCCGGGAACACCACCGGGTTGCCGTTCACATCGAATCCGGTCGTGGGGACAACACCCAGGCCCGAGGTAGTTCCCGTGCCGGTTCCCGAAGTGGTGCCGCTGGTGTCGAAGGCGCCGCCCGGTTCGAAGGAACCGGGACGGGTCGTCGCCGGATCCACCGTGGTGGTGCCGGTGACCGCAACGCCGCTGCCGGTGGTGTTTGTGGTGGTGCCGGCATCCATCCCATTGGACGTAGGGGTGTCGGACGTGACACCCGGCGTGCCGCCGGGCGCAGGTGTCGATCCGGTCTGGGCCAACGGCTGGTAGTTCTGGCTGCTGGCGCACGAGCTGCCGCCGGCGCAACCACTGGTGACGGTACGCGTGGTGCCGGTTGCCTGGCCGGCTATGCCGGGCGGGGAGGTGGTCGCGCGCGCGCTGGTGCCGGCGGCGGCGGCGCCGGCGTTGCCGCCGACGGTGCCCTGCGCCATGGCGGTAGCGCCGGAAAGTGCCAGCGCAACGGCGCCGGCGATGGAAACGTTCTTGATGCAGTTCATGGATTTCCTTCCGCGTTAGACGGGCTCTACGCGACCCGCGCTGTTCGGGTCGCCAAGCGCGAAGCCCGGCTTCAGTCGTCGAATTCGGCCGGCCAGTCGCCCAGCTGCAGGACCGGGGTCTCGTCGTCGGCGCTCCACCGGGGATGGCCCCAGGACTCATGCTCGGAGACGGCAATGCCGTCCTCGTCGATCTCGAGGATCGGGGGCAGCTTGGCGCGGCGGAGGTCGGTTCTGGCTTTCATCTGGCTGGCTCGCTTGTGTGGTTAGGCTGGAGCCAAATCTAGACTGGCGCGCGCCGCTTCACCAGTAAACGCGGCGGCAAAACACGTAGGACAACGGCTACTTGTGGCGTCGGAGGCTTCGTCAGAGGAAAACGATGGCCACCGCCAGCAGCACCGCCACGCCGTAGGCGGCGGCGAGGACAACAAGAGTGCCGTCGAGGCGCTTGCGCGGGCGCGCCAGGGCAACCGTCCAGCCGGCGCGCGATCGCGTCGCCTCGTCGTCCGGCACCACCGCAAGGCGCGCCATGGCGTCGGCCGACTCGAAACGCAACGAGGCGCGCAACTGCAGGCGTTCCTCGGCTTGCGGCAGCGACACCGCATCGGGCGGCAACGTGTCCCCGGCGCGAGCGTTCTCGCGCATCGAGGCTTCGGCGGCCATCACTTCGGGCACGCAGCGGCGCAGGTCCGCGGCGAATTCCCCGGCGCTGGCGTAGCGATCCTCGGGGCGCTTCCTGAGCGCTCGCGCCACGATGTAGTCCACCACCGCGGGCAAGCCGGGGCGGCGCTCGCTGGGCGGCTTCGCGGGCATGTTGACGACCCAGAACAGTACCTGCGTGAGGTCCGCGGCGTCGAAGGGCTTGAGCCCGGTGACCATCTCGTAGAGCACGACGCCGAGCGAGAAGAGGTCCGCGCGGCCGTCGATTTCGGCGCCCGAGACCTGTTCCGGGGACATGTATTGCGGCGAGCCCAGCAGCACACCGGTCTGCGTCTTGATGGTGGCTTCCTGCATGCGCGCGATGCCGAAGTCCATCACCTTCACGCGGCCGTCGGCGAGCACCATGATGTTGCCGGGCTTGATGTCGCGGTGGATCACGCCGCGCTCGTGCGCGAAGGCCAGCGCATCGGCCACCAGCGCGGCCAGCTCGATCGCCTGCGAGGGCGCGAGGGCACCCTCGGCGATCAGCTCGCGCAGCTCGCGCCCCTCCACCAGCTCCATCGCGATGAAGGCGATGTCGCCCTGGCGGCCCACGTCGTAGACCGTGATGATCGACGGATGGCTGAGCCCGCCGGCGGCGCGCGCCTCCTGGCGGAAGCGCGATTCCTGGATGTCGCGCTCGTGGTCCTCGCCCTGCAGCGAGATCATCTTGACCGCGACCTTGCGGTCGAGTTCGAGGTCGTGCGCCAGGTACACGATGCCCATGGCGCCGCGGCCCAGTTCGCGCAGAACCTGGTAGCGGCCGAACTTCTCGGGCCTCGGGGCGTTCACGATCCGAAACGTTTCTTCAGGTCGCGCCACAGGTCCGGCTTCTGCGGCTGCGGGGGCGGGAAGGTGTGGGTGATGGTGAAGCGCTGGCCGGGGGCGAGGTCGAGCGTGGTCTCGTAGGCGCGCACCCCGGCGCTGCGGATGGTGATGCGGTGTTTTCCCGGGGCCACCTCGATCTGGGTGAGCGGCGGGATGCGGCCCACGGCATTGCCGTCCACGAAAACCTCGCCGCGCGGCTTGACCTCCAGGCGCACGATCGCGGGGCGCGACTGGAAAAGCGGCTGGTAGAGGTCGCGACCGACGACGCCGATCAGCAGGATCAGCACCGAGCCGCCGATGGCGAAGGTCGCCAGGCGGCGCCGGCGCGAGCCGCGGCGCTGGAAGTCGGGCGTGTAGAACGCATGCACGCGCACGCGCGCGTCGGTGAATTCTCCCGCGGGCACGAGTTCCGCGGCACGGTCGGGCGCCGATCCCTGCAACGCACGGGTGAAGCTTTCGGTCACCAGCAGCTTGTCGGGGGGCGCGAAATGCGCCGCGGCCGCGGCTTGCGCGAGGCCATCACCAAACACGCGGGCCTCGGTGCCGGGAACAGTGAGCGCCAGCGGGCCGTAGTTGAGGCCCGCCTGCAGCGGCGAATCGGTGCGGTCGTGCAGCGCGAGGGCCACATCCATGGCGCGCGCGGGTTCTCCGAACAACACCAGCGCGAGCCCATCTTCACAATCCAGGACCACGCGGTCGGCGGCGGCCACTTCTCCCAGCGCGGCGCGCGCGTCGGCTTCAAGGCGTTGCTTGCGGGTGGCCTGCTCGGTCACCGTCAACGCCTCGAACTGCGCGATACGCAGGTAGGCCACGCTGGCGTGGACGGGATGGGCCGAAGGGCTCTTCATGGGCCCGACATTCTAGACTGAGGCGCGAGATCCCCTCAGGACCCCGGCCGTGCGCCCGTCCCGGGGCTAGGCGGCCTTCGAAGCGTCGCGCCGCGGCTCGTTGGCGGCGGGCGCGCACGCGCCTTGCTGGAGGTCCGTGGCTTCACGGAGCACCCAGCGCGGGCCCGCCGCCCCGCATTCGCGAACCCACACGTGGAACGGCAGGTCGACATCGGCAAACAAACGCTTTTCATTCATGAGTGGGACTCTAGGACTTGCGCGCGCCGTGCAGCGTCAGCGGGTCCTGAGTTCGATGTAGGAAGTTGCCGATGATTGTGGTTGCCCACGGTGACCGGCGTATGACTGGGCCAGATGGGGCTAGCCCGCTTCTGAACCATTGCCTCGCAAGCGCCTCGAAATTGCATGCGAACGCAAACCAGCGCGATCCGGCGCATGAGCGGGTTGTGAACCTGCCGGCGCTCCTCAAGGCTTCCCTGAAGGGCTGGAAGGCCGACAACTGCCTGAGCATGGGCGCGGCGCCGGCTTTCGAGCTCCGGGATCCTGGGCGAGCTGCGCAAGCGCCTGCTTTCCTTCGGCCTCATCCTGGCGATCGGGATGCTGATGCTCACCTCGCTGGTGGTGAGCGCAACCATTTCGTACCTGGGCGGGATGCTGTCGGGCGGCGGCGACGCAATCGCGCGCGCCCTCGAGATGGCCGGCTCCATCGCCGTGATGACGGCGCTTTTTGCGATGACGTTCAAGATCCTGCCGAGCCGCCCCATCCCATGGAAGGACGTGCTGCTGGGCTCGCTCGTGACCGCGCTGCTTTTCACCGTGGGCAAATACCTGATCGGCCTCTACATCGGCAAAAGCGCGGTGGCATCCGACTTCGGCGCCGAGCTCACGCGGGAATATTCACTCGCGCAAGGCGCGCGCGCGGCGCCCGGAAAACCGATCGACCGGCGCAAGGGCCCCCGGCTGGCCGACATGAACGCCGGCTACGAGGAGCTGCTCGAGCGCGCGAAGAAGCTCGCCGGCCTGGGCCCGGCGTCGGGGACAGATCCCGTGCGCTGACCGGGAGGCCTACTTCAGCGCCTTGAACCGCAGCCGGTGCGGCCCGGCGGCCTCGTCGCCCAGGCGCTCGTGTTTGTCTTCCTCGTATTCGTGGTAGTTGCCGGGGTAGAGGACCCACTGCGAATCGCCTTCGGCCGCCAGGATGTGGGTGCAGATGCGGTCGAGGAACCAGCGGTCGTGCGAGATCACGAGCACGGTGCCCGCGAATTCGTTCAGCGCGTCTTCGAGGGCGCGCAGCGTTTCCACGTCGAGGTCGTTGGACGGTTCGTCCAGCAGCAGGACGTTGCCGCCATCGAGCAGCGTCTTGGCCAGGTGCAGGCGCCCGCGCTCGCCGCCCGATAGCTGGCCGGTGAGCTTCTGCTGGTCGCCGCCGCGGAAGTTGAAGCGGCCGAGGTAGGCGCGCGACTGGATCTCGAATTTGCCGACGGTCAGGATGTCCTGGCCGCCGGAGATGGCCTGCCAGACGTTGTCCTTCTCGTTGAACTTGCGCGTCTGGTCGACCACCGACATCTTTACCGTGTGGCCGATCCTGATGTTGCCGGAATCGGGTTTTTCCTTGCCGCTGATCATGCGGAAAAGCGTCGACTTGCCGGCGCCGTTGGGGCCGATGATGCCGACGATGGCGCCGGCGGGAATCGTGAACGAGAGGTTGTCGATCAGCAGGCGGTCGCCGTAGCTCTTGGATACGTTTTCGAACTCGATGACCTCATTGCCCAGGCGCTCGGCCACCAGAATGAAAATTTCCGCGGTTTCGTTGCGCTTCTGGTATTCGTAGTCGTTGAGCTCCTCGAAACGCTTCAGGCGCGCGGCGTTTTTGGTCTGCTGGCCCTTGGCGTTTTTCCGAACCCATTCGAGCTCCTTCTTGATCGCCTTCTGGCGCGCGCTTTCGGAGGATTCTTCCTTCTGCAGGCGGTCCTTCTTCTGCTCCAGCCAGTCGGTGTAGTTGCCCTTGTAGGGGATGCCGTGGCCGCGGTCCAGTTCCAGGATCCATTCGGCGGCGTTGTCGAGGAAGTAGCGATCGTGGGTGACGGCCACCACGGTGCCGGGGAAGCGCACCAGGTATTGCTCCAGCCACTCGACGCTTTCCGCATCCAGGTGGTTCGTCGGTTCGTCGAGCAGCAGCATGTCGGGCTTCGACAGCAGCAGGCGGCAGAGCGCGACGCGGCGCTTTTCCCCACCCGACAGGTGGTCCACCTTCTCGTCCCAGGGCGGCAGGCGCAGCGCGTCGGCGGCGATTTCCAGCTGCGTTTCGAGCGTGTCCGAATCGGCGGATGCGAGCAGCTTTTCCAGCTTCTCCTGCTCGGCGGCGAGTTTGTCGAAGTCCGCGTCGGGTTCCGCGTATTCCGCGTACACCTGCTCGAGGCGCTTCTTGGCGGTGAACACCTCGCCCAGGCCCGCCTCGACCGCTTCGCGAACCGTGCTGCCCGGGGTGAGCTGGGGCTCCTGCTCGAGGTAGCCGATGCGGATGCCTGGCATCGGAATGGCCTGGCCCTCGAAATCCTTGTCGATGCCGGCCATGATCTTGAGCACGGTCGACTTGCCGGCGCCGTTGAGCCCGAGCAGGCCGATCTTGGCTCCGGGGTGGAACTGGAGCGAGATGTTCTTGATGATCTCCCGCTTGGGCGGGACGATCTTGCTCACGCGGAGCATGGAATAGACGAACTGGGCCATAGGAGATTCGTCGCCGGGCTAGCCGGGCGGCAGGTTTATCGCGGGGAAGCCCGCAAGGATACAGGAAATGGGAAAAAAAACGGCCGGCCGGATCGCTCCGGCCGGCCACACAGGAAGGTTCGGGTGCGCCTAGCGCCGTGCGGAATCGACGTTATAGGCGTTCGGATCGGTGGGGATCACGTTGCCGTCGCGGTCACGCAGCTCGAAAGGACCGGTGGCATAGCTGGTGTTGGGGCCGCTCCTGAAAGCGGTCCACTTCGGGTGCTGTTCGTCGCGCACCCAGACGCCAGACATATGGACCTGGCGCGTGCCGTTCCACTCGTAGTGGCCGGGCGCCCAGATGTAGCCCTCACGCGGGGCGGGCATCAACTCGACGCCGGAAGGGCTCGTGCGGCCGACGTTGGCGTACCACTCGAAGTCGACGTCGGTGGAGTTGTTGGTGTAGGAGAACGCGGGCAGCGAGACGCCGGCGAGCGCACATGCGGCGAACCCGGCATGGATGAGTTTTTTGATGGTTTTCATGGTGACGGCCTCCGCGATGAACTTGAGGCCATGGTAGGGCGCCACGCGGCCGGAAGATGCCAGTCACCTCTGCTTCTGCCGTGGGCCGGCGCTGACAGGCGGTAGGCGCCGTGAAAGCGAAAAATGCCGGCGCCAGGCACCGGCATTTATGTGTTGCACCGGCCGGGTTGTCAGCGAATCGAGCTGGCGGCCACGTGTGAGGCAATGTCCGAGTGCCAGGAGGCGGGCACCTGGCGCGGGAGCGACATCGCGGCGGCGGCAACCATCGTCGCAAGAAGAAGCCGTCGGGTCCACATGTCCAGCGCCTCCGGTTTGAGATGCACCCATCTTGCGGGTAGCGCCGGGAGGGTGATGCCAGCCGCATGCCTGCGCGCGAGTCGGACCCCGCTGGCATCACTCGTCCGGCTGTGTCCTACCTTGCGCCTGACGAGGCCGATGGAGGAAAAAAATTCCGGCGCACGTTTGACCGTGCGCCGGAAACCTTCCTCAACAAGGCGGTTTGCTCAGCGCCAGCGCGGATTGTTCGGCGCGTGGTCGTAACGATTGGGCACGCCGTCGCGATCGTTGTCGCGCCATCCGCCGTGGCGGTAGTAGCGTCCGCCTCGATGGACCCACCGCACCGGTTCGTAATGACGCCCGGCGTGGGGGCGCGACCAGTTGCCGCGAACCCAGTGGTAACGCTTGCCGCGCCAATCCCAAAAACCGGGGACCCACACGTAGCCCGCGCGCGGGGCGGGCGCGACCTCGTAACGCACCGGGGGCGGGGCGACGTTCACGTAGAAATCGACGTTGGTGCGCGCCAGGGCCGGCACGGCCAGGCCGGCAAGTAATGCGGCGGTCACGCATGCGAATACCAGCTTCTTCATCTCACACCTCCCTTGCCCGATAAACGCGGCAATCCGGGAAGCGGATGACAAGGCAAACGGGGAGGCAATCGGGGACGCACCCGACTTTCCACAAAAGGAGGGTGCGTCCCCGATTTCCGGGGTCCGTCCCCGGTTTGGGTCAACTAGCGGCGGTTGGGGTTGTCGGGACGGCGGTCGACCCGGTTGGGGACGCCGTCGCCATCGCGATCGCGGTCGCGGTTGTTGCGCACGCCATCGCCATCCTTGTCGCGGTCGAGGCGGTTGGGGATGCCATCGCGGTCAAGGTCGCCACGCATGGCGTAACGCGCGCGGCCCCAGTCACCGCGTACGAAGCGGTAGCGCCCGCCGTCGTTTTCCCAGCGGCTCGGATGCCAGTAGTAGCCGCGGCGCTCCTTGACCCAGTAGCCCTTGTGCCAGACATGGCGGCCCTTGCTCCAATCCCAGTACCCTTCCTGCCAGACATGGCCGGGACGCGAGGCGGGGACCACCTCATAGCGGACGGCGGGCGGGGCGACATCGACGTAGACACTCACCGCGGCGAACGACGGCAACGGGGCAAGCCCGATGGCCGAGGTCGCCAGCGCGGCGAGCAGGAGTTTTCTTTTCAGCATGAGTGTTCCTCCGGTCGGAAATGGGTGGCTGCACCCACCTTAACGTCGCCCCCGTTTGCGCCAATGCCGGAGGTTCACCCTTTCCGGAGTCGGCGCCTTCCGACAAGGCGGTTGCACATGCGGTACATTTGCGTTTCTTCGAAGGACACCTCCCATGACACTACTTTCCGACCAGATCCGCCTCGACCCCGCGGATCTCGAAGCCTTCTGGATGCCCTTCACGGCCAACCGCCAGTTCAAGGCGAAGCCGCGCATGATGACCGCGGCCAGCGGGATGTACTACACCACCGACGACGGGCGCCGGATCCTCGACGGCTTCGCGGGCCTGTGGTGCTGCAATGCGGGCCACGGCCGCAAGCCCATCGTGGAGGCGATCCAGCAGCAGGCCGCGACGATGGATTACGCGCCCCCGTTCCAGCTGGGGCATCCACTCGCGTTCGATCTCGCCAACCGCATCGTGGATCTCGCTCCCGGCAACCTCGACCACGTGTTCTTCTGCAATTCCGGCTCGGAAGCGGTCGATACCGCCCTCAAGGTCGCGCTGGCGTGGCAACGCGCGCGCGGCGAAGGCGCGCGTACGCGCCTCATCGGGCGCGAACGCGGCTACCACGGCGTGGGCTTCGGCGGCATCTCGGTGGGCGGCATCCCCGCCAATCGCAAGGTGTTCGGCACGATGCTGGCCGGGGTCGACCACCTGCCCCACACCCACCTGCCGGACAAAAACGCCTATTCGAAAGGCCAACCCGAACACGGCGCCTGGCTCGCCGACGAGCTCGAGCGGCTGGTCACGCTGCACGATGCGTCCACCATCGCCGCGGTGATCGTCGAGCCGGTGGCGGGCTCCACCGGCGTGCTGGTGCCGCCGAAGGGTTACCTGCAGCGCCTGCGCGAGATCACGAAGAAACACGGCATCCTGCTGATCTTCGACGAGGTGATCACCGCGTTCGGGCGCCTGGGCGCCGCCTTCGGCGCGGATGTCCTTGGGGTCGAGCCCGACATGATCACGTTTGCAAAAGGCGTGACCTCGGGCACGGTGCCCATGGGCGGGGTGATTGTTTCGTCCGAGATCCACAAGACCTTCATGACCGGTGCGCCGGGCGCAATCGAACTCTTCCACGGCTACACCTATTCGGCGCATCCGCTGGCCTGCGCCGCCGGCATCGCCACGCTGCAGCTCTACAAGGACGAAGGCCTCTTCGCCCGCGCCGCGGCGATGGCGCCGATACTGGAAAGCGCGCTGCACTCCCTCAAGGGTGCAAGGCACGTGATCGACATCCGCAACATCGGGCTCGTGGGCGGCGTGGAGCTGGCAAGCCGCGAAGGCGCGGTGGGCGCGCGCGGCTTCGAGACCTTCCTCAAGTGTTTCGAGCGCGGGGTCCTGGTGCGCAGCACCGGCGACACCATCGCGCTTGCGCCGGCGCTGATCGTCGAGGAGGAGCAGATCGAAATGATGGTTTCGACAATCCGCGACGTCCTGGGAGAAATTGCATGAGCAACGCAAAGGTCGCGTTGGTCACCGGCGCCAGCGCGGGCATCGGCAAGGCGAGCGCGCTCGCGCTGCTGAAGGAAGGCTGGAACGTCGTGTTGACCGCGCGCCGGCTGGAGAACATGGAAGCCGCGATCCAGGAATCCGGCGTCGGCGCCGATCGCGCGATCGCGGTGAAAAGCGACGTGAGCGACCCTGAATCCGTGAAGGCGCTTTTTACCGCCGCCAGGGCAAGGTTCGGCCGCCTCGACCTGCTCTTCACCAATGCCGGCATGGGCGCGCCCGCGGTGCCCGTTGACGAGCTGCCGCTGGAAAAATGGCACGCGGTTATCGCCGCGAACCTCAACGGCACCTTCTATTGCTGCCAGGAGGCGGTGCGCATCATGAAGGCGCAGCAGCCGCACGGCGGGCGCATCATCATCAATGGCTCGATCTCGGCGCATGCGCCGCGCCCGATGTCGATCGCCTACACGGCGACCAAACACGCGATGACGGGCATCACCAAGACACTTTCACTCGACCTGCGCAAACACGACATCGCGGTCTGCCAGCTGGATATCGGCAACGCCGCGACGGAAATGACCGAGCGCATGACCAAGGGCGTGATGCAGGCCAACGGGGAAATGGGCATCGAGCCGCGCATGGACGTCAAACACGTCGCCAGCGCGGTGGTGTACATGGCCGGGCTGCCGCTGGATGCCAACGTGCAGTTCATGACCATCATGGCCACGAAGATGCCCTTCGTCGGGCGCGGCTAGGTCCCCGCCACGCGCGGCGGCGTGCCCATACGCGCGTATTCGCGCTGCTTCATGGCCAGGTACTGGATGCGGCCGATGTCTTCTCCGAGCTGCCTGGGGTAACGTTCCGTGGCGCTGAACCAGTCGTTGAGGCGGCGGGTGACGCGTGTGGCCGGCGGCAGCTCGGTGGTGGCCAGGAAAGCGTCGATCGCCAGGTAATACCGCATGGTGTTGCGTTCCATCACCCCGCGCATGCCGCCGACGAGCCTCGGTTGTCCGTTGCCTTCGCGTCCCTCGGTGCTGAAGCCCACCTTCGAGGCGCCTGCGGTGGCCAGGTACACCTGCATGGCCAGCTTCGACACCATGCCGTAGCTGTACGCGTAGCCGAAGTGCAGGAAGGTGCGGCTTTCATCCAGCGGGATGGCCTCGAGCAAGATGTGGTAATCACGCGTGCCCAGCGGCCCATCACCCGCGTTGAGCACCACCTCCAGGTAATCGGCGGTGCGCGCGGTGAGGGCATAGTCGAAATCGAGGCGGAATGTGCTTTCCACTGGCGTGTCGCTCTTGCGGCCGACAAAAAGCGAAAGGCGCGAGGTATCGTGCCCATCCTTCGCCGCGCAGGATTTGGTGTTGAACGGCATCATCAGCACCTCGCACCAGCTCGAAGCCGGCGCAAGCGCCGCCTGGACCTTGGCGAAGGGCTGGGTGACCACCGCATAGGCATCACCCTGCAGCTTGCCGGAGAGGTCGCGGGAATCGAGCCACAGCGGGCGTCCGTACGGGTTCTTTTCCAGCCGGTCGCGCACCTGGGCGTATTTGTCGCGCAGGGTGTCCACGGAAGTGGACCGCGCAAGCGCTTCGCCCGGGGCCGAGTTCGACGGCAAGGCGAAGAAACCCGCCGCCGCCGCCAGGAACGCCCGTGCCGCGAGTTGTGGGATTCGGGGAAATGTCATGTGTGTCCAACGGTTGTGCCCGTGTCGACGATTACATCCCCCTCGCAACAAATAAAAAACCCCGCGACGGCGGGGTTTTGCGTGGGATGTGGGGAAGGCTTACGCGGGATATGGCTGACGCCGCGGGGCCTCTTCCCGCGCGGCGGGTTGCGGCAGGCCGTCGCGTGGCAAGCGCCGCACCTCGTCTTTTTCCTGGGCGCGGCGGGCCATCTCCGCATACGCTCGCTTCACCATCTCGAAATCGTATTCTTTCGTCATGGACGTCGGCTCCTCGCGGGTGGGACGCCTACCACTATGCGTCGGCCGGACGGAAGCCGGCTATCAGACTTGTCCTACGCAGTCGAATATTTTTGCGCCCCGGGCTAGTATTCGCCCACTAACCAACCCTCGAAGACAAAGAACAAATCCATGGACCTGCCCGTCAATCATTTCAAGCGCGCGATCGTCGCCGGCCGGCAACAGATCGGCCTCTGGGTCAGCCTGGCCAATGCCTACAGCACCGAAATCGTGGCCGGCTCGGGCTTCGACTGGCTGCTCATCGACGGCGAACACTCGCCCAACGACCCGCCGACGGTCCTGCCGCAGCTGCAGGCGGCCGCGCCCTATCCGGTCTCGTGCATCGTGCGCCCGGCCTGGAACGACAAGGTGCTGATCAAGCGTTACCTGGACATCGGCGCGCAGAGCCTGCTGGTGCCGTACGTGCAGAACGCGGACGAGGCCGCCGCGGCCGTCGCCGCCATACGACACCCGATGCGCGGCGTGCGCGGCGTGGCCGGTGTCACGCGCGCGTCCCGCTTCGGCCGCATCCCCGACTACGCGCGCCGTGCCGATGAGGAATTGTGCCTGCTGGTGCAGGTGGAAAGCCGCGAGGCGCTCGGGAACATCGAAAAAATAGCCGCCGTCGACGGCGTGGACGGCATCTTCATCGGCCCCGCCGACCTCGCCGCGGGTCTGGGCTTCCTGGGCCAGATGGGCCATGCCGAAGTGCAATCGGCGATCCAGGATGCGATCAAGCGCATCCGCGCGTGCAACAAACCCGCGGGCATCCTCACACCCGACGAGGCCAGCGCCCGCAAATACATCGAATGGGGCACCACATTCACCGCCGTCGGCCTGGACGCCATGATCCTGGCGCGCGAATCGGAAAAGCTCGCCGCGAAGTTCAAGTAAAAAACTGGTGTCAGACACGACTTTTCTGAACTGAGAAAAGTCGTGTCTGACACCGGATTTCTGACCGCCGCCGGCACAAAGGCCGGCGGCTCCGTCATCGAACCCGTCTGCCGCGTCGAGGCGTACCTCCACCGCGGTCCGGGCGGCAACCCGAATCTTCGCTAGGTGGGCCGCGCACAGCCCACGAAGTTGCCGGTTCCTGCAGCTACACCATCAGCCAGTCCCTCAACGCCAGGCGCGCTTCATGTTCGAAGCGCGCGCGCGCGTCGGCAACCGGCGCCGGGACACCCGGATGGCGCCCCGATTCGTCCACCACGAAGCCCGTTTGCCCGCGCTTCGTCCGTTTCCTTTCCGGCGGCAGCCAGTTCCATGCCGCCCTCACATTCGCCGCGTTCATCGTGGTTTTTCCCGTTGTTGTCTGAAAGCCAGAAGCACAAAGCCCGGAGGTCTTTTCGGCTCTCCGGGCTTTGCGGGGAATTCACGCTGACGAGTTAGCGGTTTATTCCGTCGTTCTCCCGGAGAGCGACCAATCATTGGCGACCGGTCGGACAAAGCCCTGCGCCATGCAGGACCCGGCCGTCATCGGGCGCTTGGTCGGTAGATTGGTAGAGGTGGTTCGCATGTCTCTCGGAAAACCCTTGGAAATTCGTGATGGCTGAATGCTGCCATGCAACATTCGCGCGCGTCAACCCCTCATAACACGTTTCTTCGCATCAATCGCTTTCGAAGCGACACAAATACACCGGAACTCGCGCGTGCGGCAGGGGGTCGCATACCAAGCACTGCAACAAGGAGTCGCAACATCATGAGGAATCCCACCGCCCCCAACAACAACGGGCAGGCCGATCGCTCGCGAGCGCGAGGCGCCATCCGCACCCACCTCGGCAGGAAACGCTCCGGTCCCCGCGGACGCCCGATCGAGGAACCGTCGCACCATTCATGCGCGCTTGCCGATATGCGCCGCAGCGAGCAGGAACAGCTTTTCGACCGCCTCAAGGGCCAGTTCGGCGCGCTTTTCGAGGCCGCGCAGGACAAGACCGCGGCGGCGTTCGACCTCGCCCTCGATACCGCGTGTGACACGCTGATCTCCGCCGGCGAGTTCACCGCGGAAAATGCCGAGACCCTGCGCCATCTGCTGCGCCGCGACCTGCTGCAGAAGGACCACCCCACGATGACCTTCCGCACCAACGAGATCACCACCGCCGGCACCCTCACCTGCGAGACCTGCGGCTGGACCATCATCGCCTCCCGCACCACCCTGCTGCCTTCCTGCCCGCAGTGCGGCGACACAACCTTCCGCAAGACCGACTGAATCGGGTCCGCCTGACCGGCTGGTAGGATGCGGTGCAAAAACCGCGGGGGGGAAAACAACCATGGCCCCGGGACGCCGCACCACAAAACCTCCGGGGCGAAGCCCGACCCATGATCCTCAACCTGCTGAGCGCGGGCGCCGCGCATCCCATCGTGCACACCGTGGCGCGCAACGCCGGCATCGAGGTCCAGGGCAGCTTCGGCGCCGTGGGTGCGATCCTCGAGCGGTTCCAGAAGGGCGAGGCCTGCGACGTGTTGATCCTCACGCGCCAGCAGGTGGACGCGCTGGCGGCAACCGGCGACGTGATCGCCGATTCGGTTTCGGACCTGGGGCGCGTGGCCACCTCCATCGCCGTGCGCGCGGGGCAGCCGCAGCCGGACATCTCCACCGCAGAAGCGCTGCGCGACGCGTTGTATGCGGCCGAGGGAATCTACTTCCCCGATCCGGCGAAGGCCACGGCCGGCATCCATTTCGTTCAGGTGCTGGAAAAACTCGGCATCCACGAAGACGTGCGCGCCGGCCTGCAGACCTTTCCCAATGGCGCAACCGCAATGCGCGAGATGGCGCAATCGAAGCGCCGCTGCCTCGGCTGCACCCAGGCCACCGAGATCCTGGCCACACCCGGCGTGACGCTGGTGGGGCCGCTGCCCGCAGGCTACGACCTGGTGACGCAATACGCCGCCGCGGTGAACTCCCGGGCACCCAACGTCAAGGCGGCGCGTTCGTTCGTGGCGCGGCTTGCCGGGGACACGTCCGCGGCCAACCGCGCCGCGGCCGGTTTCCTCTAGGCGCTTTCGCCCGCGGCGTGGCCCGAGGCCCACGCCCACTGGAAGTTGAAGCCGCCGAGGTGGCCGGTCACGTCGACACATTCGCCGATGAAAAAAAGCCCGGGCACCGTCGCGGCCGCCATCGTTTTCGACGACAGGCCCCGGGTATCGACTCCGCCCAGGGTGACCTCGGCCTTGTTGTAGCCGAGTGTGCCCGAGGGCTGCACGCGCCACTCGGATAGTGCCAGTGCCGCCTCCTGCAGGGTACGGTCGGAAAGCTCCGCCATCGCGGCGCTCCATCCATGCGCCCCGGCCCACGCCTGTGCGAAACGCTTCGGCACGCGTTCGGCGAGCAGCGCCGCGAGCCCGGCGCGCGAGCGCCGGTGCGAGGCCAGCCATTCGCGCGCATCCACGCCGGGCAGCAGGTCGATGCGGATCGGCTCGCAGGCGCCCGCCTGCTGCCAATACGACGAGACCTGCAGGATCGACGGCCCCGAGAGCCCGCGATGGGTAAAAAGCAGCGCTTCGCGGAATCGCCCACCCGCACACGACGCCTCGACCTCGAGCGAGACGCCGGCGAGGTCACCATAACGCGCCAGCAGGTCCGGATCGAAGCTCAGCGGCACGAGGGCGGGCCGGGGCGCCACCATGGCGAGGCCGAACTGCTCCGCCAGCTTGTACGCGAAGGGGGTGGCGCCGATCTTCGGGACCGTGAGCCCGCCGGTGGCCACCACCAGGGACTCACATTCGACCGCGCCCATCGCGGTCTCCACATGGAAGCCCCGGTGGGTGCGCGACACCGCGCCCACCACACACGGCTGGCGCCAGGTGATCCCGCCCAGGCGGCATTCCTCCACCAGCATCGCGATGACCTGCGTCGACGAGTCGTCGCAGAAAAGCTGCCCCAGCGTCTTCTCGTGGTATGCGATGCGGTGTTTTTCCACCAGCGCCACGAAATCGCGTGGCGTGTAACGCGCGAGCGCGGAGCGGCAGAAGTGGGGATTGCCGGAGAGGAAATCCCCGTGTGTCGCGTGGATGTTGGTGAAGTTGCAGCGTCCGCCGCCCGAGATGCGGATTTTTTCGCCCACTTCCTTGTAGTGGTCGACGAGGAGCACCTTGCGCCCGCGCTGGCCCGCGGTGGCCGCGCACATCATGCCCGCCGCGCCCGCGCCGATCACCACCACGTCGAAATCCCGCGCCTGGCTCATCGGGCCTTGCCTTCGATTGGTTCGACCCAAATTATGGCCCACCGGTCGCCGCTGACGGCAGGAACCGCTCGCGACGGGGAATGCGCTGCCCACCGCGCCATCGATGCGCTGCCCTCTGGCCCATCGCGCGCGCCGCGCAGGCAGGTACACTTTCGATGTGCGCCACCTCCTCGTAGCCGGGCTTTTCGCCGCGGGCGCCGCCATCGCGCAACCACCCCCCGCGGCGCCCGTTGCCCCCGAAGTGCAGCAGCTCCCGCTGTCCACCACGGCGGAGCGCGTGTACGACCACGCCAAACCGCGCATCGTGCAGATCCGCACCCTGCTGCAGGCCGCGGGGCGCCAGACCAGCATCGGCTCGGGTTTCCTGGTAAGCGCCGACGGCATGGCCATCACCAACTATCACGTGGTGTCGCGCTTCGCGCTCGACCCGCGCACCTATCGCCTCGAATACCTCGCGCCCGACGGCGCCAAGGGCGCGCTCAAGCTGCTTGCGATCGACGTCGGGCACGACCTGGCGGTGGTGAAGCTGGAGCGCGCCGACCTGCCCTACTTCGCCTTCGACCCGCGCGCGCTCGCCGGCAGGCTGCCCAAGGGCGAGCGCATCTACGCCATGGGCAACCCGCTCGACCTCGGCTTCACCATCGTCGAGGGCACCTTCAACGGCCTGGTGGACAAGAGCTACGACGAGCGCATCCATTTTTCCGGCGCCATCAACCCCGGCATGAGCGGCGGCCCGGTGACCGCGGGCGACGGGCGCGTGGTGGGCGTGAACGTCGCCAAGCGCCTCGACGGAGAGCAGGTCGGCTTCCTGGTGCCGGCCAGCTACGCGGCCGCCCTGATCGAGCGCGCGCGCAAGGGCCCGGCGTTGGTGGTCGACAAGGCACGCGAGGAAGTCGGGCGCCAGCTCGACGCGTGGCAGGCGGCGTTCTATGAAGCGCTCAGGGCGGGCGGCTTTCGCTCGTCCACCATCGGCCCCTATCGCGGGCTGGAAAGCGCGGCGCCGTGGGTGACCTGCTGGGCCGCCACCAACGCCGACCAGGTGCCCAAGCCGCGCACCGCCGTCAACACCACGCGCTGCAGCTCCTCCACCGGCATCTTCGTCTCCGACCTCATCCTCACCGGGCGCGTGGAGCTGAGTTATTCGTATTACAAGGCGATCGACCTCAACGCCTTCCAGTTCGCCAAGGAGCTGTCGCAGAGGTCGGGCGGCAACGCGGTCGACCCGCGCGTCGGCAAGCGCCTCACCGGCCAGGAATGCCACGACGACTTCGTGGCCGCCGCGCCTTCGCGCCCGCCGCTGCGCGCGACGTGGTGCATGCGCGCCTATCGCGAGTTCGAAGGCCTATACAACGTGACGCTGCTGGCCCTGACGCAGGACCAGGACCGCGAGGCGCTGCTGGCGCAGCTCACCATGCAGGGCGTCTCGCACGCCAACGCCGTGGCCCTCGGCCGGCGCTTCCTCGAGGCGATCGAATGGCAGCGGTGATGTGGATCGAGGTCCTGTCGAGTGATGGCGAGGTGGCCGCGCGCGAGCGCATCGAGTCCGACGAGGCGCGCGTCGGGCGCGCGTTCAACAACGACGTGGTGGTGGCCGACCCCCACGTGGCGCCGAACCACCTGCGCATCTTCCGCGGCGACGACGGCGAACTCGTCGCCGAGGACCTCGGCACGCTCAACGGGCTCTACGCGGAACACGGCGCCCGGCGCATGACGCGCCTGCCGCTCAAGGGCGAACCCGGCATCCGCATCGGGCGCACGGTCCTGCGCGTACACGATTCCGCCCACCCCGTGGCGCCGGAAAGGCTCCTCACGCCACCGCGCGCGCACGCGCGCTGGGACGCGATCCTGGGCGTGGCCCTCTTCGCGCTGATCCTCTTCCTCAACTGGCTCAACCTCACCAGCGAACCCAGCGCCAACGTGGTGCTGCTGCCGATGATCGGCCTGGCGATTGTGTTGTTCGGCTGGGCGGGGCTCTGGGGCCTGATGTCGCGTATTTTCCTGGGCCAGGCGCAATACCCGCTGCACCTGCGCATCGCCATCACCGCGGCGATCGCCGTGGTGCTCTGGGACCTGCTGGCGGAAACCGTTTCGTATTCGTTCGCCTGGCGCGAGATCGCCGATTACGCCGCGCTCGGCGCGTGGGCGATCCTTGCCGCCACCTGCTGGGCGCACCTGGCCGCGGTGCAGCCGCGCCACCTGAAACTCGAGGTCGGGCTGATGCTGGCGCTGGTGGTGGCGGGCGCCACCATGCAACTCGTCACCAAGGCCGAAACGCGCGAGCAGGTGGGGCAACGCGCCACGCTGGGCGACCTGCGCCCGCCCGCTTTCCGCGTGGTTGCGCCGGCAAGCGCCGACGAGTTCTTCAAGGACACCTCAGCGACGCGCGCGCGGGTGGACAAGGCGCGGCTCAAGGACCCGCCTTCCGGCGGGGCCGATGCCGAGTGACCTGGCGGGCGACCTACTTCAACCCCTCGACCTTCCCCAGGTCCAGCCCATTCACCGCGGACTTGACCGCGTCGATGTCCACGCCTGAACCCTTGCCGGAAACAACAAACCGGTCCTTGAGGATCAGCGTGTAGGTGTTGGTGCCGCCACGCTTGGAGATCTCCTCGCGCACCACGCGGTCGCCCTCGCGGCGCGTGCGCTCGATGCGCGAATCGGTCTCGCGTTCACCCATCGCGGCGAGGCCGGCGAGCGCGGTGAGCCCCGCCGCGCCGCCCGTGTCCACCACCTCCAGCTCGATGCGTTTGCCGGTCTTGTCCGAATACACGTTCGCCACCTTCGCGGCCATGAGGCCCGCAACGCCGCTGCGATCCGCGCGTGACGAGGTGCGCGGCAGGCCCAGCGCCGTCTCCGGCAACAGCGCCTTGAGCACGTCGAGCTGCACCGGCTCCACGCCCGTGCCGCCGGACATCGCCGTGCCCAGCGCGCCCATGGCGGCGGCCATCTGCTTGTTGGCGTCCCCGCTCTTGTTCGCCGCCTCCATCTTGCGGTTGGCCTCTTCCATCTTCTTGCCGAACTGCTCGAGCTTGCCCAGGCGGCTGTCCTTGTCATAGGTGACCGCGGGCGTGTTCGCCGCCATCCCGGCCAGCATCGCGGGGCCCGTGATCAGCCCGCCCACCATCGCGATCACGATGCCCACCACAATCGCCACGACCACAACCAGCGCGGTGTAGCCGGGCGATTTTTCCGGCGGGTTCTTCATCACGCGCGGCAGCCCCAGGTACAGCAGGTAGACGGCGTAGAGCGCCAGCAGCAGCCCGAGCAGCATGCCGAGCCAGGGAATGATGCCCAGGACCGCGCCGACCCACGCCGCCGTGTACGTATACGCCGCCACGCGGAAGGCGCGGTCGAACCCCTTGGTGGCGCCGAAGGTGGGCGCGAGGAAATCGATGATCGCCGCGGCCACAAACACCGCGACGATGCCCATCACGAACTGGTAGACCATCATCGCCAGGCCCCAGCCCATGCCCATGCGAAACGTGCCCATCGGGGTGATGGTGCCGATCACGCACAGGCTGATGAACTGTGCGATGGCCGCCGCACCCGCCAGCGGCAGGACATATCCGGTGACGATGCCGGCGACCGGCGTGGTCTCGGCCGCAACGACGTCCCACTCGGTTTTGGGCGTCAGCAGGATGTTCTTGGCACGCTCGATCAGGTTCACGCGACGCTCCCTCGATTTGCGAAAGCGCGAGTCTACCCGCGGGGGCCGGGAAACTCAGCGGAAAATTCAGCATCCCGGTGAGATAATGC
>JBBREI010000033.1:0-25357 GCA_038203035.1 Burkholderiales bacterium
CCATACACTACTTTTGCACACCGGCCGGCGGCGGGGCACACCAAAAGTCGTCACTCACACCAGTTTTTGCGAAAAAGAGGGACGCACCCTACTTTTTAGCATCCGCTAGAAAGTAGGGTGCGTCCCTGTTTTTCGGGTTCATGTTTTTCGGGTTCAGCCCTTCAGGTAATCCACCGCCTCCACCAGCCGATCCACCGCCACGATCTCGAGGCCCGCAATCGGCTGCTTGGGCTTGTTGGCCGAGGGGATGATGGCGTGGGTGAACCCCAGCTTCGCGGCCTCGCGCAGGCGTTCCTGGCCCCTCTGCACCGGGCGCACTTCCCCCGCCAGCCCCACCTCGCCGAACACCACATGTTTTTCCGGCAGCGGACGGTTGCGCAGGCTGGAGACCACCGCCAGCGTGACAGCCAGGTCCGCACCCGGCTCCACGATGCGCACGCCCCCGACGGCATTGAGGAACACGTCCTGGTCGAAGGCCGCGATGCCCGCGTGGCGATGCAGCACCGCCAGCAGCATCGATAGCCGGTTCTGTTCCAGGCCCACGGCCAGGCGCTTGGGATTGCCGCCGTGTGCGTCATCCACCAGCGCCTGCAGTTCCACCAGCAGCGGGCGCGTGCCTTCCTGCGTGACCATCACACAAGAGCCCGCCACACCCGTGTGGTGCTGCGAGAGGAAAAGCGCCGAGGGGTTGGTGACCTCCCGCAGGCCCTTTTCCGTCATCGCGAAGACACCGATCTCGTTGACCGCGCCGAAGCGGTTCTTGAACGCGCGGATCAACCGGAAGCTGGTGTGGGTCTCGCCCTCGAAATAAAGCACCGTGTCGACCATGTGCTCCAGCACGCGCGGGCCCGCCAGCGTGCCCTCTTTCGTGACGTGGCCGACGAAAACAATCGTGATGCCGGTCTGCTTGGCCATGCGCGTAAGCTGCGCGGCGCATTCCCGCACTTGCGCAACCGAACCCGGCGCCGAGGTCAGCGCGCTGGAGTAAAGCGTCTGGATCGAATCCATCACCGCCACGCGCGGTTTATCCGCCGCCAGCGTCTCCATGATCTTTTCGAGCTCGATTTCGGCCAGCAGGCGCACCTTCGATGCGTTCACGCCCAGGCGACGGGCGCGCAGGGCCACCTGCTGCGGCGATTCCTCACCCGTGACGTAGAGAACCTGCACCTGTTCCGCCAGGCGCGCGGCCGCCTGCAGCAGCAGCGTGGATTTCCCAATCCCCGGATCGCCGCCGATGAGGACCACGCCGCCTTCGACCAATCCCCCGCCAAGCACGCGGTCGAATTCACCAATCAGCGTGGGCAGGCGCGGGAAATCGCGCGCCTCCACCTCTCCCAGCTCCACCACCTCGCTGCGCCCGCCGATGCCGGCGTAGCGGTGCGCGCCGGATTTGCCCGTGGCTTCCACCGCGGTTTCCACCAGCGTGTTCCACGCGGTGCAATGCGGGCACTGGCCCTGCCACTTGGGTGACTGCCCGCCGCATTCGGTGCAGGTGTAGACGCTTTTTGCCTTGGCCATCAGTCGGCGTCCGTCATCGGGACACGTGGCGCCACTGCGCAGAGGAGCTCATAACCCACTGTACCCGCGGCCAGCGCCACTTCATCAACCGGCATGCCCTCGCCCCACAGGATCACCGGCGATCCGACCCCCGCCGCAGGCACCGGTGCGAGATCAACCGTGATCATGTCCATGGAGACACGCCCCACGGTGCGGGTGCGCGCGCCATTGACGAGGAGCGGCGTACCCGAAGGGGCGTGGCGCGGATAACCATCCGCATACCCACACGCCACCACGCCGATACGCATCGGCATTTCGCACCTGAACGTGTTGCCGTAGCCCACGCAGTCACCCACCTGGAGCTCCTGCACGGCGATGATCTGCGAGGTGAGCGCCATCGCGGGCTTGAGTCCCAGCGCTAGCGCGGTCTTGTCGGCGAAGGGCGTCGCGCCATAGAGGCCGATCCCCAGCCGCACGATGTCCCCATGTGCATCGGGGTGCGAGAAGATCGCGGCGGAGTTGGACAGGCTGCGCGGCAGGTCGATGCCTTCCGTGACCTCGTTGAAGCGCTGGAGTTGCCCCGAGATGCCCTCCGGCCCATCGGCCGTGGCGAAGTGAGTCATCAGCGTGATCGACTTGGTGACGCCGCTACGGCGCAGGCGATCCAATGCGTCACGCACCCGGGCGAGCGGAAAACCCAGCCGGTTCATGCCGGTGTTCACTTTCAGCCAGACGTCGAGCGGGCGATCGGGCTTTACGCTTTCCAGGATGCGAAGCTGCTCTTCCTGGTGGATCGCGGTGGCGATGTTGGCCGAGGCGATGGCGTGCAGCTCCGAAGGCTCGAAGAATCCCTCAAGCAGCAGGATGGGAGAGGCGGCGTTTCGCTCACGCAGGCGGATCGCCCCATCGAGCTCCAGCGTCGCAAAACCATCGGCCTGCGGCAGCGCGCGCCCGACACGCTCTATCCCGTGGCCATAACCATTGGCCTTGACCACCGCGTAGACCTTCGAGCGATGGGCCGCGCGCTTGGCGCACCAGTAGTTGTGGCGAAGGGCGGAGAGGGAAACGCGGGCGGCGATCGGGCGCAACTAGTACCCCCCGGGCGCCCCCGAGTAGTTCTCGAAGCGCGTGTGTTTGCCCAGGAAGGTGAGCTTCACGGTGCCGATCGGACCGTTACGCTGCTTGCCGATGATCACCTCCGCGATGCCCTTGTCGGGCGATTCTTCGTTGTAGACCTCGTCGCGGTAGATGAAGAAAATCATGTCGGCGTCCTGTTCCAGGGCACCCGAGTTATGGCTCACGATCCCGTCGGCAAGCCAGCAGGAAGGCCCCGGCACCGTGAGATCGAACACTTGCTCTTCTCCATCCGGCTCCACGGCCACGACGCGATCCCAGAAGATGTCGGAATCGGACCAGCGGCGCAGCGATGGATCGCCCAGCTTCTCTGCGTAGTCCTCGATCATCGCGCGGGACGGCGCGAAGGCTTTCCCTTGCAACGTGGCCACAGCGGTATTGGACTCCACAGTCACGAACATCGCCTCCACCTGTGTGGCGGAACCAGCGCGCGACCCGATGGCGCCGATGTTCTCCATGAACGCGCGCTCCGCTGCCGCGCCGGCGACATCAAAGCAGGCCAGCCGCGAGCCCGGCCGCAGCTCCCCCACCGTGACCCATCCATTGGGCCCAAACAGCCGGTGCTCGGCCGTCGCGCGGATGGATCGGCCGCTGGCCAGGCTCACCTTGAAAACAGGTTTCACGCCGACGGGCCAGACGCAGTCGGAGTGCGCCCGGGTGAGCTTGCCGCCTTCCGTCATCGCGAGCACTTCCGGGGTCGTGCCCACGAGGTCCCGGATTGGAGTGCGCCGGCCATCCGCCAGCATCACGAGCGTTTCGCCGGTGACACATTCCCTCAGATCCGACATCACCGGACGTTTGTTCGGCCGCTGTTCGAGCGAACGGTTGAGCTGCGAAAGCGCGATCACGGGAACTTGCAGCTCCTTCGCCATCGCCTTCAGGCCGCGCGAGATTTCGCTCAGCTCCGTGGCGCGGTTTTCGTTGGTGCTGTCGCTGCCCTGCATCAACTGGATGTAATCGATGACGATGAGGCCCAGGCCGCCGTATTCGCGCCACTTGCGGCGCGCGCGCGAACGCAGCTCCAGCGGGTTCAGCGCGCCGGATTCGTCGATCAGCAACGGGGCCTCGTTCAACTTGCCCAGCGCCGTGCCCAGGCGGTCCCAATCGGACGGATCGAGGCGCCCGGTGCGCAGCTTCTGCGCATCAACCTTGCCGACGGAGCTCAGCAGGCGCGTAGCCAACTGCGTGCCGCCCATCTCCATCGAAAACACCAGCACCGGGAGCTTCAGCACCAGGGCCACGTTTTCGGCGATGTTCAGGGCGAAGGACGTGTTGTGTGTGACGACATAGTCGTTGGTGACGTAAAGCCGCGAGGCGTGGGAGACCGCGATGCATTGCGTCGGCACCACGCGCGACGCAACGATGGAGGTGATGACCGGGCGCGAGGAGCGTTGATCGGCGGCGTGGATGTTGAGGACGTAGGCGAGGCGCCCGTCCATCCGCGCGTCCGTAAGGGAGCACCAGCCCCCGAGGGAGCGGACCAGCTCGACGACATCGCTCGCCAGGCGATAACTGGTGGTGCAGAAGCGGGCCGGCTTGAAGGTCCCCACCCAGCCATTGGTATCGAGCAAACCCTGCAGCAGCGCAAGCCGCGCCGGATAACAGGCATCGCGATAGATGCGGGGGATAAATTTGTCGTGGCTCTGTACTCCCCGCAGCCCGAGCGATGCCAGGCCTTCCTGCAATGCGTTCTGCTGGCGGCGCCGCACCACCACGCCTGCTCCAACAGACGCCGCCGTTTCGAGCATTTTCGGTTCGGCAGCGGCACCTTCTTCCGCGCTGCCATCCCCCAGCAAAGCCCCCACCACCCAAGGATCCACGGGAAGCGCGTCGGTGTGCCCGAAATCCCCGCTCACCTGGTCGATCCACAGGCGATGCTGGTAGCGCTTGCGGCCCAGCATCTCGATCAGCTTTTCCGTCGAGACAACCCGCGGGGCATCCCATTCCCGGTAGTGGACCCGCCAGAGGTGTTCGGCGCAGGCCTCGGCGCTGCGCCCGTCCGAAAAGGTCACGCGATAAACCTGCCGCACGCCCTGGGGATAGACGCCGGTGACGATCGAAGGCGCCCCATCGATGGAGGCCAGCGCATCACCCACCTGCAGGGAACCCATCTCCCTCCATCCCGTGCGCGTCTTGATGCGCGCATCAAGAGCCTGGGCTTTCCCCATCGCAGGCCGTCCCGCCACGATGATCAGATCCCCATCCTGCAACCCGGTGGTCATCTCATCCAGGTCGGTATACCCGGTCGCCTTGCCGGTGACGGCGTTGGGGTTGCGATGCAGCTCGTCCAGGCGGCTCATCACATCCGCCAGCACGGTGGACATCTTCTGGAAACTCTCCGACGAGCGCCCGCCCTTTTCCCCGATCTCCAGGATCTTGGTCTCGGCTTCATCGAGCAGTTGCCGGGCCTCGCGTCCCTGCGGCGAATAGGCGGCATCGGCAATGTTGGTGCCGACCTCCGCCAGGCGCCGCATGATGGCGCGTTCGCGCACGATTTCCGCATAGCGGCGGATGTTGGCCGCCGACGGCGTGCCGGAGGAAAGCTGGTGCAGGTAGGCCAGGCCGCCGACATCGGCGAGCTCTCCATTGACCTTCAGGGCCTCGGCGACCGTCAGGACATCGGCGGGCTTGTTGTCTTCCACCAGCGCGGTGATGAGGCGCCAGAGGACGCGGTGATCCGCGCGATAGAAATCGCTTTCGCCGATCACATCGCCGATCTTGTCCCACGACTGGTTGCTCAGCAGCAGGCCGCCCAGCACCGCCTGTTCCGCCTCCACGGAATGCGGGGGCAGGCGCAGCGATTCGATCTGGGCATCACCCGGGGCGGGGCGATTGAAGCGGTCGGAACCGGCGGGGGCCGAGGGCATTTGGTTTTATCTCCTCGTTAGATCTCGCGCCGATCCCTGAATCAACGCGACCCCGCAGTCTGCGACCGGGGCCTGTGAAAAACAATGCACAAGTCTGTGTGAATCCTGTGGATAACTCGTGGATGCCAGTGTATTCATTGCGTCGAACCTTCAGACGCCCAGAAAGGCCTTCAGGCGCGCGCGCACGTGGTTGAGCGTGGCGCGCGGCAAGTGGTCCAGCACCGTGGTATTGCGCGCCTTCCAGTCGATGGTTTTCACCTGGTGCGAGAGGATGAAACCCGCGACGACGAAGCCAGGTGGCACGGGTACTTCCAGATCGCTGCGGTTGCGGACCGGTTTGCCGCCGTGGGTGGTGAGGGGGCAGACGATGGCGAGCCCGGATTCCTGGAACGCGTCCACCGACACAACCAGCGCGGGGCAGCGGCCTGTCTGTTGATGCCCCACCACGCCCCCGTCCACATCGATTTCCACCACGTCGCCGGCGGCCGGGGCCTTCACCAGGCCTCCTTGCCTTTCGCCTTGCCCAACGACACAACGCGCGGGCGGGCCTTGCGGATGGCACGCACCATGTCCGCCTCGCTGAAGGCGGGCAGTTCCGGGGCGGCGGGTTCGATGATCAGTTTTCCGTCTTCCAGGGTGTAGGTCACTTCCGCACCCTCGGCCACGTTGAGCTGGCGCGCGATGGCCGCCGGAATGCGAAATCCCAGGCTGTTGCCCCACTTCACGATCGATTGTCGCGACATCCCCCCCCCGTATAGCCATTGAGTATACGCCACCGCAACTGCCGTTTTCAATCGCCGATGGCATACTTTGCGCATGTCCATCCCCGAAGCCTTCCAGGGCCCCCTGGGCCGCCGGTTCGAATACGTCCGCCACGTGGGCCAGGGCGGCATGGCCGAGGTCTACCTTGCCATCGACCGCTTCCACCAGCGCGAAGTGGCCCTCAAGGTCGTGCGCAGCGCCTCGCCCGCCATCCTGGAGGAGCGCACCAAGGTCGAAGCCCTGTGGGTCAACGAGATGCGGCTGGCCGGGCGCGTCAACCACCCCTACATCCTGGATGTCTACGAAGCCGGGACGGAAGGCGACCTGAGCTTCCTCGTGATGGAGTACATGCCCGGCGGCACGCTCAAGGAACACGCGCAGCCGCACACACTGCTGCCGATCCCGCGGGTGGCCGACATCATCTTCAAGATCTGCCACGCGCTCGAATACGCCAATACCGAGGGGCTCCTCCACCGCGACATCAAACCCGCCAACGTGCTGCTGTCGGGTGATGGCACCCCCAAGGTGAGCGACTTCGGCGCCGTGTACCTCACCGGTACCGACGAGACGCAGGTGATCGGCGTCGGCACCCTGCCCTTCATGCCGCCCGAACATTTCGAAGGTGCGGAGCCGCACGTTCAATCGGATATCTATGCCGTCGGCGTGATGGCCTACAACCTGCTGACGGGCGCCTGGCCCCACAAGGGCGATTCGCAGGCGGAGATGATCTACGACAAGCTGCACGGCGAGCCCATCCCCATCGAGGTCCGCCGCCCGGATGTGCCCGCGGGCCTGCGCGCCGCCATCTACCGCGCCATGCATCGCGACCGCCGTGCGCGTTACCAATCGTGGAAGGTTTTCCGCCAGGTCCTGTCGGCCACCTTCCCGGAAATCCGCGACGACAACAGCGCCGCCTACGAAAGCGAGAAGTTCGAAACCCTGCGGGGGCTGCCGTTTTTCGCGGGCTTTTCCGAGACGGAGCTCTGGGAGGCCGTGCGCATGGGCACCCGCCGCCACTTCGAACCCAAGACCGAGGTGATCGCCGAAGGCTCCGCCGACAACACCGTCTACGTCGTGCAGTCCGGAGAGCTGGAAGTGGTCCACCGCGGCGTGCGCATCGGACGCATCCAGGCCGGCGAGGGTTTCGGCGAGATCGCGTTTATCGAGGGCTCGGAGCGTCCCCGCTCCGCCTCCGTGCGTTCGGTCATCCCGACTTATGTGATCGCCTTCCCCGCCGACTCGCTGAAGACGGGCTCGCCGGGGTTGCAGGCCGCCTTCGGGCGCGCAATTGTCGGGCTGCTGGTGCGCCGGCTCATCTCGTCGAACGACCGCTACGTCGCCGCCGTGAAGGCCACCAAGGCGCACGAGAAGCAGTAAATCGGGGACGCACCCTACTTTCGAAAAATCGGGGACGCACCCTACTTTTCAGCATTCGCTAAAAAGTAGGGTGCGTCCCCGATTTTCTAATAAATCACATCCAGCCGCACCCAGGGCGCGCCCGGGCCAGCAGCATCCGACGCCTGCATCGCAACCTTCACCAGTTGCGGCCGCGAGGTCTCCACCACGGCCTGCGTGGCCGGGCGGGTGGTTCCGGAGCACTGGCTGTTGCGCAGCACGGCATTCGTAGCGGACGCCACCAGCGTGGCGGAAGCCACCTGCGATGCGGCATCCACCCGGCAGGAGGCCAACACGGTGGCGCTGACGCCGATGGTGGCCAC
Organism: Burkholderiales bacterium; assembly: GCA_038203035.1. Taxonomy (GTDB): domain Bacteria; phylum Pseudomonadota; class Gammaproteobacteria; order Burkholderiales; family Usitatibacteraceae; genus Usitatibacter. The sequence goes on from JBBREI010000033.1 coordinate 7,979, forward strand.
CCGTTGGTTCGCGGAAGCCCCGGTGGCGAAACCCGCCACCAGCATCGCCATCACCATCAGCTTCGAGAATTTCACCTGGGAACCCCGTTTTCCGTGCCCGCCGCAGTGTTGCGGCGCAGGACCCCACTTTGCCGATGGGGCTGCAGGCGCGGAATTGGGGGGTTCCCACCCCGGGGGCTCGAAATACCCTAGGGGTCCGGAAATTCGGGGGGTGGCAAGAAACTGGTGTCAGAGACGACTTTTGCAAAAATGGGGACGCAAAAATGGGGACGCACCCTACTTATTGCCGGTGAGCCTCACCGGCAATAAGTAGGGTGCGTCCCCATTTTTGGGGTGCGTCCCCATTTTTGCCGCCCTCATCAAAAGTCGTCTCTGACACCAGTTTCTTGCCGTCCCCGATCTAGTAATTCATCGTCAAGACCACGCTCCCGTTGTAAACGCCCACCGGGATGTCCTGGCGCGCCGGAATGCGCCCGTAGATGGTGTGGCTGGCCAGGCGGACGCGGTTCTGGCCATCAAGCGGGGCGAGCGAGTTGGACACCACGGTGGATCCACCGGTGCCGTTGCCCCAGACGTTCGCAGGCGTCATCGCGGGCGAGGTGTAGAGGTTGTACTCAATGGTGCGTGCGCCGTTGTTGAGCGTGCGCGCGGCGTAGCTTCCCGCGCCCACCGAAAGCTGCAGCGTGTACGAAACGGTCTCGACACCCGGCGGCGGATTACGCACGCAGATGATCAGGATGTTGGTGGTTGAATCGGTGGGCGCCGGGTCCAGCACGTCGTAGTTGCCGAAGTTCAGCGTGGACGAAAAGATCGAACACCCGGCCGCCGCCCGCGCCTGCAGGGCCGGCAGCAGGCCCGCCAGCGCCACAGCAAACAAACCAGAAGCGCGAAGTTTTTTCATCTCAGGCTGCATTTGAAAGTGCCCAGCACCGGCTGCGGATCGTCGCCGGGCTCGAACGGTACCGAAATGGTACAGGTGCGCCCCGCCCACGCGATCCGCACGCGATTGGCCGCGGAAAGCCCGGTCAGGTACGCCTGCCCACCTTCGGCCACCGGGAACTGCTCACCCGTCTCCAGCAACGTTGCCACGCTGCCCGAGTGCAGGTCCTCGCCGCGATCGTCCACGAAGCGCGCGATGCCGCCCCGGGACTGCTTCACGGGAAAACGCACCACCACACCACTCTTGAGATACGGCGTCGCATCGAGCTTCAACGTCGGCGCATCCACACTCAACGGGATATCCAGCTGCTCGATGGAGATGCGATTGACCTGGTAGGGACGCAGCCGCGAGATAAAGAGATTGCCACCCTCGTTCGTCCGCCCGACCTCCTGGTTGTCCAGATAAACCCGCACCCCGGAAAACCCCGGCACCTGCACCAGCCCAAAAGCTTCCTCCACACGCCGCCCGGCCATGAGCTCACCCGCCATGTAGGTCAGCGAACCGGAAGCCCCCACCCGCGCCGACGTAGCCCCCGTGGTACGCGCAACCTCCAGGCTGTAGAGCCCCGTGCGGGTCTGCATGCGTACATCCGCCAGCGCCCGGTCCTGGTCCGAGATGTCGACACGATAGCCGTAGCCATCCCCGGGGGGCACGCTGCGTTGCAGGCTCACGCGGTTTTCCACGTAGCGGCCCTGCCCCGCGTCGCTGACGGTTGTGGAAACCCCCGCGGTCATCATCAGGTCGATGGGCAGCGCGTAACTCAGGAACACCTGGTCGTTTTTTGCGCCCGAAAGCGACTTGACCGCCGAGATCGAAAAGAAACCCCAGTCGCGAAAGCTGTGTGAATAGGTGGCCTGCGCAAACTCCATCGCCGCCTCCCCCGGGCGTTCGATCAGCGCATAGGCCACGCCGATGGAGCTGGTGCCGATGCCATAACTGCCAAAGGCGGAAACCTCGCGGCGCGAAGGCGCAAAGCCGCCACTCGTCACACTGCGAAAATCCCGCGAGCTCCTGCGCACCTGGGCGCCGAAGTTGAACGTGGTCGATCGCCGCTCCCACCCCGCGGTCCACGAATGACCCTCGCGCCGCGCTGCGCCCAGCGGATCCTGCTGCGACCACGCGCCCGAGGCGGAGAACTGTCCCAGCTCCCCCATCAACCATGTGGCACCACCCCCAGCCGCGAAGTGGCGATTGCCCGCCTCGACGCCACTGTCGAGCGTCAGCGTCTCCGTCATGCCGCGCCGCCAAACGCCCGACGCAAAGCCCGCGCCGTAACGGTTGCTGGCGATGCCGTAATCCAGCCGCAGCGCCCCCGCCTGCACCGTCCAATCGTCCAGGCCCGGGCGCAGCAGCAGCGTGCTTCCGTAAAGCGATTGTGAATACACCTGCTCGCGTCCCAGAAGGTCACGCACCACAAGCCGCAACTGCCCCTGGCCATTGACGGTGGGCAGCTCGTTCACCGTGAAGGGGCCTGCCGGAACCTGCAGCGTGCTGCTCAACACGTTGTTCACGTACACATCCACCACCGACGGCAGCGCCGTCTGCCCCGCCATGGCGGTGAGCGGATAGGTGATGAGCGTCGGCTGCGTGGCGAAGTTGGTGCCGTACTGCACGCCGGCAAAACGCGCCAGCGGGCTCCATCCGGCGCCGCGCGAGATGCTGTCGCCAAAGCGCCAGCTCGCAAGCGAGCGCGGCTGGTCGATGGTGAACGTGGTGTCGAGTCGCAGCAGCCCGCGATCCGGACCGTTCGCCGTGCCGAAGAGCGACTGCGTCAATACCCCCTGTGGCGTGAAAACCCCCACCTCCGCCTGGCCGCTGGTGATGTTGCGTTGCCCCGGCGCATTCGACTGCTGCGAGATGACGTCGTAGGTGAGGAACGCCCCGACCCCCGATCGCGTGGCATCCACCAGCGGCGGCGGCGGCAGGCTGAAGCGCTGCGCATCAAACAGTGCGGCGACGGCATTGACCGAAAGGACCTGACCCACTTCGTCGAAGTGGTAGGTGAGGCCGTCGATGCCATCGAGCGGGTGATAGTCCTCGTTATCGAAACGCACGGCCGGTGAACGAGCAGCCAGATCCAGCCGCAGCTTGCGCGCCTCCGCCACCCCGATGAAAAACCGCGTGCCGCCCTCCCCCGCGCGCAGGAAGAGCACCCCGTCGGATACGGACTCGCCATTCAGGCGCAACGCAACAAACGACGGATATGCGCCCGCGGGGGCCGCGAGGGCCGGTGCGGGCGCAGGAGAAATCAGGGGAACCTGCGCAGGAGAAATCAGGGGAACCTGCGCAGGAGCGATCGGGACAACCTGCGCCCACGAATCGCATGCGATGACCCAGCACAACGCGGCCAGGCATCGCCGCGAGAAGGTCATTTCGGCGCGGAGGGCTCCAGCGACACGTCCGCCTCGACATCGCCGGAATCCGTGCGCGCGGTCACGCGAAGCGGCCCCTTCGGCGGGCGTGCCGCCGGCAGCTGCCACGTCACAGTCTGTCCCGCCAGGATGTAGCGCGGCTGCTGCGTGGTGACGATGGCATCCGTCCCCTCGAGCACTTTCGCTTCCAGGATCTGCACATGCGAGTTGCCCGGGTTGGTCGCGGTGAGCGCGAGCTTTCCATCGGCGGCGGGCTTGGCACGCCATGCAAGGGCCGTCACCCGTTTGGCCTTGGGCGCGATGAACACCGGAATGCCGATGTTCAGCGCCACCTGAAGGCCCTGGAACCCCTCCTTGGGCGGGCCGGGCACCTCGGTGATGAAGAGGCGGAAGGTCTGCTGGACATCACGCGCCTCTGCCCGCCGCAGGCCCACACGCACCGTCTGCGTGGCGCCGGGCTGCAAGGTGAAGATGGGGGGAGTGGCGATGAGATCCGGGCTGGACGTGTACGCGTCTTCACCCCCCACCTGCTTCCAGTCCATCGGGCGAAGCTGCACCACCACGGCATCCGTGGTGGATTCGTTGCGCACGTTGATGGAGGCGGTGGCGACCGTGGGCGACAACTCCACCCGCACGGGACTCACCTGGAACGATCCAGCAAAAACCGCGCTGCTGGCCAGGAAAGCCAGCAGCGCGGCAAGGGACTTCGAAGCTCTACACATGGGCCGGGGGCCCCCCATCGGTTACGTCATCAGAACGTGATGGTAGCCGTGATCGTGTCGTTGTAGGAGCCGTTCGGCACGCTCTGGCCGGCCGGGATCTGGCCGCAGAGGTTGTAGTTGCGCGATGCAACGCTGGGGGCGGCCGTCAGCGCGAAGCCCGGCAGCGTGGTCGGGTAGGCGGTGGTGTACGCGCACGCCGCGTTGGCCGCGTTGCTCACCGGGGTGAACACGTTGTAGTCGAGCAGGTTGGCGCCACTCAGCAGGCGGCGCTGGCCGGCCAGGGAATTGAGGCCGACATCCAGCGAAACCGACGGGGACGCACCCACCGTGCAAACCAGTTGCACCAGGCCGTTGGCGTTTTTCGGGGTGGCGCTGAGCGGATCGTAGACACCGAAAGTCATGGCCACTGTGGTCAGGATGCAGTTGGCGCCCACCGTGGCCGTGACGGGCACGTTGCCCGTGGTGCTGGCGGCAAACACCGGCGACGACACAAGGGCGGCGGCAACGAGGGCCGAGGCGAGGACGGAATGCTTGAGGTTCTGGGTCATGGTCTGGTCCTTCTATTGGATGTTCAGGATCTAGAAAGTGATGGTGGCCAACACCGTGTCGGAGTAGCTGCCGATGGGCACGCTGACGCCGGGGGCGATGGAGCCGCAGAGGTTGAACGTGCGCGCCGCCGTGCTGGGCGCGGCCGGCAGCGAGAAGCCAGGCGCGGCATCCGGGTACGCGGTGACGGCGCCGGCGCAACTGGCGTTGGCGGCGTTGGAGGTCGGTTGCAGGACGCTGTACGGCAGCAGGTTGGAGCCATCCGTCATGCGGCGCACCCCGGCGAGCGGATTTCCGCCCAGGCCCACGGCAACACTCGGCGTGGCGCCCTGCGAGCAGGTCAGCGCAACGGAACCAGTGGCGGTGGTGGCGGTGGCGGCGAGCGAATCGTAGCTGCCGAAGGCGATCGGCGTGGAAGTCACGGTGCAGTTGGCGATGACGGTGGTGGTGACGCCCACGTTGGTGCTGGTGCTGGCGCCGAACGAGGCCATCGAGGCCGCGGCCATCGCAATCGCGAGGGCACCTTGTTTGAGGGTCAGTTTGTTGATCATTTGTGTGGCTCCTGAGGGACGGTTGTTTCGAATCAAATGGGATGTTCGATGGAGGCAAGTCTACGGGCTGCCGTCCCGGGGCGAAGTGACACAGCACACAGAATCCATTGATTTAACTAGAGTTTTGCATTTCGCTGGTAATCGAATAGGCCGTGGATGCCTACGGATGAAGGCAAACGGCTGCGAAATGTGACGTGCTGCGCAGTTTCGAGGCCACTCCCAAGGCTTGCGAAACGCATCGCCTATAATCGTCCGCTGCGAACTACTTCCACGGATTCAACGGCGTGTCGAAATCGAACCTCAGGGTAGTGGTGCTGGCAGGCGGCTCCGGGACACGCCTGTGGCCGCTATCGCGCCTTCAGTCACCCAAGCAGTTCCTGAAGCTCGCCGGCCCGGAAAGCATGCTGGAAGCCACCATCACCCGCCTGCACCCGCTGATCGAGGACTCGCAGGTCTGTGTGGTGACGAGCGAAGACCTGGCCAAGGGCGAAGGCTTCGATCTGCTCCAGCGCTTTCACAGCCTGCTGGAGCCCGTGGGCCGCAATACCGCACCCGCCATCGGCATTGCCGCATTGGATGCCATGCTGGGTGGCGACGACCCCGTGATGATTGTCCTGCCCGCCGATCATCTGATTCGCGACCTTCCCGCCTTCCACCAATCACTGCAGACGGCGATCGACGCTGCAAGCGCGGGCCGCCTCGTGACCTTCGGGATTTATCCCACCACGCCGGAGGTGGGCTTTGGATACATCCGGGCCGAGGGTGGAACCGGCGTACAGAAGGTGCGCGAGTTCAGGGAGAAACCTGACCGTCAAACGGCGGAGGCCTTCCTGGCGTCCGGGGAGTACTACTGGAACTCGGGAATGTTTGTTTGGCGTGCGAGCCGGATCCTGGAGGCGATCGATCAATTCGTGCCCGAGCTGGGCGCGATCCTCACGAAGATGCGTGTTGAGGTCGAACAAGGCTGGCCAATCGCCGCGGTGATCCACGACCATTTCGCAACCTGCCCTTCCATCTCCATCGACCACGGCGTGCTGGAGAAATGCGGTGACGTATACGTCGTCCCCGGCCAGTTCGGCTGGTCCGATGTCGGCAGCTGGGACGCGGTCTACGAAGTGGCGGACAAGGACGAGCAGCAGAACGTGATGCAGGGCAACGTCGTGCAGATCGATTGCCGCAACGCCCTCTTCCGCAGCGAAAGCCGGCTCATCGCCGCCGTGGGCGTGGAGGACATCGCGGTTATCGAAACCCCGGACGCGATCCTCGTCTCCAAAATGGGTCAGAGCCAGCAAGTGCGCAAAGTGGTCGACGAACTGGTGCGGCGCGCGGGATCACAACATGTGGAGCACCTGACCGTACGCAGGCCCTGGGGGACTTACACCGTGCTGGAAGAAGGCCCAGGGTTCAAGATCAAACGCATCGAGGTCCGTCCGGGAGGCCGGCTGAGCCTGCAGAGCCACAAGTTTCGCTCGGAGCATTGGGTGGTGGTTTCCGGAACCGCGACGGTCACCCGCGACAAGGAGCGACTCGAAGTTGTTGCGAATGAAAGCACCTTCATTCCCGTAGGGATGAAACACCGCCTGGAGAACGAGGGCTCGGAGCCGCTTCAGATCATCGAGGTGCAGGTCGGCTCGAGTGTCGCGGAGAGCGACATCCAGCGGTATGAAGATGTCTACGGAAGAGAGCCCTCGAAGACGTAAAAAAAGCCGCCTCGAAGGCGGCTTTTTTAATCCCGCCGAAGCGGGATAAGGCTTCTCAAGCCTCGGGAGTCACCACCACCGTGATGTTCGCCAGCACATCCGAGTGCAGCGACACCACGATCGGGGATTCACCGATGTGTTTGATCGGGCCGGTGGGCATGCGGATCTCGGCTTTCTTCACCTCGATGCCGTGTTGCGCCTTGAGTGCTGCGGCGATGTCCGCGTTGGTGACGGAGCCGAAGAGGCGGCCGTCGACACCGGCTTTCTGGGTGACTGCCACCTTCGCGCCCTCAAGCTTGGCGGCACGCTCTTGCGAGGTGACGAGCTGCTCGTTGGCCTTCTTCTCGAGGTCGGCGCGGCGCTTCTCGAACTCTTTCAAGTTCGCGTCGGTGGCGCGTTTGGCCTTGCCTTGCGGGATGAGGAAGTTACGGGCAAAGCCGTCCTTCACCTTCACCACGTCGCCCAGGCCGCCCAGGTTCACCACCTTTTCCATCAGGATGATTTGCATGGCGTGTCCTTAGTGCAGATCGGTGAAGTGCAGCAGAGCCAGGAAGCGCGCACGCTTGATGGCCACGCCCAGCTGGCGCTGGTAACGCGCCTTGGTGCCGGTGATGCGTGCCGGGATGATCTTCCCGTTCTCGTTGATGAAGTCCTTCAGGATGCCGATGTCCTTGTAATCGACTTCCTTGACCTTGTCGGCGGTGAAGCGGCAGAACTTGCGGCGGCGGAATAGGCCGCGATTCGGGTTCTTGCCGTCCTTGCCTTTGGCAAACTTGCCTTTGCCTTTACCTTTGCCGCGCGGAGACGGTCTGGGCATGGTGATTCCTTAAGCTGCCGCGGCCGGCGCTGCCGGCGGCGGGGTGGTGGGGGCCATCGGGGCCGGGGCGGGGGCCGGGGCGGGGGCGCTGACATCACGCTCGGGGCGGTCGCTGCCCGGGCCGTCGGTGACGTTGCGCGATTTCTCTTCCTTCATCATCGGCGAGGGGCCCACTTCGGCTTCCTTCTTGCTGACGATGAGGTGGCGCAGGACGGCGTCGTTGAACTTGAACGCGGTCTCGATCTCCACCAGGGTCTCGTTGGTGACCTCCACGTTCATCAACACGTAGTGGGCCTTGAAGATCTTCTGGATCGGGTAGGCCAGCTGGCGGCGGCCCCAATCCTCGATGCGGTGGATCACCCCGTTGCCGGTGGCGATGGTGTTGCGGTAGCGCTCGATCATGGCGGGCACCTGCTCGCTCTGATCGGGATGCACGATGAATACGATCTCGTAATGGCGCATGAAGTCTCCTTATGGGTAAAGCCCCCCGTTGCGCAGTGGCGCGCGATGAAATGGTCGCGCCAGACGGTGGAGCAAGGGCTGAAAATCAAACCTGGCCGACGAACTCCCAGCCAAGCCCGCGATTATAGCCCGAAAAGCGAGCAAAAACAAAGCGCTTTTCTCCCTCTCCCCTGGGAGAGGGCCGGGGTGAGGGTCAACCCCTCGCGAAATGGCTATCCAGGTAGAAATCCATATCCACCTTCCGGAACGGCGCCGGGCCCGGGAACTGCGCAATGCGGGCAAGAACCTCCGCGGGTGTCGCCGATACTTTCTTGCGCGTGTCGAGGTACTGCGCGGCGTAGCGGGGCAAATCCCACTGCTCCGTCCAGGACATGTAGATCCGGTCCCGCCCCACGCCCTGGTGCGGCTCTGCATCGTAGAAATTCATCCCGCGAGCATCTCACATCGATGTGACTTATCCATGACGCGGCCATCTCGCTTCCAAAGCTTCCAGGACGCGGCCCAAAGGCGTGAACCCCAGTGCCATCCCGCCCAGCACGCCGATGGCGTTGTCGACCATGTCCGAATACGCGAAGGATCGATAGGTGGTCATGCCCTGCGCGAATTCCAGCGCCACACCCAGCAGGGAAAGTGCAATGGCTACAAAGAGCCGCGCACGAACGGAGCGATAGAACTGTATGAACCAGAGGCCCAACCACGCGTACGCCAGGAAATGCCCGATCTTGATCTCATCGAACCGCCCGACGTCGATCGGATCGCGTTTGAGGGAGAGGTAGATCACCAGCGCCACGAAGAACACGGCGCCGGCCCACCACAGTGACCGGATCCTCACACCTGGTAGAAGTCGCGGTACCACTCGACAAACCGGGCAATGCCCTCCTCCACCGAGGTATTCGGTTTGAAGCCGGTGGCTTGCTCGAGCGCCGAAGTATCCGCCTCGGTGGCCACCACGTCGCCTGCTTGCATGGGCAGCATCTCCAGCATGGCTTGCCTGCCCGTGGCCTTCTCGATGGCGCGGATATAACTCATGAGCTCCACGCGCTGGTGGTTGCCGATGTTGAAGATGCGCCACGGGGCGGAGCTGGTGGCCGCCGCAGGGTCGTTGCCGCGCCACGACGGGTCGGATCGCGCCGGCTGGTCGATCACGCGCACGATGCCTTCGACGATGTCGTCCACGTAGGTAAAGTCGCGCACCATCTTGCCCTGGTTGAAGACCGGGATGGGCTCGCCCGCAAGGATGCCTTTGGTGAACTTGAAAAGCGCCATGTCCGGCCGGCCCCAGGGGCCATAGACGGTAAAGAACCGCAGCCCCGTGCAGGGAATGTTGAAGAGGTGCGCGTAGGCGTGGGCCATCGACTCGTTGGCCTTCTTGGTCGCGGCGTAGAGCGAGATCGGATGGTCGGTGTTCTGGCCCTCCGAGAATGGCAGCGCGGTATTGATCCCGTAGACCGAGCTCGTCGACGCGAATACGAGGTGGCCGGTGCCGTGATCGCGTGCGCCTTCCAGCACGTTCATGAATCCCGCCACGTTGGCATCGATGTACGCACGCGGATTCTGGAGGGAGTAGCGCACACCCGCCTGTGCGGCCAGGTTCACGATGGCATCGAAGCGCCCCGAGGCGAAGGCGGCATCCATCGCCGTCTGGTCGGCGATGTCCGCCTTCACGAACCAGAACTGGGGCATCTCCCGCAGTTTCTGGACGCGCGCTTCCTTAAGGGATACGTCGTAGTAGTCGTTGAGGTTGTCCACGCCCACAACCACATCGCCACGCGCCAGGAGGCGCCTGGAGAGGTGGTAGCCGATGAAGCCGGCAGCGCCGGTGACAAGGACCCTCATGACGCGTTCTCCTCGTTTCCCGCCGGGCCCGCGGCCCGGTCGTCGAGGTCACGCGCTATCCAGGCAAGGGCCATCAGCACCATGAAGAGCATCGCATTGGCGGGAATCTGCAGGTTGAAATCGACCGACGAGTGGATGAGGATCGCAATGATTCCCATGATGGACGCAAAGGAGATGCCCCGCATCAGGGGATCCCTACGCGCCCATTGCGCCTTCAGCGCCGCTGAAAGGGTCAGCAGCACGAGGCTCCCCAGGAGCGCGATGCCGATGAAGCCACTTTCGGCGGTGAACTGCGCATAGTCGTTGTGCGCGTGGTCGAAGAAGGCGCGAATCCTTTCCGGACGGTAGGCCGGAAACGCGACGTAGAAGGTGCCTGGACCGGAACCGAATACCGGATAGTCCTTGATCAGCGGTAACGCGTTGATGCTCGGATCCTCGCGCTCCGCGACGTCGGCGACGGTTGTTGCCTCCAGGCGTTGCGCCAACTTCTCGACCCCGAACCAGCTGCCCACGATGAGGAGGTCGATCACGATGAGGCTCACCAGCAACACCACGGTATTTCGCGTTGCATGCCGTGAAAGCACGATCCCCACGATGCCGGCCACGAGCAGCGAGGAAAAGAAGGCGGTATTTCCCATGCGCGAATGTGTGGTTGTAAGCGCGATTACGAGGATGCACAGCGCCAGGCGCAGCACCATCTTGGGGCTGAGTATCCATTCGATCAGGTGCCGCAAGAATCGTTTCCACGTGTCCGCACTGCGATCAGACAATCCCGCGATCAGCAAGCCGATTCCCAATGCCAGCATCATCTCCAGGTAGCCGGCGAAATGGTTGCGGTTCTTGTATGTGCCGCTCGCCGATGGGCCGTGGTTGATTACGGTGCCGAAGTGGTCCTCGTCCACGTTGGCGAGGTGCAGCAGGATGGCGTAGAGCGAGTGGAGAACTGCTGCATAGACCAGCACGCGCGCAAGGATCATCACCCTCGGCCGGGTGTTCACCACGGCCAGCACCAGGAAAAAGATTGCCGCGTACATGGAGCCCTTGAGGAACGCGGCCAGCGAAGCGTTGCGGTCCACGGAGAGAGTCATGGATTCGCGGGTGATGCCGATCACATCGGTAAGCGACTGGACCCGCGCCGACTCCGGGGACAGCGCCGACACCCAGGCCGCAGGAAGCGCCATCACGTGCAGCGCTTGGTAGAGCAGCCAAACGCCAAGGATTGCGAGCGCAGGCCAGGCCCTTTGCAGTGGCGTCGAAACCTGCGCCCGCCCGAGGGCCCATAGCAAAAACCACCCGCCCAGCAGCAGGAACGTCACAACCTCGAGCAGCGACCATGCCCAGCCTCGGTTGCTTCCAAGTGGAATGGGGGCCCAGACGAGGAGGCAGAGCAGCCCCCAGTACACGACGGAGTCGGGACGACGCTGGAATGGCCCGTCATCTGTGGGCTAGCGTCAGCTGGGACTGGCAATACCCCCGCCACCGGCACCACCTGGGGTAGGCGTCGTGGGAGGCGGCTCGCCATCGGAGCCGGGTCGCGGGATGCCCGGAGCCGCTTCATTGATCGCCTGGGCAAGCGTGTTGATTCCCCCTACCAATTCGATGATCAGTCGACCCAGCGGCGAAGCCTGGAGAAGGCGCATGATTTCAGCGATGGTTCCCCGGCTGAACGTGCCATCGGGGCGCAGATGGATTCCCTGGCCTGCTGACAGCTCGAGCGACTGCCCGGCGAAGGAAAAGCTGATGACTCCATCGGCAACCGTGACCACGACGTGGCCCTGCGTGGTGATGATCGTGACATCCGTACCCCGAATGCCGATGGTGGCACTGCCCGCCTTGTAGGCAACCCTGTCACGGGAGTTCTTCCCGATCAGGCCGGTGATGGCCCTCATGCCGCCTTCGACAAGCGAGAGCAGCACATTGCCCGTGCGCGTGGAGGACTGGTACTGGTACGCCGAAATGGTCATGCGTGAATTGGCGGTGAGCGCGGCCACCTGGCCATCGTCGAATTTCAGGACCACCGAGGACGCCGGGCCGGTACTCACCGTCATCCCCTGGACCACTTCATCACCCACCCTGAGGATTCGCGCCGGCGTCGCGCCAAGCTGCGCCTGCACCGTGCCCACGGCGGAGGTGACGACTGCGCTGTCCGCCAGCGCCCAGCCGGCGCTGAAGAACGCCAGGATAGCCATCAAAACGGTCATCTTCTTCATTGTGTTGCCTCCGTGCCTGGGCAAAATTTTGACCACTGGGTGCTGCTCGTGCCGGGTGCTATTGAAACGTGGCGGCAGGCCACGTTGAGCCTACCACGTCTATCTGCAATCCGCAGCATTTCCAGAGGGTTACGGCGAAGTGCCGCCGCCACCACGCGCTCCGTGGAGGCCTGTCCGGCGGGCGACAATTCGGGCCACGCGGCCAACCCGAAATCGGCCACCACGCGCTGCACGGCCGGCTCATGGGGACCAAGGGCGACGGCGCGCTGGATCATCGGATCGATCTCGGCGGCGCTGCCGTGCAGGCGATACGAGCTTTCGAGGAGATTGGCCCACCCATAGGGGGACCCGGGACGCTCGCGCAACGACTGCTGGAAATGGGCGATCGATTCTTTCAGGTAAGTATCTTCGGCCACTCGGCGCGCCTTGAGGATTCCCTGCAGCTCACTGATCGACGGATTGCCCGGATCCATCTCGGCGGCACGCTCCAGGTCCGCGCGAATCCAGTCCCATTCCCCGGCTGCAACCGTAGCGCGGCGCCACGTGGACATTTCGCGACTCGCATCGGCCATCAGCGAGTTTGCGCGGCCGTCGCGATGCGCGGCCAACCCCATCCACGCCAGAAGGACCAGCATGGGCAGCACGGCCAGCAGGCGCGCACGGGCACCCATGTCACTCCTGCCCGTAGGCCTTGGTATAGCCGTACTTCTTGTAGCCGCGGTAGCTCTTGTAGCCGCTGTATTCGCCGTAATACTTCTCGGCCCGCTCGATGTCGAGCTGGTTCAGGACGATGCCGAGCACAGGTGCATTCACGCGGCGCAACTTCTTCAGCCCATTCTGGGCGACCTGGTAAGGGGTGGAGTCCGCCTTCACGACGTAGATCACCGAGGAAGCAAACTGTGAAAGCACCAGCGCGTCGCTCACCAGCTGAAGGGGTGCGCTGTCGATGACGACGATGTCGAATGCGTCCTTCAGCTTGGATAACACGTCCTCGAAACGCTTCGAGCTCAGCAGTTCCTGCGGGTTCGGGGGGACGGTTCCGGCGGGCAGGATGTGGATTCCGGCACGTTCGTCGAAAAAGACACACTGGCTCACCTGGGCCTGGCTCGCCACGAGGTCGGCGAGGCCGGGCTGTTTGGGATCGCGCCCAACCAGCTTTCCGATCTTCGGGCGACGCAGGTCGCCATCCACCAGCAGGACCTTCTTCACCTGTCCCAGCGCGCACGCGAGGTTGAACGACAGGGTTGTCTTGCCCTCTTCCGGGACCGACGAGGTGATCACCACCACCTTGTGGGGATCGTCCAGCGCCGACATCAGGACGCCGGTGCGCACCGTGCGCACCGCCTCTGCAAACGTAGATTGCGTGTCGTTGAAGAAAGCCAGCTCGGATATGAAACCCTTCTTCACGAACCCCTTGATCTTATGCAGCACGCCCAGGGCCGGCACACCGAGCCGGTGCTCTACATCGGAAGTGGAGTTGAGGGTGTTTGCCAGGCGGTCAAGCAGCAGCGCCATCAATGCGGCGAGGACAAACGCGACGACCGCAGCACTGATGATCGTCTGCTGCCGATTCGGCGCGAAGGGGCTGGAAGGCACGCCCGCGGTATCGATCACGCGGGCAATCGTCGATTGCAGGTCGCCCGTCGCGTTGGTCTCCTTCAACCGGTTTACGAACATGTCGTAGAGGTTGCGGTTCTGCTGTACCTCGCGCTCGAGCACACCAAGCTGGAACTCCTTGCGGTTGATGCCCTGGATATCCGACTTGCTCTGTGCGAGCGCGCGCTCCACCGCCTGCTCGTTCGCACGCGCGACTTCGTATTCCTTCGCGAAGCCGTTCACGACGATCTCGATCTGCTTGCGGGTGTTTTCCTTGGTCGTCTCGAGCTCGGTCTTGGCCTGGATGAGGCGTGGATGCTCCGGACCATATCGCTTGGCGGCATCGCCCAGGCGTCGTTCCGCCTCGCCTTCTGCCTGCTTGAGGTTCTGCACCAGCGGATGGCGCAGGATCCCGGGGATCGAATCGTAGTTCGCCTGCGCGCGCCCTCCCTTGATCTGCTGCACCATGGAATAGGTCGTTTCCGCCTCCGCGCGCTTCTGCCGCGACTCCACCAGGCTCTTGGTGAGTTCTTCAAGTTGCCGGCCGGCGCCCGAGAGCACCAGCCCCTTGGTATCGACGATGCGCTCGCGATCGCGGTAATCCTGGAGCGCCTTCTCCGCCGAATCCAGCTTGGCGCGCAACTCGCCCATGCGTTCGCGCAGCCATTCGGATGCCTTCTGCGTCATCGCCATGCGGGATTCGAGGTCAGTGTCGATGAAGACCTCTGCGAGCGTATTGGGGACTTTGGCGGCCAGCTCCTTGTCCGGCGAGACAAAGGCGATTTGCACCAGCGCGCTGTTGCGAATCAGCCCAACCTGGAGGTTGCTCCTCACCCGCTGCACCACGGAACGCATGACATCGGCATCCTTGACTGCGGAAGCGGGCTCTTCGCGCTCCACTACCGCGCCGAACATCCTCATGAACCAGTTTGGCTGCGATTGGCGTGGGTCGTAGTCCGGATGAGTCGCCAGCTTCAGCTTCTGCACCACCTTGCGTGCCAGGTCCTCGCTCTTGAGGATTTCAACCTGGGTCTGGTAGTACTCGCGCTGCAGCCCGCCCGCGCTGTAGATTTCCTCGATCGAGACGATCTTGGATTTGCCCTGCTCGATCAGGATGGTCGCCGTTGCGCGAAAGCTGGGACGAATCGAGGAGACAACGAGGGCGGCGAGTATCGCCACCAGGACGGTCAGGCCGATGATGCTCCAGCGCCTCTTGGAAACAGCGCGCCAATAGCCGAGGAAATCGAGGCCTTCATCTGATCGCGGACTGAGCGAATCATCGGTCGCGATCCGGTTCTGGAGCGTTAGGTCATTCATCAGAAGAAACTTTCTTCGACCGTCAGGATGTCACCCGGCAGGATCGTCGCATTCATGTCGACTCGCTTCGCTGTCTGCGTCGCGTCGTCATCGCGAATTACGTTGATCTTCTCGCGGGAGGCTCGCTCCTTGAACCCGCCGGCGATTGAAATCGCCTTGCGCACGGTCAGCCCGGGGGAAAACGGATACCCGCCCGGTTTCTCCACCTGGCCGTTGACGAAAAAATTCCGATATTCCTCGATGGAGACGGTCACCTGCGGGTTGATCAGGTAGCGGCCCTTCAACCCCTTCGTGACGTATTCCTCCAGGCCACCTACCGTCATTCCCTTGACCTTGATCTCTCCAAGGACCGGGAACGAGACCGTGCCCGCGTCAGATAGGCGGACCCTCTCGCGCTTCAGGTCATCCTCGCCCAGGACGCGAATGGAGATGGTGTCTCCGGAGCCCAACTTGTATATCGAAAGCTGGGGCGCCTGGGCAAACGAAGCCTCGGAAACCGAAAAAAGCAGAAAAAACAAGACCAAACGGGCAATCTGCGCCATGGGTGCCATTGTGTATGACCGCCAGCATCCCGGGATGCGGCAGGTGCCGCACCTTACATGGAGGCCGTCGCAGTCAGCAGGTAGAGGTTCTTATCGTATTCGAAGAGCGGCCGGTCGGAATCGCGCTGGGTGTGTGAATATTCGGCGCCCAGGGTGAGCCACCGGCGGAAACGGTAACCCACTTTCAGCCCGACATATCGCACATCGTCGTTACGATCGAAATTCTGGTAGTCGTCCTTCTGGAATCGCACCAGGACCGCAGTGGAGAGGGACGAATTCCAGGAATGGGTCCAAGTGACCCCGGCGATCTCGCTCACGATGAAACTGCCCAGGCCGGTGGATTCGTTGGTCGAACGACCCGCATAGAAATCGAATCGCGAATAGGTGCGCGGTGCCCAGGTGATGAGCGCTTCCCAAGCCGTCCCCGAAAACTCGGGTATTGAGGAATCGAAGCGTTTTTCCATGCGCCCCACCTTGACCGTGCCGGTGGTTGCAGCAGTGGCCTCCCAGGAAATACCGCCGAAATACCGCCGCTCATCGCTATTCAGGAGCGAACCGGCCTGGCGATAGCTGAAATCGTTCGTGCGGGCTTCCGCGACGAAATAGGTCTTGGGCGCGATGCGAGCGAAGAAGGCGCCACCGAACTCCTGCCCCTTGCGATCAAACGCGGCGGTGGTTGCGCGGTTGTTCAGATAGCGGCGATCGTTCGCCGAGTAGTAGAACTCCACGCGGCCGGCGGCGCCGGGCGCGCCAAATGCGTAAGTGGCGCTGGGGGTTGTGAGGCGATACTTGTCGGGTGTTGCGCCGATGCCGCGGTCCGTGGCGTTGCGCGGATCGTGTCCACGAAGATATTGAAGGCCCAGGCGCAGGAAGTTGCGACGATCGAATGCGGCGTCGAATTGCGCATCGACGGTGTGGTCGATGTAGTTGTCTTCTTCGCTGTCCGCGTAGCGTCCGATCTGCGACTGGTAATTCAGCTGGAAGACCTTGTTTGCGTCGCGGGCTTCGAACTTCAGGCCGGGACTCACCACGTAATACGTGGAATCGCGCTGGTTGTCGCGCGTGAGCAGGACGTTGTCGTCCCGGCCAACCGCCACGCCAATGAATGGGGAAAAATAAATCGGGGAGGTGCCGATTTGCGTGGCGCCGGTTCCCGAACCCGCGCCACTGGGGAATTGGTATGTCGGGCGCATCTGCGCCTCGGCGCTTGTGCCCGCAAATACGGCAAGCGACGCCAGAGAAAATGCCAGCTTCTTGCTCGTCATGATCGGCTGCTCCCTTTTTTATCTTCTTTCAACGGCGTGCGCGAGATACGAAATACCCGCGAATCCCCCGACTAATGCGAGGCTTGCGGAGAAATCTTCTGGAACCAGCCTAACACTTCGCTCTAAGTTATTGTCCAGCCTAGAGAATTGAGTTCACAAATCAACGTTAATATACGTTCTGAGAGGGCCCGAGTCAACCGGACCGTGGCGGACATACAACAGGGGCTGGGCTGATATATTCCGACGGTTACAAGACACCAGAGAGTCAAGCGGTCGTCGGAGCGCACTCCCGGCCGAAAACACCGTTAAATGGCAGAAAAATTGGATGTTTGCGCGGTGACACCGGCCAAAAAGAGACGCTACCCCTAAAATGACCCAAGAGAAAACGGCGCTGATCACCGGCATCACTGGCCAGGATGGCGCTTACCTCGCCGAATTCCTGATCGCGAAGGGCTACATGGTGCACGGCATAAAGCGGCGCACCTCGCTCTTCAATACCGATC